>NZ_CP109446.1:999166-1340833 GCF_036227265.1 Streptomyces sp. NBC_01476 | reverse complement strand
CCACCGGCACCCCGTCGAGCACCCCGTCGAACTCCGCCAGCCCGCAGGGCCGCGCGGTCAGCGACGCGCTGAAGTCGACCACGGACAAGGCCCCCACGCCGGTCCCGACGTCTCCGGCGAGCACCCCGGGCGCCGCGGACACCCCGGCCCCCAGCACCACCACCCCGGCCGCCGACGTGTCGATCCCGGCCGACCTGCAGGCCAAGCTCGACAAGCTGGACTGCAGCGACCCCCAGCAGCGCGCCAACGCCAGCGAGGGCACCAAGCCCACCGACAAGGTCGTCGCCTGCGGCCAGGCCAGCGGCAGCAAGGACTGGATCAAGTACGCGCTCGGCCCGGTGCTGATCGACGGCAAGAACGTCTCCAGCGCCAGCTCGGCCTTCGACACCCAGCAGGGCAACGGCTGGGTCGTCAACTTGAACTTCGACTCCAAGGGCGCCAAGCAGTTCACCTCGGTGACCGGCAACCTGGCGCAGCAGCAGTCCCCGAACAACCAGTTCGCCATCGACCTCGACGGCAACGTGGTGTCCGCCCCGCAGGTCTCCCAGGCACTGCCCGGCGGCAGCGCCCAGATCTCCGGCAGCTTCACCCAGCAGTCCGCCGACGACCTGGCGAACGTACTGAAGTACGGCTCGCTCCCGCTGGCCTTCCAGATCTCCGACAAGACCACCGTCTCCGCCGCCCTCGGCGGTGAGCAGCTGCGCGGCGGCCTGATCGCCGGCGCGGTCGGCCTGGCCCTGGTCGTGATCTACCTCTTCGCCTACTACCGCGGCCTGGCCGGGGTGGCGATCGTCTCCCTGCTGGTCTCCGCCGGACTGACCTACACCCTGATGTGCCTGCTCGGTGAGGCCATCGGCTTCGCCCTGAACCTGCCGGCGGTCTGCGGCGCCATCGTGGCCATCGGTATCACCGCCGACTCGTTCATCGTCTTCTTCGAACGCATCAGAGACGAATTGCGCGAGGGCCGGTCGCTGCAGCCGGCCGTGGCCCGCGGCTGGCCGCGCGCCCGGCGCACCATCCTGGTGTCGGACTTCGTGTCCTTCCTCGCCGCGGCGGTCCTCTACGTGGTCACCGTCGGAAAGGTCCGGGGCTTCGCCTTCACCCTCGGACTGACCACGGTGCTCGACGTTGTGGTGGTGTTCCTCTTCACCAAGCCGCTGATGACGATCCTGGCCCGGCGGCTGTTCTTCTCGCAGGGGCACAAGTGGTCCGGCCTCGACCCGAAGAGCCTCGGCGTCAAGGCCCCGCTCCGCCGTGTCCGCCGTACGCCCAGCACCGAGACGAAGGAAGCCTGATGTCGAAGCTCAGCGATCTCGGTCACAAGCTGCACCGGGGCGAGATCAGTTACGACTTCGTCGGCAAGCGCAAGATCTGGTACGGGATCTCGCTGCTGATCACGGTCGTGGCGATCGTCGGGCTCGCGGTGAACGGCCTCAAGGAAGGCATCGAGTTCTCCGGCGGCGCCGTCTTCACCACCCACAAGACGTCGATGTCCGTCACCCAGGTACAGAACAAGATCTCCGGTGACACGCACGGCAACGACGCCACCGTCCAGAAGCTCGGCAACGGCAGCGTCCGCATCCAGGTCGGCGGGGTCTCCACCGACGAGTCCAAGAAGATGCAGGACGACATCTCCAAGGACCTGGGCATGCCCAAGTCCCAGATCGACGCCGAGATCGTCGGCCCCAGCTGGGGCAAGGAGATCTCCAACAAGGCCCTGGAAGGCCTGATCATCTTCCTGGTCCTGGTGGTCGTCTACCTCGCGATCGCCTTCGAGTGGCGGATGGCGCTCGCCGCGCTGATCGCGCTGCTGCACGACCTCACCATCACCACCGGCGTGTACGCCATCGTCGGCTTCGAGGTCAGCCCGGGTACGGTCATCGGTCTGCTGACGATCCTCGGTTACTCCCTCTACGACACCGTCGTCGTCTTCGACGGTCTGAAGGAAGCCAGCAAGGACCTCACCAAGCAGAACAAGTACACCTACAGCGACATCGCCAACCGCAGCCTCAACGGCACGCTGGTGCGGTCCATCAACACCACGGTGGTGGCGCTGCTGCCGGTCGCCGCGCTGCTCTTCATCGGTGGCGGCATCCTCGGCGCCGGCACGCTGAACGACATCGCGCTCGCCCTCTTCGTCGGCCTGAGCGCCGGTGCGTACTCCTCGATCTTCATCGCGACCCCGATCGTCGCGGACTTCAAGGAGCGCGACCCGCAGATGAAGGCGCTGCGCAAGCGGGTCCTGGCCAAGCGGGCCGCCGACGCGGCGAAGGCCCGGCAGGCGGAGCTGAGTGGCGAAGCGCTGCCGGAGGAAGAAGACGGCGGCATCGAGGGCGACGAGGGCGTGGCCGGTGCCACCCCGGCCGTGGTCGGCCCGCGGGCCCAGGGCCCGGCGGCCTCCGGCGGCACCCGGCAGCCCCGCAGCCAGCCGGTGAACCGCGGCAACCGCGGTGGCCGCGGGCGCCCCTCCGGCAAGCGCCGCTGAGGCGCGAAGGCCCCGAGCAGCACCCGTCGCCGCCCGGCCCCGTACAGGGACCGGGCGGCGACGGCCGTTCCGGTACCTTGTCCCGGGGCGCGAAGCCCCCGACGTACGCCAAGCCGCAGAAGAGACGAAAGAAGCGCGATGACCACGACGGAAGCCGCCTCGCCGGAGCTGCGGACCCTGCTGCTCTCCCGGATCCGTGATGTGCAGGACTACCCGCGGCCCGGGGTGGTCTTCAAGGACATCACCCCGCTGCTCGCCGACCCGGTCGCCTTCAACGCGCTGGTCGACGCTTTCGCCGCGCTCTGCCGCCGGCACGCCGCCACCAAGGTGGTCGGCCTGGAGGCGCGCGGCTTCATCCTGGCCGCCCCGGCCGCCGCCCGCGCCCACCTCGGCTTCGTCCCGGTCCGCAAGGCCGGCAAGCTGCCGGGGAACACCCACTCCCAGTCCTACGACCTGGAGTACGGCAGCGCCGAGCTGGAGGTGCAGACCGACGCCTTCGCGGCGAACGACCGCGTGCTGGTGATCGACGACGTGCTGGCCACCGGCGGCACCGCCGAGGCGTCCGTGGCACTCGTCCGCCGGGCCGGCGCCACCGTCGCCGGAGTGGCCGTACTCATGGAGCTCGGTTTTCTGGCCGGCCGTGACCGCCTCGCCAAAAGCCTCTCCGGTGCCCCGCTGGACGCCCTGATCACCATCTGAGGAATCCCGGAGCGCACCCGCGCGTTCCCGGGGGGACCGGGGCTTCCTTGCCCCGGCCGGGCGCCCGGGCGGCGCCGTAGGTCGATACCATGGAAGACCCACCCGCGTGAGGAGTGCTCTTGCCAGACAAGGCCCAGCCACTCGACGCCGCAGGCGGGACGCAGCCGGTGGACGCGAGCGCGCAGACCCCCGCCGAGAGCGAAAGCAGGGGCCAGGCAGCCGCGGCGGAGCCGGCGGCGGCCCTGCCGCTGACCGCGCCGGAGACAGCTCCCGCCGTGCGGCCCGTCCGCACGCCCGGAAGCGTCGCCCCGACCCGTCCCGGCGCCTCCTCCAGCCGGGTGCGCGCCCGGCTGGCGCGGCTCGGTGTGCAGCGCTCCAGCCCGTACAACCCGGTCCTGGAGCCGCTGCTGCGCGTCGTGCGGGGGAACGACCCCAAGGGTGACACCGCGCAGCTCCGGCAGATCGAGAGCGCGTACCAGGTCGCCGAGCGCTGGCACCGCGGTCAGAAGCGCAAGAGCGGCGACCCGTACATCACGCACCCGCTGGCCGTCACCACCATCCTCGCCGAGCTGGGCATGGACTCGGCCACCTTGATGGCCGGGCTGCTGCACGACACCGTCGAGGACACCGAGTACGGCCTGGACACCCTGCGCCGCGACTTCGGCGACCAGGTGGCGCTGCTGGTGGACGGCGTGACCAAGCTGGACAAGGTCAAGTTCGGCGAGGCCGCGCAGGCCGAGACGGTCCGCAAGATGGTCGTGGCGATGGCCAAGGACCCCCGGGTGCTGGTCATCAAGCTCGCCGACCGGCTGCACAACATGCGGACCATGCGCTACCTCAAGCGCGAGAAGCAGGAGAAGAAGGCCCGCGAGACCCTGGAGATCTACGCCCCGCTGGCCCACCGGCTGGGCATGAACACCATCAAGTGGGAGCTGGAGGACCTCGCCTTCGCGATCCTCTACCCGAAGATGTACGACGAGATCGTCCGCCTGGTCGCCGAGCGCGCCCCCAAGCGCGACGAGTACCTGGCCGTCGTCACCGACCGGGTCCAGCAGGACCTGCGCTCCGCCCGGATCAAGGCCACCGTCACCGGCCGCCCCAAGCACTACTACAGCGTGTACCAGAAGATGATCGTCCGCGGCCGGGACTTCGCGGAGATCTACGACCTGGTCGGCATCCGGGTGCTGGTCGACACCGTCCGGGACTGCTACGCGGCGCTCGGCACCATTCACGCGCGATGGAATCCGGTCCCCGGCCGGTTCAAGGACTACATCGCGATGCCGAAGTTCAACATGTACCAGTCCCTGCACACCACGGTGATCGGTCCCAGCGGCAAGCCCGTCGAGCTGCAGATCCGCACCTTCGACATGCACCGCAGGGCCGAGTACGGCATCGCGGCGCACTGGAAGTACAAGCAGGAAGCGGTGGCCGGCGCCTCCAAGGTGCGCACCGACAGCCCGCGCTCGGACAAGAAGGACGACGCGGTCAACGACATGGCCTGGCTGCGTCAGCTGCTGGACTGGCAGAAGGAGACCGAGGACCCGGGCGAGTTCCTGGAGTCGCTGCGCTTCGACCTCTCGCAGAACGAGGTCTTCGTCTTCACGCCCAAGGGCGACGTGATAGCGCTGCCGGCCGGCGCCACCCCGGTGGACTTCGCCTACGCGGTGCACACCGAGGTCGGTCACCGGACGATCGGCGCCCGCGTCAACGGCCGTCTGGTGCCGCTGGAGTCCACCCTGGACAACGGCGACACCGTGGAGGTCTTCACCTCCAAAGCGGCCGGCGCCGGGCCGTCCCACGACTGGCTCGGCTTCGTCAAGTCACCGCGGGCCCGTAACAAGATCCGCGCCTGGTTCTCCAAGGAGCGCCGCGAAGAGGCGGTCGAGCAGGGCAAGGAAGCCATCGCCCGGGCGATGCGCAAGCAGAACCTGCCGATCCAGCGGGTGCTCACCGGCGACTCGCTGGTCACCCTCGCGCACGAGATGCGCTATCCCGACATCTCCGCGCTGTACGCGGCGATCGGCGAGGGGCACATCACCGCCCAGTCGGTGGTGCAGAAGCTGGTGGACGCGCTCGGCGGCGAGGAAGGTGCCACCGAGGACATCGCGGAGATCACCACTCCGACGCAGGGCCGCACCAAGCGGCGGGCCAACGCGGACCCCGGTGTCATCGTCAAGGGCGTCAGCGACGTCTGGGTGAAGCTCTCGCGGTGCTGTACGCCGGTGCCGGGCGACCCGATCATCGGGTTCGTCACCCGCGGGAACGGCGTCTCGGTGCACCGGGCGGACTGCGTGAACGTGGAGTCGCTCTCCCAGCAGCCCGAGCGGATCATCGACGTCGAGTGGGCGCCGACCCAGTCCTCGGTCTTCCTGGTCGCCATCCAGGTGGAGGCGCTGGATCGCTCCCGGCTGCTCTCGGACGTCACCCGGGTGCTCTCCGACCAGCACGTCAACATCCTGTCCGCGGCCGTCCAGACCTCCCGCGACCGGGTCGCCACCTCCCGGTTCACCTTCGAGATGGGCGACCCCAAGCACCTCGGGCACGTCCTGAAGGCCGTCCGCGGCGTCGAAGGCGTCTACGACGTCTACCGGGTCACCTCGGGCCGCCAGCGCTGACCACAGCTGAGGGGCGGGACCCGTCCGGGTCCCGCCCCTCAGCCGTGCGCCGTACTCAGCCGCCGAACTCCTGCATGCCCTTCAGCGCCGAGTCCAGCAGCGCCTGCCGGCCGTCCAGCTCCGCCTGGAGCTTGTCGGCCTTCGCGGTGTTCCCCGCGGCCCGCGCCGCCTCGATCTGCGCCCGGAGCTTGTCGACCGCCGCCTGGAGCTGTCCGGTCAGGCCGGCCGCCCGCGCCCGTACCTCCGGGTTGGTGCGCCGCCACTCGGCTTCCTCGGTCTCGGCCAGCGCACGCTCGACGGTGTGCATCCGGGCCTCGATGCGCGGCCGGGCGTCCCGCGGCACATGGCCGATGGCCTCCCACCGCTCGTTGAGCGAGCGGAACGCGGCCCTGGCCGCCTTCAGGTCCGTCACCGGCAGCAGTTTCTCCGCCTCGGTGACCAGCTCCTCCTTGAGCGCGAGGTTGTCGCGCTCGCTGCTGTCGCGCTCGGCGAAGACCTCGGAGCGGGCGGCGAAGAAGACGTCCTGGGCGCCGCGGAAGCGGTTCCACAGGTCGTCCTCGGCCTCGCGCTGGGCGCGGCCCGCGGCCTTCCACTCCGCCATCAGCTCGCGGTAGCGGGCCGCCGTCGGCCCCCAGTCCGTCGAGTCCGACAGCGCCTGCGCCTCGGTGACCAGCTTCTCCTTGGTCCGCCTGGCCTCCTCGCGCTGGGCGTCCAGCGACGCGAAGTGCGCCTTGCGGCGCTTGGAGAACACCGACCGCGCGTGGCTGAACCGGTGCCACAGCTCGTCGTCCGCCCGCCGGTCGAGCCGGGGCAGCGCCTTCCAGGTGTCCACCAGCGCGCGCAGCCGCTCGCCCGCCGTACGCCACTGCTCGCTCTCGGCCAACTGCTCGGCCTCGGTGACCAGTTGCTCCTTGGCGGCCTTGGCCTCCTCGTTCTGCTTCGCCTTGGCGACCCGGCGTTCCTCCCGCCGGGAGTCCACCAGGGCGACCAGGGCGTCCAGGCGCGTGGCCAGCGCCTCCAGGTCGCCCACCGCGTGCGCCTCGGCCACCGCGGCCCGCAGGTGCTCGATCGCGGCCAGGGCGTCCTTCGGGGCGATGTCGGTGGTCCGCACCCGCCGTTCCAGGAGGCCGATCTCCACGACGAGCCCCTCGTACTTGCGCTCGAAGTAGGCGAGGGCCTCCTGGGGGGAGCCCGCCTGCCACGAACCGACCTCTTTCTCCCCCTCGGCCGTACGCACGTACACGGTCCCCGTCTCGTCGACGCGGCCCCACGGGTCGCTGCTCACAGCGCCTCCTCCACGTGATGCCCCCACCGCATGACACCGGCGGGCATCGTCCACAGTATTTCTCCGGCCGGGCCGCACGCCCTGACCGATCCAACGCCAACATAGGCGACCGGCGGCCCGGCTGTCCGCATCCGGTGCGGGCCCGATGGTGATTCAGATACCGATCAGGTCTCGAACCCTTACCCGAACCCGTGCCCGGAGCCGCCCGGAAGCCGGAGACCGGCCCCCGCTGGGGGCCGGTCTCCGGCTTCCGGCTGCGGGCCGGGATCAGGACTTGGTGACGGTGGCCTTGTTGATCACCACGGTGGCGTTCGGCGCACCGTCGCCCTGGCCGGAGTTCTCACCGGCGCCGGCGATCTTGGCGAGCACCTTCAGGCCGTCCGGGCTGATCGTGCCGAACGGGGTGTAGCTCGGCGGCAGCGGGCTGTCCTTGTAGACCAGGAAGAACTGGCTGCCGCCGGTGTGCGGCTGGCCGGTGTTGGCCATCGCCACGGTGCCCGCCTTGTAGTTCACGCTGCCGTCGGCGCCGGCCTTGCCGAGTCCGGTCAGGTTCTCGTCCGGGATGGTGTACCCCGGGCCGCCGCTGCCCTGGCCGGTCGGGTCACCGCACTGCAGCACGTAGATGCCGGTCGTGGTGAGCCGGTGGCACTTGGTGTGGTCGAAGTAGCCCTTGCCGGCCAGGAAGTCGAAGGAGTTGGTGGTCTGCGGGGCCTTCGCCGCGTTCAGCGCGATCGGGATGCTGCCGCAGGTGGTCTGCAGGGTGAAGGTGTACTTCGCGCTCTTGTCGATCGACAGCGCCGGCGCGGTCTTCCACTGCTGCTTGCCCGGCGAACCGGCGGCCGGCTTGCTGCACGGGTCCTTGACCGGCGCGGCGGTGGTGGCGGGCGCGGAGGCCGACGGCGTCGCGGCCTTCGCGGCCGCGTCGGTCTTCTTGCCGTCGCTGTCGAAGGCGCCGCCGATCCAGGCACCGCCGACACCGGCGATGACGACCACGGCAACCGCGGCGATGATCGCATTGCGGATCCGCGACTTCTGCCGCAACTGCACCCTGCGCTGCTGCTGACGCTCGAACTTCTCCCGGGCGAGCTGCCGCCGCCGCTGGTCCTTGGTGACCACTTCGCCGTCTCCGTCGTTAGTCTCGTGTGTGCTCGGTCGAGCACGCCGTCTGCCCGCTGTCTGGGGCTGTCTGCGCCATCTGCTGTTGTACCTGCTCGCGCACGGGACGTCTGTGCCGCGTGCCGCAGATCCTCGCGGTCCGCAAGCGCGCAGTCCAGTCCCCCTGCCGGCCGGCGGACCTGCCGATGCGGGCACCATACGAGTTCGCGGCCGTCATGGGGTCGCCGGTAGGCTCGTGGAACGGATCGTGCACCACCGAGCTGTGAATCGGCGGCCTCCCGCGATCCGCACCCGATCACCGCACCTGATCGCAAGCCCTGATCGCGGCACTTGATCACCGCGCCGGACGACAGAAGGACGAACGTGCTCATTGCCGGGTTCCCCGCCGGGGCCTGGGGCACCAACTGCTACGTGGTCGCCCCCGCCGCCGGTGAGGAGTGCGTGATCATCGACCCGGGCCACCTCGCGGCCCAGGGCGTCGAGGACACACTCGCCAAGCACCGGCTCAAGCCTGTCGCCGTCATCCTCAGCCACGGTCACATCGACCATGTCGCCTCCGTCGTACCGGTCTGCGGGGCGCGGGGCATTCCGGCCTGGATCCACCCCGAGGACCGCTTCATGCTCAGCGACCCGGAGAAGGCGCTCGGCCGCGCGTTCGGCGCGCAGCTGCTGGGCGAGCTGACCGTCGGCGAGCCGGACGACCTCAGGGAACTGACCGACGGCGCCGGCCTGCCGCTGGCCGGCCTGGAGTTCTCCGTCGCGCACGCGCCCGGCCATACCAGGGGGTCGGTGACGTTCAGGCTGCCCGAGACCGCCGGCATCCCGTCGGTGCTCTTCTCCGGTGACCTGCTCTTCGCCGGCTCCGTCGGACGCACCGACCTGCCCGGCGGCTCCACGGCCGAGCTCCACGAGTCGCTGGCCCGGGTGTGCCTGCCGCTCGACGACTCGACCGTGGTGCTCTCCGGCCACGGCCCCCAGACGACCATCGGCCGCGAGCGTGCCACCAACCCCTACCTGGGCGAGGCGGCCCGCGGCCACGGCGCCGGCGACCCGGCTCCGCGACGAGGATT
Organism: Streptomyces sp. NBC_01476; assembly: GCF_036227265.1. Lineage (NCBI taxonomy): Bacteria > Bacillati > Actinomycetota > Actinomycetes > Kitasatosporales > Streptomycetaceae > Streptomyces > Streptomyces sp. NBC_01476. The sequence goes on along the minus strand of NZ_CP109446.1, from coordinate 1,331,563 downwards.
GTGACGACCCACGCTGTGACCACGTTCCAGGCCCCCAAGGGCACCTACGATCTGCTGCCGCCCGCCTCCGCGACGTACCTCGCGGTGCGCGAGGCGATCGCCGCACCCGCCCGCCGGGCGGGCTACGGCTATGTCGAGACCCCCGGATTCGAGAACGTCGAACTCTTCTCCCGCGGTGTCGGCGAGTCCACCGACATCGTCACCAAGGAGATGTTCACCCTCACCACCAAGGGCGGCACCGAGCTGGCCCTGCGCCCCGAAGGCACCGCCTCGGTGCTGCGGGCGGCCCTGCAGGCCAATCTGCACAAGACCGGCAACCTGCCGGTCAAGCTCTGGTACTCCGGCTCCTACTACCGCTACGAGCGCCCGCAGGCCGGCCGCTACCGGCACTTCTCCCAGGTCGGCGCCGAGGCGATCGGCGCCGAGGACCCGGTGCTCGATGCCGAGCTGATCATCCTGGCGGTGGACGCCTACCGCTCGCTGGGCCTGCGGAACTTCCGGCTGCTGCTCAACTCGCTCGGCGACAAGGAGTGCCGGCCGGCCTACCGCGCCGCCCTCCAGGAGTACCTGCGACGGCTCGACCTCGACGAGGACACCCGCAAGCGGATCGAGATCAACCCGCTGCGTGTGCTGGACGACAAGCGTGAGTCCGTCCAGCGTCAACTCGCCGGCGCCCCGCTCATCAGTGATCACCTGTGCGAGGCGTGCAAGGCGTACCACGAGCAGGTACGCGAACTGCTGACCGAGGCCGGCGTCGCCTACGAGGACGACCCGCGGCTGGTGCGCGGCCTGGACTACTACACCCGGACCACCTTCGAGTTCGTGCACGACGGGCTCGGCTCGCAGTCCGCGGTCGGCGGCGGCGGCCGGTACGACGGCCTCTCCGAGATGATCGGCGGCCCGTCACTGCCCTCGGTCGGCTGGGCGCTTGGCGTGGACCGCACCGTGCTCGCGCTCCAGGCGGAGGGTGTCGAACTGGCACTTCCCGCGGTCACCGACGTCTACGCGGTACCGCTCGGCGAGGAGGCCAGGCGGGCGCTGTTCACCGCGGTCACCGCGCTGCGCAGGGCCGGGGTCGCGGCGGACTTCGCCTTCGGCGGCAAGGGCCTGAAGAACGCGATGAAATCGGCCAACCGGTCCGGCGCCCGCTTCGCGCTGGTCGCCGGTGAGCGGGACCTGGCCGAGGGGGTCGTGCAGCTGAAGGACCTGGAGACCGGCGAGCAGGGGCCGGTGGCGCTCGATGAGGTCGTCACCACGGTCAAGGAACGTCTGGCCTGATCTCCTCGGCATTCCCTCATCCGTGGCACCGGGGTGGCCGGGACTTATTCCGTCCTCACCACCCTGGTGCACAATGAGGGGTGCCCGCCCCACGGCCCTAGTAGAGATCGGCGACCATGACGACTTCCGCTCTTGATGAGACGCGTACCGGCGGCGAACCGGACCAGCGTCCTGCCGACGGCATCGCCGCGGGACGAGCGTTCACCTGGCTGCTGCTCATCTGCGGAGCACTCGGCCTGCTCGCGTCCTTCGTCATCACGGACGACAAGTTCAAGCTGCTGCAGGCCAAGGTCGACGGCAAGACGTACACCCCCGCGTGCAGCCTGAACCCGATCATCTCCTGCAGCAACATCATGCAGAGCGACCAGGCGCACGCCTTCGGCTTCCCGAACCCGATCATCGGGCTGGCCGCGTACCCCGTGATGATCTGCATCGCCATGGGCGTCCTCGCCGGTGCCCGGTTCCGCCCCTGGTTCTGGCTCGGCCTCCAGGCCGGCGGCCTGTTCGGTGTGGTCTTCGTCTCCTGGCTCCAGTACCAGTCGCTCTACAGCATCGGCTCGCTCTGCCTGTGGTGCAGCCTGGCCTGGGTCGTCACCATCGCCACCTTCTGGTACACGTTCGTGCACAACGTCAAGCACGACATCATCCGCATCCCGCGGGCGGCCCGCTCGCTGGTGCTGGAGTTCCACTGGGTCGTGCCGGTGCTCTGGTACGGCATCATCGCCACGCTGATCCTGACCCGCTGGTGGGCGTACTGGCAGACGCTGGTCTGAGCCGCCGGGCCCCGGCGGCTCTCATCCGCCCCCGGCCCCGGCGGGCTCGCACGGGGTCCGACCGCGGACTCACATGCGCTCGAAGGACCGGAACCGCTCCCAGTCGGTGACGGCCGTGTCGAACTGCTCCAGCTCGACCCGGGCCATGTTCGCGTAGTGGGCCACCACCTCGGGGCCGAAGGCCGCCGCCGCCAGTGCGCTGTCCGACCAGAGCGCCGCCGCGTCCCGCAGCGAACCCGGCACCCGCGGATAGCCGGCGGTGTAGGCGTTGCCGGCACACGGCTCGGGCAGTTCCAGCTCCTGCTCCACGCCGTGCAGGCCGGCCGCGACCATCGCGGCCAGCGCGAGGTAGGGGTTCACATCGCCGCCGGGCACCCGGTTCTCCAGCCGCAGTGAGGCCCCGTGCCCGACCACCCGGAACGCGCAGGTGCGGTTGTCATTGCCCCAGGCGACCGCGGTCGGGGCGAAGGAACCGTCCCGGTAGCGCTTGTACGAGTTGATGTTCGGCGCGAAGAGCAGGCTGAGGTCACGCAGGGCCGCCAGCTGGCCGGCCAGGAAGTGGCGCATCACCTTCGACATCCCGCCTTCCGCGTCCGCCAGCACCGGCCGGCCGCCGGCGTCCCGCAGCGACAGGTGGATGTGGCAGGAGTTGCCCTCCCGCTCGTCGTACTTCGCCATGAAGGTGAGCGCCAGGCCCTCCTGGGCGGCGATCTCCTTGGCGCCGGTCTTGTAGACGCTGTGCTGGTCGCAGGTGGTCAGCGCCTCGTCGTAGCGGAAGACCACCTCGTGCTGGCCGAGGTTGCACTCGCCCTTGGCCGACTCCGGGACCAGACCGGCGCCGGCCATGTCGTTGCGCAGCCGGCGCAGCAGCGGCTCCACCCGGGAGGTGGCGAGCAGCGAGTAGTCGGCGTTGTAGCGGTTGGCCGGGGTCAGTCCCCGGTAGCCGGCGTCCCACGCCTGCTCGTAGGTGTTCTTGAAGACCAGGAACTCCAGCTCGGTCCCGGCGTACGCCTGCCAGCCGCGGGCGGCGAGCCGGTCCAGCTGGCCGCGCAGGATCTGCCGCGGCGAGGCGACCACCGGGGAGCCGTCGTGCCAGGTCAGATCGGCCAGCACCAGCGCGGTGCCGTCCTCCCACGGGATGCGGCGCAGCGTCGCCAGGTCCGGCCGCATCGCGAAGTCCCCGTAGCCGCGCTCCCAGGACGACATCGCGTACCCGTCGACCGTGCCCATCTCGACGTCGACGGCCAGCAGGTAGTTGCAGCCCTCCGAGCCGTGGGGCAGCACCTCGTCGAGGAAGAACGGGGCGGCGAACCGTTTGCCCTGCAGGCGGCCCTGCATGTCGGTGAAGGCCAGCACCACGGTGTGGATCTCGCCGGCCGTCACCAGCAGGCGCAGTTCTTCGGCGGACAGTGCGGGCTCCCGGGACACTGCGGAATCTCGGCGCTCTACGGGCAAGGGGTTCCCCTCTCGTGGCACGGGCCACCCAACCTAGGGGTTTCGCCCCGCCGAGGGAACGAGGCGCCCTGACGGCCGCAGGACCGGGATGTCGGACCGGTGACCTAGGCTGAAGTGCGTGGAGCCAGATCTGTTCACCGCGGCCGTCGAGGACCGCCAGGAGCGCGACCCCAGCAGCAGCCCGCTCGCCGTACGGATGCGTCCGCGCACCATCGACGAGGTGGTGGGCCAGAAGCACCTGCTGCGCCAGGGCTCACCGCTGCGCCGGCTGGTCGGCGAGGGCGGCGGCGGCCCGGCCGGGTCGTCCTCGGTGATCTTGTGGGGTCCGCCCGGCACCGGCAAGACCACCCTCGCGTACGTGGTCAGCAAGGCCACCAACAAGCGTTTCGTGGAACTGTCCGCGATTACCGCGGGGGTCAAGGAGGTCCGCGCGGTCATCGAGAGCGCCAAGCGCCAGTCCGGCGGCTATCAGCGTGAGACCGTGCTCTTCCTGGACGAGATCCACCGCTTCAGCAAGGCCCAGCAGGACTCCCTGCTGCCCGCGGTGGAGAACCGCTGGGTGACCCTGATCGCGGCCACCACCGAGAACCCGTACTTCTCGGTGATCTCCCCGCTGCTGTCCCGCTCGCTGCTGCTCACCCTGGAGCCGCTCACCGACGACGACCTGCGGGACGTCCTGCACCGGGCGCTGACCGAGGAGCGCGGATTCGGCGGCGCGATCACGCTGCCCGAGGACGCCGAGGCGCATCTGCTGCGGATCGCCGGCGGCGATGCCCGCCGGGCGCTGACCGCGCTGGAGGCGGGCGCCGGTTCCGCCATCGCCAAGGGCGAGGACACCATCACCCTGGCCACCCTGGAGGAGTCGGTCGACCGGGCCGCGGTGACCTACGACCGGGACGGCGACCAGCACTACGACGTGGCCAGCGCGCTGATCAAGTCCATCCGCGGGTCCGATGTGGACGCGGCCCTGCACTACCTGGCCCGGATGATCGACGCGGGCGAGGACCCGCGCTTCATCGCCCGCCGGCTGATGATCTCGGCGAGCGAGGACATCGGCCTCGCCGACCCCACCGCGCTGCCGACCGCGGTCGCCGCGGCGCAGGCGGTGGCCATGATCGGCTTCCCCGAGGCGTCGCTGATCCTCAGCCACGCCACGATCGCGCTGGCGCTCGCCGCGAAGTCCAACGCGGCGACCACCGCGATCGGCGCGGCGCTTGCGGACGTACGGGCCGGCAAGGCGGGACCGGTGCCGCCGCACCTGCGGGACGGGCACTACAAGGGCGCGGCGAAGCTCGGCCACGCCCAGGGGTACGTCTACCCGCACGATGTGCCGGGCGCCATCGCGGCCCAGACGTACCTCCCCGCGGAACTGCTCGGCACCCGCTACTACGAGCCGACCCGGTACGGAGCCGAGGCGCGCTACTACGACGTGCTGGAGCGGGTCAGGGAGCGGCTGGCAGGCCGCGGGGACTGAGGGCGGCGACGGCTCCGCCGGTCCCGCCGGCCCGGGGTCACTCCTCGCGGGCGGCGGCGAACAGCGCCCGCATCGAACGCTGGGCGTCCTCCAGGCCGCCGGCCGGCTCGGGGAAGTCGAAGCGCGCGTCGAAGACCCCGTCGTCGGCGGTGAAGCGCACCCGCAGCCCGAACCGGTCCAGCGCCAGCGGCACCGCGGCGGCGGCCGCCCGGGGCCCGCATCCGCCGTCCGGGGAGGCGATCAGACCGCAGAGCAGTCCGACCTCCTCCTGGTGGGCGGCGGCCAGGTGCTGGAGCACCTCCGCCTCGCAGCCGCGCAGCGGATCGGCCTCGGCCGCGGCGAACTCGTCCGGCTCCACCAGCCCGGCGCCCCACAGATCGTCCACCGTGATCTCGCCGGGCTCCAGCCGCAGCAACTGGGCGCCGGCCTCGAAGGCGCCGCACGGCACCGGGGTCAGCCAGCCCGCGATCCAGGCCCGGCCGCGGATCCGGTGCGGCACCGCGACCGGGGCCACATCGGTGATCTCCAGCACAGCGGTCACCTCTTCGTCGCCGGCGTCCAGCACCGCGCGGGCGGCGGGCGCGTGCCGAGGGACGAGCAGAAACAGGTCGCCGTCCGGGCCCACCGAGTGCCGCAGCGGGGTCATCGGGGTCATCGGGTCTTCGGGGGAGACGCCGAGGCCCGGAATGGTCAGGGCGAGTGACGGGTTACCCTCGACGAGAGTGCGTGCGCGTTCGGCGGCCGTTGGCTGCCGGGGCGCTTCCTCCTCCTCTACGGGACGCGGCTGACTGTGCTCTGACTCGTTGCTCAGGTCAGGCATGGGGTTCCCGGGTCGAATCATGCGCACTCCTCAGTTAAGGTAAGCCTTACCTAATTTACACGGAGGTTCAACGCACGTGAATCAGTCGCGTCCCAAGGTCAAGAAGTCCCGGGCGCTGGGCATCGCGCTCACCCCGAAGGCGGTCAAGTACTTCGAGGCACGCCCGTACCCGCCGGGTGAGCACGGTCGTGGTCGCAAGCAGAACAGCGACTACAAGACCCGGCTGCTGGAGAAGCAGCGGCTGCGCGCGCAGTACGACATCAGTGAGCGTCAGATGCAGCGCGCCTACGACCGGGCCAGGAAGGTCGCGGGGCAGCGCACCGGCGAGGCGCTGATCATCGAGCTGGAGCGGCGGCTGGACGCGCTGGTGCTGCGCTCGGGTCTTGCCCGCACGATCTACCAGTCCCGGCAGATGGTGGTGCACGGCCACATCGAGGTGAACGGCCGCAAGGTCGACAAGCCGTCCTTCCGGGTGCGCCCCGAGGACGTCGTCCAGGTCCGCGAGCGGTCCCGGGAGAAGACGCCGTTCGCGGTCGCCCGCGAGGGCGGCTGGGCCGGTGACGGCGAGACCCCGCGCTACCTTCAGGTCAACCTGCAGGCGCTGGCGTTCCGGCTCGACCGCGACCCGAACCGCAAGGAGATCCCGGTCATCTGCGACGAGCAGCTCGTCGTCGAGTACTACGCCCGCTGATCCCTCCGGGGGGCGCGGGGAACGGCGGCCGGCCACGACGGGGCCGCACCCCGTCACCGGCCGGGTAGGGCAGTTGCTCTCGTGTCCGGACCACCGGCCGGTGGCCGGTTGCTCGCGCCGTTCCTCGCGCCCCTTCGGGGCACGGGTCCCCGCTAGGGCGCTGGGGGTACCCCCGGACGGAGTCTGGGGGAGGAACTGCGGCCGGCCACGACGGGGCCGCACCCCGTCACCGGCCGGGTAGGGCAGTCGCTGTCGTTTCCGGACCACCGGCCGGTGGTGGGTTGCTCGCGCCGTTCCTCGCGCCCCTAGAGGGGGAGGGGGCTGGTCCGGGAGGGGGCCGCGGTGGGGGGCCGGTCGCGGGGGAGGGAGGGCGGTGGGCCGGGGCGGTCCAACGCCCGCCGTACCGCCTGGTCGAGAGTCAACCGCCCCCCTTCCGCCAGCGCCGCCGCGTACGCCGGCTCACCCAGTACCTCCCGCAGTCGCCGCTCGCAGATCAGGTGCGGCGCGTTGAAGTACCGCGAGCCGAAGAGCCGCAGGCCCACCGACTCCCACAGCCGGCCCGCCGCGCCCTGGAGCACCGCCGCCTCGTGCGGCGCCCCCTCGCCCTCGGTGATCAGCGCCAGCAGTTCCAGCGCCAGCACCGCCCCCACCAGATCGTGGAAGGCGTGGTCGATCGCGAGCGACTCCTCGGCCAGCCGCCGGGCCCGCTCCGGCTCACCGGCCAGCCAGGCCGCGTACGCCAGCACATAGAGCGCGTAGGCCAGCGTCCAGCGCTCCCCGTGGTCCCGGCAGATCTCCCTGACCTCCTGGGCGAGCCGCACCGCGTGCGGCACATCGCCCTGGAAGGCCACTGCCATCGCCAGCTCGACCTGCCCCATCAGCACATTGCTGTTCAGCTCGCCGATCCGCCGGTAGCGCCGCAGCGCGTCCCCGATGAAGTGCTCGGCGCGCGGCATGTCGTCCGAGACCAGCGCCAGGCAGCCCAGCCGGTGCACGGCGTACGCCTCGGCCGCCGCGTTCCCGGTCGCCTCCGCCTCGGCCCGGCACTCCTGGAGCGCCGCCAGCGCCGCCGCGGAGTCGCCCTGGAGCAGCGCCACATACCCGTACACCCACATCACCTTGGCCCGCGGCCCGCTCGGCGCCCCGGAGAGCTCCATCGCCCGCTCCAGCCAGTGCCGGCCCTCGCCCAGGCGCCCGCAGCCGACCCAGCAGAACCACAAGGTGGCCGCCAGGTACTGGCCGACCGCCGGGTCCTCGGCCGGCTCGCCCGCCGTCCCGTCCAGACTGAACTCCAGGGCCAGCCGCAGATTCGGCAGATCCGCCGCCACCCGGGCGGCCACCTCCGCCTGCCGCGGGCTGAACCACTCCAGCTCGCACCAGGTGGCCAGCCCGAGGTACCAGTCACGGTGCCTGCGCCGCATCCGGGTCTCGTCGCCGAGCACGGTCAGCCAGCCGGCCGCGTACTCGCGCACGCTCTCCAGCATCCGGTACCGCACCTGCCCGTCCGGGCCCTCCTCCCGGCTCAGCACCGACCGCTCGACCAGTGCCGCGACCGTCTCCACCACGCCTTCTTCGGCCAGTTCCGGGCCGCCGCACACGTACTCCACCGCGTCCAGGTCGAACCGGCCGGTGAACACCGACAGCCGTGCCCACAGCAGCCGTTGGGCGGGTGTGCACAGCTCATGGCTCCAGCCGATGGTGGTGCGCAGCGCCCGGTGCCGGGGCTCCGCGCCGGGGTCGCCGCCGGTCAGCAGCCGGAAACGGTCGTCGAGCCGGTCGAGCAACTGCTCCACCGACAGCGCGCGCAGCCGCACCGCGGCCAGCTCCAGGGCGAGCGGCAGCCCGTCCAGCCGGGCACACAGCTCGGCGACCGCGGCCGCGTTCTCCTCGGTGACCGCGAAGCCCGGCAGCACCGCCGCCGCCCGCTCGGCGAAGAGCCGCACCGCGTCCCCGGCCACCGGCAGCGGTTCCAGCGTCAGCAGCCGCTCCCCGGTGATGCCCAGCGGCCGGCGGGCGGCCGTCAGCACCCGTAACGCGGGCGCCCGGCGCAGCAATTCGGCCACCAGGGCCGCCGTCCGGCTGTGCAGCAGGTCGAAGCCGTCCAGGACCAGCAGCAGTTCGCGGTCGGCCAGATGCTCGGCCAGCGCCAGCCGGGGCGGCCTGGTGGTGTGGTCCGGCAGCCGCAGCGCGTCCGCCACCGTACGGTCGAGCAGCTCGCTGTCCCGGCCGTCCCGTGTCCCCGACAGCTCGACCAGCCAGACCCCGTCGCGGAAACGGTCCTGCGACTGCCCGGCCGCGCGCAGCGCCAGCCGGGTCTTGCCCACCCCGCCGGTGCCGGTCACCGTGACCAGTCGCTCGCGCGCCAACAGCCCCGACAACTCGGCCAGTTCATCGTCACGGCCGACGAAGCCGGTCAGTTCGGCCGGGAGGTTGCGCGGCGTACCCATGGTGCACGGAGCGTACTGGTGCAAACGCGGAACGTACAATCATGTCTCCAACCTTTCACCGATCTGATAAGGGATCGGCTGCCGGCCGCCGCCCGGCGGGCCGCCGCCACGCACCCGCGCGGTAGGGCCGGCCAGGCGCGGCGCGATAGGCTCGGCAGTCCCATCGCTGTGATGGGCACAGTGGCGGCGTACGAGCGAGTCAGGGCTGACAGGCAGGAGAGCGGCAGCGTGTCCGGTGGAGAGGTGGCCGGCCTCATCGTGGCGGTCTTCTGGGCGATCCTGGTGTCCTTCCTCGCCGTGGCGCTCTTCCGGCTCGCCCAGACCCTCAAGCGCACCACCGAGCTGGTCGCCGGGATCACCGAGCAGGCCGTACCGCTGCTCGGCGAGGCGTCCGACGCGCTGCGCACCGCGCACACCCAGCTCGACAGGGTCGACACCATCACCTCCGACGTCGCCGAGGTCACCGCCAACGCCTCCGCGCTCTCCTCCACCGTCGCGTCGGCGTTCGGCGGCCCGCTGGTGAAGGTCGCCGCCTTCGGTTACGGAGTGCGGCGCGCGGTCGGGCTGCAGACCGGCGACGCCGGCCGGGCCAGGGTGAGGACCGTCAAGGGCAAGGTGGTGCCCGCGGCCCGGCGTGGCCGCCGCCGCAACCGCACCGAGGACTGAGGGCTGAGAATCCATGTTTCGCCGCCTGTTCTGGTTCTTCACCGGCGCCGCCACCGGCGTCTGGGCCACCGTCAAGGTCAAGCGGGCGCTGCGCCGGCTCAGCCCGGACAGCCTCGCCGCCACCGCCGCCGACCGCGCGCTGGAGACCGGCGCCCGGCTGCGGCTGTTCGCCCACGACGTACGGGCCGGCATGGCCCAGCGTGAAGGCGAACTCCACGACGCCCTCGGCCTGCACGGCACGTCCGAGACACCGGGCCTGACCGCCCGCAAGGACCGGCCCGCGGTACTGCCCGCCCAGGACACCGACTTCCCGGCACCGCGCCGGGGCATCGCACACGACGCGTCGCACGAGGCGTACGACGCGTACGGAAACCGGAAGGACGAACACTGATGGAGTCGGCAGAAATCCGCCGCCGCTGGCTGCGCTTCTTCGAGGAGCGCGGGCACACCGTCGTGCCGTCGGCGTCCCTCATCGCCGACGACCCGACGCTGCTGCTCGTCCCGGCCGGCATGGTGCCCTTCAAGCCGTACTTCCTCGGCGAGGTCAAGCCCCCCTTCGCGCGTGCCACCAGCGTCCAGAAGTGCGTGCGTACCCCGGACATCGAAGAGGTCGGCAAGACCACCCGGCACGGCACCTTCTTCCAGATGTGCGGCAACTTCTCCTTCGGCGACTACTTCAAGGAAGACGCCATCACGTACGCCTGGGAGCTGCTCACCACGCCCCAGGACAAGGGCGGGTACGGCCTCGAAGGCGACCGCCTGTGGATCACCGTCTACGAGCAGGACGACGAGGCCGAGGCCATCTGGCGCGATGTCGTCGGCGTGCCCGCCGAGCGCATCCAGCGGCTCGGCATGGACTCCAACTTCTGGTCCATGGGCGTCCCCGGCCCCTGCGGCCCCTGCTCCGAGATCAACTACGACCGCGGCCCCGAGTTCGGCGAGGAGGGCGGCCCGGCGGTCAACGACGAGCGGTACGTGGAGATCTGGAACCTGGTCTTCATGCAGTACGTGCGCGGCGCCGGCGAGGGCAAGAACGACTTCCCGATCCTCGGCGACCTGCCCGCCAAGAACATCGACACCGGCCTCGGTCTGGAACGCCTGGCGATGATCCTGCAGGGCGTGCAGAACATGTACGAGACCGACACCCTGCGCGTCGTCATCGACAAGGCCACCGAACTCACCGGCGTGCCCTACGGCCGCGCCCACGACACCGATGTCGCGCTGCGGGTCGTCGCCGACCACATGCGCACCTCGATGATGCTCATCGGCGACGGCGTCACCCCCGGCAACGAGGGCCGCGGCTACGTCCTGCGCCGGATCATGCGCCGCGCCATCCGCAACATGCGGCTGCTCGGCGCGCACGAGGCGGTCGCCGCCGAACTCGTCGACGTGGTGCTCACCACCATGGGCGAGCAGTACCCGGAGCTGCTCACCGAGCGCAAGCGGATCGAGGCGGTGGCGCTCGCCGAGGAGGCCGCCTTCCTCAAGACGCTGCGGGCCGGCACCAACATCCTGGACACCGCGGTCAGCGAGACCAAGGCCGGCGGTGGCAGCGTCCTCTCCGGCGACCAGGCGTTCCTGCTCCACGACACCTGGGGCTTCCCGATCGACCTCACCTTGGAGATGGCCTCGGAACAGGGCCTGTCCGTGGACGAGGAGGGCTTCCGGCGGCTGATGAAGGAGCAGCGGGAGCGGGCCAAGGCCGACGCCCGGGCCAAGAAGACCGGCCACGCCGACCTGTCGGCCTACCGCGAGGTCGCCGACCGGGCCGGCGGCACCGAGTTCACCGGCTACCTCCACGACCACAACGAGGCCACCGTCGTCGGCCTGCTGGTCGACGGTCTGCCGTCGCCCGCGGCCACCGAGGGCGACGAGGTCGAGGTCGTGCTCGACCGCACCCCCTTCTACGCGGAAGGCGGCGGCCAGCTCGCCGACACCGGCCGGATCCGGCTGGACTCCGGCGCCGTGGTCGAGGTCCGCGACGTCCAGCAGCCGGTGCCCGGCGTCAGCGTGCACAAGGGTGTCGTCCAGGTCGGCGAGGTCACCGTGGGCGCGGCGGCGCACGCCCAGATCGACCTGGTGCGCCGCCGGGCCATCGCCCGCGCGCACAGCGCCACCCACCTCACCCACCAGGCGCTGCGCGACGCGCTCGGCCCCACCGCCGCCCAGGCCGGCTCGGAGAACTCACCCGGCCGTTTCCGCTTCGACTTCGGCTCCCCGGCCGCCGTACCCGGCGGGGTGCTCACCGACGTCGAGCAGAAGATCAACGAGGTGCTGGCCCGCGAACTCGACGTCACCGCCGAGGTGATGCCGATCGCCGAGGCCAGGAAGCAGGGCGCCATTGCCGAGTTCGGCGAGAAGTACGGCGAGCACGTCCGGGTCGTCACCATCGGGGACTTCTCCAAGGAACTCTGCGGCGGCACGCACGTCCAGAACACCGCCCAGCTCGGCCTGGTGAAGCTGCTCGGCGAGTCCTCGATCGGCTCCGGGGTCCGCCGCGTCGAGGCGCTGGTCGGGGTGGACGCGTACAACTTCCTGGCCCGGGAGCACACCGTGGTCGCCCAGCTCACCGAGCTGGTCAAGGGCCGCCCGGAGGAGCTGCCCGACAAGATCTCCGGCATGCTCGCCAAGCTCAAGGAGGCGGAGAAGGAGATCGACCGGTTCCGTGCCGAGAAGGTGCTCCAGGCCGCCGCCGGTCTCGCCGGGGGCGCCGAGGACGTCAAGGGCGTCGCCGTGGTCACCGCGACGGTGCCGGACGGCACCGGGGCCGACGACCTGCGCCGGCTGGTGCTGGACGTCCGGCAGCGCATCACCGGGGGGCGTCCGGCCGTGGTCGCCCTCTTCACGGTGGCCAACGGCCGCCCGCTGACCGTCATCGCCACCAATGAGGCCGCCCGTGAGCGCGGCGTCAAGGCCGGCGAGCTGGTCCGTACCGCCGCCAAGACACTCGGTGGCGGAGGCGGCGGCAAGGACGACGTCGCGCAGGGCGGCGGGCAGAACCCGGCGGCCGTACCGGACGCGATCGAGGCCGTGCGCCGGCTCGTCGCCGAGAAGGCGTGACGCCTGCGTGACCGACAAGTACCGCCGGCCCGAGCAGCCGGAGCGACGGGAGCCGCAGGACCGGCCGGATCAGCCGGATCAACCGGACGGCGGCCCGGGACCCGGCGGACCGGCGGCGGGCCGGCCGGCGATCCGGCGTGGCCGCCGGATCGCGGTGGACGTCGGGGACGCCAGGATCGGGGTCGCGTCCTGCGACCCCGACGGGATCCTCGCCACCCCGGTCGAGACGGTGCCCGGCCGGGACGTGCCCGCGGCGCTGCGCAGGCTCGCCGCGATCGTCGCCGAGTACGAGCCGATCGAGGTGGTGATCGGCCTGCCCCGGTCCCTCAACGGCACCGAGGGCCCGGCCGCCGCCAAGGCCCGTGCTTTCGCGCAGAGTGTGGCGAAAGTCATCGCACCCGTGGCCGTGCGCCTGGTGGACGAGCGGATGACGACGGTCACCGCGGCGCAGGGCTTGCGTGCGTCCGGGGTGACGGCGAAAAAGGGACGCTCCGTAATCGATCAGGCCGCCGCGGTCATTATTCTGCAAAGCGCCCTGGAGTCCGAACGGGCGTCTGGTAAAGCTCCGGGGGAGAGCGTCGAAGTAGTCATCTGATCGCGATACGGTAACGTTCCGCAGCGACTCGGCGGCGCCTTCGGGTGCCGCCCGTTTCGCAGGGTCGGCAGGCCCGTTGCCGACCGCGTACCAAGGGGATCGATGACTGACTATGGCCGGGGCTCCGGCTCCGAACCGTGGCACCCCGAGGACCCGCTCTTCGGTGATGTGTACGACCAGGGCCACGGCTATCAGCAGCAGCCGCAGCACCCTCAGCAGCAGCCGGACGGCAGCTGGCAGGACCCGTACGCAACCGGTCAGCACCCTCAGTACCCGCAGCAGGGGTACCCCCAGCAGCAGTATCCGCAGCAGCCCCAGTCCCAGCAGTACCCGCAGGGCCAGCAACCTCAGCAACCCCAGCCCCAGCAGCCGCAGTACCCCCAGCAGGGATACCCGCAGCAGGCGAACTACGACCCGTACGACACCGGCTCCCACCAGACCGGAACCTACGGTCATCAGGACCCTTACGGCGGGCAGCAGCCGCCGCAGGACCCGTACGGGCGGCCGGACTTCTACGGGCAGAACGGCTACCCGCCGCCGCAGCAGCCGCAGTACCAGCAGCCGGGACAGCAGCCCATGCCGGGGCAGCCCATGCCCGGCCAGCAGATGCCGGGCCAGGGACAGGGCCGCCCCATGCCGGGCCAGGGGCAACCCCTGCCCGGGCAGCAGCAGCCCGGCCCGGGTCAGCCGCAGCAGGCCCGGCAGCCGGGTCAGCAGCAGGGCCACCCGCAGGAGCCCGGCGCCCGTCCCCTGCGCGGCACTCCGCCCGGCGCCGGCGAGTGGGACGCCGAGGAGGAGGGCGCCGACCCGCGCGAGCACGCCTTCTTCGCCGACCACGACGAGGACGACGAGGACGACAGCCCCTCCACCCCGGCGGCCGGCGGCCGGCGGTCCGGCACGTCGCAGCCCAAGGAGGGCAAGAAGCGCCGCAGCGGCTGCGCCTGCCTGGTGGTCATGGTGGTCCTGGTCGGCGGTCTCGGCGGCGCCGCCTACTTCGGCCACAGCTTCTACGAGAGCCACTTCGGCCCGGCCCCTGACTACTCGGGGACCGGCACCGGCGACGTCCAGGTGACCATCCCCAAGGGCGCCTCGGCCACCACCATGGGGAACATCCTCAAGGAGGCCGGCGTCGTGAAGAGCGTGGACGCCTTCGTCTCGGCGGCGAACAAGAACTCCAAGAGCCGCACCATCCAGGCGGGCGTGTACGTCCTCAAGGGCAGGATGCCGGCCTCCGCCGCGGTCACCATGATGCTCGACCCGAAGTCGCAGAACGCGCTGATCATCCCCGAGGGCTGGCGCGCCACCCGGGTGTACGCGGCCATAGACACCAAGCTCGGCCTCAAGGAAGGCACCACGGCGGCCGAGGTCAAGGGAGCGGACCTGGGACTCCCGACGTGGGCGAAGGGGTCGGTCGAAGGCTTCCTCTTCCCGGCGAAGTACAGCGTCGCCAAGACCACGAAGCCCGTGAACCTCGTCAAGCAGATGATCAACCAGGCGAAGGCCGAGTACACCGAGGACGGTCTGGAGGACGCCGCCACGAAGGCGGGGAAGTCACCGCTGGATCTCGTCAAGATCGCCAGCCTGGTGCAGGCCGAGGCACAGGAGGCCGACGACTTCGGCAAGGTGTCGCAGGTCATCTACAACCGTCTCGACCAGGGCATGACCCTCCAGTTCGACTCCACCATCAACTACGCCATGGGCCGGTCCACGCTGAACACCAGCAACAAGGACACCCAGTTCGCGTCGCCGTACAACACCTACGTCCACAAGGGCCTGCCGCCCGGCCCGATCGACAACCCCGGCCACGCGGCGATCCAGGCGGCCATGAACCCGGCCGACGGCGATTGGCTCTACTTCGTCACCGTCAAGCCCGGCGACACCCGGTTCACCGCCAGCTACGCGGAGCACCAGAAGAACGTGGCGGACTTCAACGCCTACCAGAAGGCGCACGGCGGATGACGGCAGCCCGTCGCGCCGCCGTGCTCGGGTCACCCATCGCGCACTCCCTGTCCCCGGTGCTGCACCGCGCCGCCTACGCAGCCCTGGGGCTCGACGGGTGGCGGTACGACCGGTTCGAGGTGGACGAGGCCGCGCTGCCCGGCTTCATGGACAAGCTCGACCCGGCCGAGTGGGCCGGGCTGTCGCTCACCATGCCGCTGAAGCGGGCCGTCATCCCGCTGCTGGACGAGATCAGCGACACCGCGGCCGGCGTGGAAGCCGTCAACACCGTGGTGTTCGGTGCCGACGGCCGCCGCCGGGGCGACAACACCGACATCCCCGGGATGCTCGCCGCCCTGCGCGAACGCGGTGTCACCTCGGTGCCGTCCGCCGCCGTCCTCGGCGCCGGCGCCACCGCCTCCTCCGCGCTGGCCGCCCTCGCCCGGGTGTGCACCGGCGAGGTGACCGCCTATGTCCGCGGCCCGGCCCGCGCCGCCGAGATGCGCCAGTGGGGCGAGCGGCTGGGTGTCGAGGTCCGCACCGCCGACTGGGCCGGCGCCGCCGCGGCGCTCACCGAGCCCCTGGTGATCGCCACCACCCCGGCCGGCGCGGCCGACCACCTGGCCGCCGCCGTACCGCCCCGGCCCGGCGCCCTCTTCGACGTGCTCTACGACCCCTGGCCGACCGCCCTGGCCGCCGCCTGGTCGGCCCGCGGCGGCGCCGTCATCGGCGGCCTCGACCTCCTGGTCCACCAGGCCGTCCTCCAGGTCGAACAGCACACCGGCCGCGCCCCGGCCCCGCTGGCCGCCATGCGCGCCGCGGGCGAGGCGCGCGTGGCGGCCGGCGGGGCCGGGGCCGCCGGGCACGGCCCGCGGGCGTAGCGGGCGCCGCGGTCCGTCTGCTGGACGGGCGTCCGGGCCCGGGCGGGCGGCGTGGGAGGATCGGGGGAGCACCGGGACGCCACACGGGAGCGGACGGAACCCGGGGCCGAGTCGAGGGAGCACCGTTGAGCAGGTTGCGCTGGCTGACCGCGGGGGAGTCGCACGGCCCCGCACTCGTCGCGACGCTGGAGGGTCTGCCCTCCGGCATCCCCGTCACCACGGACATGGTGGCGGACGCGCTGGCCCGGCGGCGGCTCGGTTACGGCCGCGGCGCCCGGATGAAGTTCGAGCGCGACGAGGTGACCTTCCTCGGCGGAGTGCGGCACGGCCTCACCATGGGCAGCCCGGTCGCCATCATGGTCGGCAACACCGAGTGGCCCAAGTGGGAACAGGTCATGGCGGCCGACCCGGTGGACCCGGAGATCCTCGCCGGACTCGCCCGCAACGCGCCCCTGACCCGGCCGCGCCCCGGCCACGCCGACCTGGCGGGCATGCAGAAGTACGACCTGGACGAGGCCCGTCCGGTGCTGGAGCGGGCCAGCGCCCGTGAGACCGCGGCCCGGGTCGCGCTCGGCGCCGTCGCCCGCTCCTACCTCAAGGAGACCGCGGGCATCGAGATCGTCTCCCACGTGGTGGAACTCGCCACGGCCCGGGCGCCCTACGGTGTCGTGCCGGTGCCCGCCGACCAGGACCGGCTGGACGCCGACCCGGTGCGCTGCCTGGACGCCGACACGAGCAAGGCGATGGTCGCCGAGATCGACCAGGCCCACAAGGACGGCGACACCCTCGGCGGTGTGGTCGAGGTGCTGGCCTACGGGGTGCCGGTCGGCCTCGGCTCGCACGTGCACTGGGACCGGCGGCTCGACGCCCGCCTGGCCGGCGCCCTGATGGGCATCCAGGCCATCAAGGGCGTCGAGGTCGGTGACGGCTTCGACCTGGCCAGGGTGCCGGGCTCACAGGCCCACGACGAGATCGTGCCCACCGCCGACGGGGTCCGCCGCTCGACCGGCCACTCCGGCGGCACCGAAGGCGGCATCAGCACCGGCGAGGTGCTGCGGGTGCGCGCCGCGATGAAGCCCATCGCGACGGTGCCGCGCGCACTCGCCACCATCGACGTCACCACCGGCGAGGCCGCCCAGGCCCACCACCAGCGCTCCGACGTGTGCGCTGTCCCCGCGGCCGGCATCGTCGCCGAGGCGATGGTCGCCCTGGTGCTCGCCGACGCGGTCGCCGAGAAGTTCGGCGGCGACTCGGTGGCCCAGACCCGCCGCAGCGTGCGGGACTTCCTCGACCACCTGGCCATCCGGTGACCGCCGCCGCGGGCGGACCGCCCGCCGTCGTCCTGGTCGGCCCCCCCGGCGCCGGCAAGACCACCGTCGGGAGGGTGCTGGCCGGACGCCTCGGCCTGACCTACCGCGACACCGACGCCGACATCGAGGAGGCGGCGGGCAAGCCGATCCCGGAGATCTTCTTCGACGAGGGCGAACCCCACTTCCGCGAGCTGGAACGTACCGCCGTCCGCGACGCGCTGGCCGGTCACGACGGCGTGCTCTCGCTCGGCGGCGGCGCCGTCCTGGACGAGGGCACCCGGGCGCTGCTGGCCGGTGTGCCGGTGGTCTTCCTCGACGTCGGCCTGCACGACGCCGTCCGCCGGGTCGGCCTGGACGCGCCCCGCCCGCTGCTCGCCGTCAACCCCCGGCAGCGCTGGCGCGAGCTGATGGAGCAGCGCCGCCCGCTCTACACCGAGGTCGCCCGGGCCGTCGTCAGCACCGACGACCGCACCCCCGAGGACGTGGCCGCCGCCGTCCTCGACGCACTCCAACTGAAGGACGCATGAGCACCAACCCCCAGGCAGCGCCGCCGCTGCGGATCGAGGTCGGCGGCAGCGCGGGCACCGAAGCGTACGACGTCCTCATCGGCCACCAGCTCCTGGGTGAACTGCCAGGACTGATCGGTCCGAAGGCGATGCGGGTGGCCGTGCTCCACCCCGAGGCGCTGGCCGGCACCGGCGAGGCGATCCGTGAGGACCTGGCCGAGCAGGGCTACCAGGCCATCGCCATCCAGCTGCCCAACGCGGAAGAGGCCAAGACCGCCGAGGTCGCCGCCTACTGCTGGAAGGCGCTCGGCCAGACCGGCTTCACCCGCACCGACGTCGTGGTCGGCGTCGGCGGCGGCTCCACCACCGACCTGGCCGGCTTCGTCGCCGCCAGCTGGCTGCGCGGGGTGCGCTGGATCGCGGTCCCCACCACCGTGCTCGGCATGGTGGACGCGGCGGTCGGCGGCAAGACCGGCATCAACACCGCAGAGGGCAAGAACCTGGTCGGCGCCTTCCACCCGCCCACCGGGGTGCTCTGTGACCTCGCCGCCCTCGACTCGCTGCCGGCCAACGACTACATCAGCGGTCTCGCCGAGGTCATCAAGGCCGGCTTCATCGCCGACCCGGTCATCCTCGACCTGATCGAGTCCGACCCGGCCGGCGCCCGCGACCCGCACGGCCCGCACACCGCGGAACTCCTGGAGCGCGCCATCCGGGTCAAGGCCGAGGTGGTCTCCGCCGACCTCAAGGAGTCCGGGCTCCGGGAGATCCTCAACTACGGCCACACCCTCGCGCACGCCATCGAGCGCAACGAGCGCTACAACTGGCGGCACGGCGCGGCGGTCTCGGTCGGCATGGTCTTCGCCGCCGAACTCGGCCGGCTGGCGGGCCGGCTGGACGACGCCACCGCCGACCGGCACCGCACGGTGCTGGAGTCGGTCGGGCTGCCGCTGAGCTACCGCGGCGACCAGTGGCCCAAGCTGGTGGAGAACATGAAGCTGGACAAGAAGTCCCGTGGCGACCGGCTGCGCTTCATCGTGCTCGACGCCCTCGCCAAGCCGACGGTGCTGGAGGGACCCGACCCCGCGGTGCTGCTGGCCGCCTATGGGGAGGTGTCCGCGTGAGCCGCCCGGTCCTGGTGCTCAACGGCCCCAACCTCGGCCGCCTCGGCTCCCGCGAGCCGGACGTCTACGGTGCCACCTCGTACGCCGGGCTGGTCGCGGAGTGCGGCAAGACCGGGGCGGAACTCGGCTTCGACGTCGAGGTCCGCGAGACCAACGACGAGGGCGAGCTGATCCGCTGGCTGCACGAGGCCGCCGACGGGCGCATCCCGGTGGTGCTCAACCCCGGCGCCTTCACGCACTACTCGTACGCGATGCGGGACGCGGCCGCCCAGCGCACCGCGCCGCTGATCGAGGTGCACATCTCCAACCCGTACGCCCGTGAGGAGTTCCGGCACACCTCGGTGGTGGCCGCGGTCGCCTCCGGCACCGTCGCCGGTTTCGGCATCGGCTCCTACCGGCTGGCCCTGAGGGCACTCGCCGAAGAGCTGCCCGCGTAGCCACGGGCGCCCGGCGGGGCGACGTGTCCCGCCCGGGCACCCGCGGTGGTGCCCGGGCGTTCACACAACGACCGCCCCGGGCATGTACCGTTCGGTGTCGAGCGGCGTTACCCGCCGGTCATGAGCGGGTCGGCACGCCGCCGGTAAGCCGCTGACAAGCCGTCGGCAAGCCGCCGACAGGAGTCGGCGGCGGACGTCAGCGGTCGGCAGGGGTTCGCGGAACCCCCGGTACGGGATGGAGTGGGGCGAGATGCAGCACGCTGTGGGGGCGCCGCAACCCGGTGGCCCCACCCCACGGCCAGGGCAGGGCGGCAGCACCACCGGGCACTTCCCGCTCTCCGCGCCCGCGCCCGTACAGGTGCCCGCCCCGCACACCGGCGGCTCGCTCCCCGGCGCGGCGCAGGGGCCGATAGCGGTGCTGCTGATCGGCGCGGCCGGTGCGGGCAAGACCACGGTCGCGCGGCACTGGGCGGAGCACCGGGGCGCGCCGACCGCGCACATCAGCCTGGACGACGTACGCGAGTGGGTGCGCTCGGGGTTCGCCGATCCGCAGGCGGGCTGGAACGAGCACTCCGAGGCCCAGTACCGGCTGGCCCGGCGGACCTGCGGCTTCGCCGCGCGGAACTTCCTGGCCAACGGGGTCTCCTGCATCATCGACGACGCGGTCTTCCCGGACCGGCCCGCGGTCGGCCTCGGCGGCTGGCAGCGGCATGTGGGCCCCGGCCTGCTCCCGGTGGTCCTCCTCCCCGGCCTCGACGTGGTCCTCACCCGCAACGCAGAACGCACCGGCAACCGCCGCCTCTCCGACGAGGAGGTGGCCCGCATCCACGGCCGCATGGCCGGCTGGTACGGCTCCGGGCTCCCCATCATCGACAACTCCCAGCTCGACATCCCGTCGGCCGCCGCCGCGCTGGACCGCGTGGTGGCCCGGGCCGCGCAGACTCCGCCGCCCTGGTAGCCGAATCCTTTCCGCACGCCGCCGCAGGCCGCCGTACGCAGCCGCACGCCGCCGCCCGCCCCGGTGGCGCGGGGTACCCCGGTCAGGCGTACAACGCCGCGTCCCGCCGCGGCTCAAGCCTTACGCTCGGGCCATGGCCGACGTGCATACGACCCGCAGGGCCCGGCTGCGCGACCGGTGCGCGGCCACCGGGGTCACCGCTGCCCTGGTGACCGGCGCCGCCAACGTCCGCTACCTCACGGGCTGTGCCCCGCAGGGCGCCGCGCTGCTGGTCGGCCCGGGCCCGGAGGACACCCTGGTCCACCTGCGTCCGCCGCCGGACGACGACCCCGAGCAGGGTCAGCCGCCGGACGACCTGCGCTCGGTCGTCCTGCCGAGCCCGGACGGCGACGCCGCGGTGGCCGCCGCCGAACTCGCCCGCGAGCAGCGCGCCGACTCCCTCGCGGTCGAGGAGCACCACCTCACCGTCACCCGCCACCGCGCACTGCGCACGGTCACCGAGGGCATCGCGCTCACCGACCTCGCGGGAGCCGTCGAGCACCTGCGCCTGGTCAAGGACGAGCACGAGATCGCCGCGCTGCGGATAGCAGCCGAGATCGCCGACCAGGCCCTGGGCGAACTGCTGGAGTCCATCCTGGTCGGCCGGACCGAACGCCACCTCGCCCTGGAGCTGGAGCGCCGGCTGGTCGACCACGGCGCGGAAGGCCCCGCCTTCCCCACCTCCGTCGGCACCGGCCCGCACTCCGGCATGGCCCGCCACCTGCCCACCGACCGCCGGGTGGAGGAGGGCGACTTCCTCACCGTCCGCCTCGGCGCCCGCTACCGGGGCTACCGCTGCGAGGTCGGCCGGACCTTCGTGATCGGCACCGCTCCCGCCTCCTGGCAGATCGAGCTCTACGAGCTGGTCTTCGACGCCCAGCGGGCCGGCCGCGAGGCCCTCGCACCCGGTGTGGCCTGCCGCGACGTCGACCGGGCCACCCGGCAGCCGCTCATCGCGGCCGGCCACACCGAGGGCCTCGCCCCCTGGACCGGCCATGGCGTGGGCCTGGAAATCGACGAGGACCCTCGGTTGTCACCTGCGGCCATGGGTAAACTGGACGCTTGCGTGCCGGTCACCGTCGAACCGGGAGTCCACCTTCCGGGCCGCGGCGGGGTTCGCATCGACGACACGCTCGTCGTACGCCCCCCGGCGGACGGCGGACCCGAACTACTCACCATCACGACCAAGGAACTGCTCGCCCTGTAGCAGCGGGTGCGGGAATCCCTGGTCCCGAAGCAGCACTTTCAGGAGATTCCGCAACCGTGGCCACCACGAACGACCTCAAGAACGGCCTCGTGCTCAAGCTCGACGGCGGCCAGCTCTGGACCGTGGTCGAATTCCAGCACGTCAAGCCCGGCAAGGGCCCCGCCTTCGTGCGCACCAAGCTGAAGCACGTGCTCTCCGGGAAGGTCGTCGACAAGACCTTCAACGCGGGGCTGAAGGTGGAGACGGCCAACGTCGACAAGCGCGGCATGCAGTTCTCCTACAAGGACGGCGCCGACTTCGTCTTCATGGACACCGAGACGTACGACCAGATCAACGTCAGCCCCGAGGTGGTCGGCGACGCCGCCAACTACCTGCTGGAGGGGTTCGAGGCCGTCGTCGCGATGTACGAAGGCTCCCCGCTGTACATCGAGCTCCCCGCCTCCGTCGAACTCGTCATCGAGTACACCGAGCCGGGTGTGCAGGGCGACCGCTCCACCGGCGGCTCCAAGCCGGCCCGGCTGGAGACCGGCTACGAGATCGGCGTCCCGCTCTTCATCACCACCGGCGAAAAGGTCAAGGTCGACACGCGTACCGGCGACTACCTCGGCCGGGTGAACAGCTAACCGTGGCTGCCCGGAACAAGGCCCGCACGCGCGCTTTCCAGATCATGTTCGAGGCGGAACAGCGGGGTGCAGCCCCCACGTCCGTCATGGCGGACTGGATCCGGCTCGCCCGGACCGACGACCGGCAGCCGCCGGTCACCGAGTACACCACGCAGCTGGTCGAGGGGTACGAGGCACACGCCCGGCGGATCGACGAGCTGCTCTCCGGCTACGCGGTCGGCTGGACGCTGGACCGGATGCCGGTGGTGGACCGCAGCGTGCTGCGCCTGGGCACCTACGAGCTGCTCTGGGAGGACGACGTCCCGGACGCGGTCGTGGTGGACGAGGCGGTTCAGCTCGCCAAGGAGTTCTCCACCGACGACTCGCCGTCGTTCGTCAACGGACTGCTGGGCCGGCTGCTGGAGTTGAAGCCGACCCTCAAGCGGTAGCCGATACCGCCCTGACCAGGCCCGACAGCAGAAGATGAACAATATTCTGCTTCGGGCCTGGTGTGTGTCGCTGTCGCTGGCCTAGATTCCGGCCCATGCCGCAGGAACACCTCTCCGCCCCGTACGACGACATCCTCCTGGCCCGGCTCGGCGCGCTGCGGGCCGCCGACCTGCCGGTGCACGGCGGCCGGACCATGGCCTATGTCTACGACTCCGGGCTGGCCGGTCTCGATGAGCTGGCCACCCGCGCCCAGGCGGTCTTCGCCGGCGTCAACGGCCTGGACATGACCGTCTTCCCGAGCGTGGTCACGCTGGAGAACGACGTGGTGGGACAGGCCGCGGCACTGCTCGGCGGCACGCGGGCGACGGCCGGCACCTTCACCAGCGGCGGCACGGAGAGCTGCCTGCTGGCCGTACTGACCGCCAGGGAGTACGCCGAGCGCGTGCGCGGGGTGACCGCGCCGGAGATCGTGCTGCCGGTCACCGCACACGCCGCCTTCCACAAAGCGGCCCGGCTCTTCGGCCTGCGCGTGGTCTCCGTACCGGTGGACCCGCGCACCTTCCGTCCGGCCGCGGCAGACATGACGGCGGCGCTCACCGACCGTACGGCGCTGGTGGTGGTCTCCGCTCCGTCCTACGCCCACGGGGTCGTCGACCCGGTGACCGAGGTGGCCGCCGCGGCGGCCGGACGCGGTGTGCTCTGTCATGTGGACGCCTGCATCGGCGGCTGGTACCTCGGGCACCGGCGGCTGGCCGCCGGAATCCCGCAACCGCCGCCGTTCGACCTGGCGGTGCCCGGAGTGACCTCGCTCTCCGTCGACCTGCACAAGTACGGCTACACGCCCAAAGGCGCGTCGGTGCTGCTCTTCCGGGACGCGGAGCTGCGCCGGCACGGCTGGTTCGCCCACGCCTCCTGGCCCGGCTACCCGGTGGTCAACGCGACCCTTCAGGGCACCAAGCCGGCAGGGCCGCTGGCCGCGGCGTGGGCGGTGCTGCAGCGGGTCGGCGCCGTGGGCTACACCGAACTCGCCCGGCGGGTCCATCTGGCGACCCGTCAGCTGATCGAAGGCATCGGCCGGATCGACGGTCTGCGGGTCCTCGGCGAACCGGACGCCTCGCTCGTCGCGGTCGCCTCGGACGACCCCGGGCTCGACCCCTTCGTGGTCGCCGACGAGATGCGGCTGCGCGGCTGGTACCTCCAGCCGCAGCCCGCTTTCGGGGAGTCCCCGGCCAATCTCCATCTCACCGTCACCGCCGCGGTGGCCACCCCGGAACGGATCGCGGGACTCCTCGGCGAACTCGCCGCGGCCACCGTCCGGGCCCGTGCCCTCGGCCCGGCCGCGGCGGACCCCGGGATCGTGGAACTCGCCGCCGCCCTGGACCCCGACACCCTCGGGCCCGCCGAGGTGGCCCTGGCCCTGGAAGTGGCGGGCGTCGCCCCGGACGGCGCGCTCCCGGAGCGGATGGCCCCCGTCCTGGCCGTCCTGCAGGCGCTCCCGCCCCGCCTGACCGAACGGCTGCTGCCGGAGGTCGTCTCCCGGCTCTACACGCGCTGAACGGAAAACCAGGTGCTGTGGCCCGGTGCCTTCCCTACGCTCGTCACGACAACGCGCGCCACCCGCCGCTTCGCGGGGCGCGCCTGACGAGCGAGGGGGAGACCGGTCATGCGCCACCGCACCGCTGCCGCTGTCCCCCCGTCACGGCACAAGGTGATCCTGGTGTCTTCGTCCGCCCGGCGCCGGCTGCGCGGCCGGCCCCGGACCCCGTGACGACCGTCCGCCCCCTGCCCGTCTGACGCCACGACGCCCAGGGGCCGTACCTCCGCCTGCTTCCCGGCGGTCCGGCACGGGAATCGCGCGCCCTCCTCCCGCTCTTCCAGGATCACCTGAAAGGCCAGGGCCGTGCGCGGCAACCTCTCTCTCCCCACCGCCTCCGCCGTCCGCAACCTGGGCATCCTCGCCCATGTGGACGCCGGCAAGACCACCCTCACCGAACGGATCCTCTACGTCACCGGCGCCACGTACAAGCGCGGCGAGGTGCACGACGGGACGACCGTCACCGACTTCGACTCCCAGGAGCGCGACCGCGGCATCACCATCTTCGCCGCCGCCGTCGGCTGCGACTGGGACGGCCACCGGATCAACCTGATCGACACCCCAGGGCACGTCGACTTCGCCGACGAGGTGGAGCGCTCGCTGCGGGTGCTGGACGGTGCGATCACGGTCTTCGACGCCGTCGCGGGCGTAGAACCGCAGAGCGAGTCGGTATGGCGGCAGGCGGAACGGCACGGGGTGCCGCGGATCGCCTTCGTCAACAAGCTGGACCGGGCCGGCGCCGACTTCGACGCGGCCGTCGAGTCGATCCGGCGGCGGCTCCACCCGGCGCCGCTGGCGGTCCAGTTGCCGATCGGACGCGAGGGCGGCTTCACCGGTGTGGTGGACCTGGTGCGCCTGCGGTCGCTGGTCTGGGCCGACGGCGACGGCGACGCGGCCGTTGCCGAGGGCCCGGTGCCCGACGCGCTGCTGGCGCGGGCACACCGGCGCCGCCGGCTGCTGACGGAGGCGGTCGCCGAACTCCACCCGGCGGCGCTGGAGGAGTTCTGCGCCCAGGGTTCGCTGTCCGCCGGGACGCTGGCCGCGGCGCTGCGCGACCTGACCCGTACCGGCGAAGCCGTGGTGGTGCTCTGCGGATCGGCGTACCGCAACCGCGGCATCGAGCCGCTGCTGGACGCGGCCGTGGCCTACCTGCCGTCGCCGCTGGACGTGCCGGCGGTCCGCGGCATGTTCGACGGCGAGGTGCGGGAGCGGGCCGCCGACCCGCGAGCGCCCTTCGCGGGGCTGGTGTTCAAGGTGACCGCGACCGCCACCGGGCGGCTGACGAGTCTTCGGGTGTACTCGGGGACGCTGCGGAAGGGGGACACGGTGTTCGACGCCGGCGCACGGCGCACCGAGCGGATCGGGCGCATCCTGCGGGTGCAGGCGGACCGGCACACCGAACTCGACGTCGCGGTGGCCGGGGACATCGTTGCGGTCGCCGGGGTGAAGGCGGCCCGCGCCGGTGCCACCCTCTGCGCTCCGGACCAGCCGCTGGTACTGGAACCGCCGGGCACGGCAGAACCGGTGGTCTCGGTGGCGGTCGAGGCGGCCCGGAACTCCGACACCGGCAGACTGGCGACGGCGCTGGCCCGGATGGTGGAGGAGGACCCCTCGCTGGTGGTGCGGACCGACGGCGGGGACGGCGGCACGGGGCAGACCGTGCTGTCCGGCATGGGCGAGCTGCATCTGGAGGTCGCGGTGGAGAGGATCCGCCGCGACCACGGGCTGGCCGTGAGCGTCGGCCGGCCGCGGGTGGCCTACCGGGAGACGGTCGCCCGCGGCGTCAGCGGGCTGCTCCACCGGCACGTCAAGCAGGACGGCGGCGCCGGCCAGTACGCCCATGTCGTCCTCGACGTGGAGCCGCTGGACCCGGCGGCCGGCTTCGTCTTCCGGTCCGCCGTGACCGGTGGCAAGGTGCCGCGCAGTTACGTGCGGGCGGTCGAGTCGGGCTGCCGGGACGCGCTGGTCGAGGGGCCGCTGGGCGGGCACCCGGTGACCGGGGTGCGGGTCACGCTGACCGACGGGGCCACCCACCCGAAGGACTCCTCGGAGACGGCGTTCCGCACCGCGGGCCGCCTCGCGCTGCGGGAGGCCCTCAGGGCGAGTGCCATGGCCCTGCTGGAACCGGTGGCCGAGGTGACGGTCACCGTGCCCCAGGACGCCGCAGGCGGCGTCCTGGGCGATCTGGCGGCCCGGCGCGGCCGGGTCTCCGGCTCGACGGTGCGGGGCGGGGTCGCGGTGATCACCGCGACCGTGCCGCTGGCCGAGCTCTTCGGCTACGCGACCCGGCTGCGCAGCCGCACCCGGGGCCGCGGCACCTTCACCACCCGGCCGGCCGGTTACGCCCCCGCGCCGGTCCGGTAGGAGGCCCGCAGGGCGCCGACGGAGCACCGGCAGAAGCACCGACGGAGCACCGGCAGGGCACCCGCAGGGCCGGCGGCTCAGAAAGCCGCCGCCCGGGACGGCCCCGAAAGGGGGCCGCCCCGGGCGGCGGGACGTTTCTGCAGTTATCGGGCGAAGCGCGGACTCACGCCTCTTCGGGCTGGACCGCACGGCGGGCGTCCGCGTCCAGGACGCCCCAGGCGATCAGGTGCTCGGTGAGGACCGAGGGCGACTGGTCGTAGATCACCGCGAGGGTGCGCAGGTCGTCCTGGCGGATCGAGAGCACCTTGCCGTTGTAGTCACCGCGCTGGCTCTGGATGGTGGCCGCGTACCGCTGCAGCGGACCGGCCTTCTCCGGCGGGACCTGGGAGAGGCGCTCCAGGTCGAGCACCAGCTTCGGCGGCGGTTCCGCGGCGCCGCCGGGGGTGGTGCCCGGCAGCAGCTCCTGGACCGGCACGCCGTAGAAATCGGCGAGCTCGGCGAGGCGCTGCACGGTCACGGCGCGGTCCCCGCGCTCGTAGGAGCCCACGACCACTGCCTTCCAGCGGCCCTGGGACTTCTCCTCGACACCGTGCAGAGACAGTCCCTGCTGCGTGCGGATGGCGCGGAGCTTGGCTCCGAGCTGCTTGGCGTAATCGCTGGACATATGGCTCCCCGGACGGAAACTCGGTGACTCACTGTGAGGTTACGCAGCGTAATCCGGGCTCGTCAAGCCGGAAGGGTCCGACTGGTCTCTGACCAGGGCCGCTCCGCCCCGAGCCGTCCCCACCTGATACGGTTGCGGGGTACCCCTGACGTCCTTTAATGCCCGTCCTGTGAGGCGGGGAAGGAGGTCCCCGACCCATGGTCGAAGACCGCAGCAAGGACCGTAACGGCGACCGCAGCATCCAGGACCGCATCAGCGACGAGCACGACGAGCGCACGGTCCGCGAGGGCCACAGCGGCCCCGGTGACCTCAGTGACCGGAGTGACCACGCCGAGCACGGTGCCGTCCCCGCAGCCGCCCGCCCGGTGCTCGAAGCCCCCGACATCGCCCGGGTGCTGACCCGCATCGCCCACGAGATCGTCGAACGCGCCAAGGGCGCCGACGACGTGGTGCTGCTGGGCATCCCCACCCGTGGAGTCTTCCTCGCCCGCCGGCTCGCCGCCAAGCTCGCCGGGATCACCGGCCGGGCCACCGACGTCGGCTCGCTCGACATCACGATGTACCGCGACGACCTGCGGCTCCACCCGCCGCGCGCGCTGGCCCGCACCGAGATCCCCGGCGAGGGCATCGACGGCCGGCTGGTCGTCCTCGTCGACGACGTGCTCTTCTCCGGCCGCACCATCCGCGCCGCCCTCGACGCCCTCAACGACATCGGCCGCCCCCGTGCCGTACAGCTCGCCGTCCTGGTCGACCGCGGCCACCGCGAGCTGCCGATCAGGGCCGACTACGTGGGCAAGAACCTGCCCACGTCGGTGCGCGAGACCGTCCGGGTCCAGCTCACCGAGGAGGACGGCCGGGACAGCGTGCTGCTCGGCCAGAAGAGCCGGCCCCAGGACGCGTCCTCGCCCGCGGGAGGGCCGGCGGACCTGTAGCGCACCACCGCCGGCCCCCGTACCGGGGCCCGGCGGTTCCGCGTGCCCTCCTTCCGCCCTCCGCCCGCACCCCACGGCCCGCCCAGCACCCCCGGAGCACCCTGTGAAGCGCCATCTGATCTCGGCCGCCGACCTCACCCGCGACGACGCCCTCCTCGTACTCGACACCGCCGAGGAGATGGCCCGCGTCGCCGACCGGCCGATCAAGAAACTGCCCACCCTGCGCGGCCGGACCGTGGTGAACCTCTTCTTCGAGGACTCCACCCGGACCCGGATCTCCTTCGAGGCCGCCGCCAAGCGCCTGTCCGCCGACGTCATCAACTTCTCCGCCAAGGGCTCCTCGGTCTCCAAGGGCGAGTCCCTGAAGGACACCGCGCTCACCTTGGAGGCGATGGGCGCCGACGCGGTGGTCATCCGCCACTTCTCCTCCGGCGCCCCGCACCGGCTGGCCACCTCCGGCTGGATCAGGGCCTCGGTGGTCAACGCAGGCGACGGCACCCATGAACACCCCACCCAGGCGCTGCTCGACGCCTTCACCATGCGCCGCCACCTGTCCGGCGTCGGCAAGGACCTCGACGGCCGCCGGATCACCATCGTCGGCGACGTGCTGCACAGCCGGGTGGCCCGCTCCAACGTGGCGCTGCTCACCACGCTCGGCGCCCAGGTCACCCTGGTCGCGCCCCCCACCTTGCTGCCCATCGGCATCGAGCAGTGGCCGTGCGAGGTCTCCTACGACCTGGACACGGTGCTCGCCAAGTCCGACGCGGTGATGATGCTGCGGGTCCAGCGGGAGCGGATGAACGCCGCCTTCTTCCCCACCGAGCGCGAGTACGCCCGCCGCTACGGCCTGGACGGCAGCCGGATGGCCGCGCTGCCCGAGCACGCCATCGTGATGCACCCCGGGCCGATGAACCGCGGCATGGAGATCACCGCCGAGGTCGCCGACTCGCCGCGCTGCACCGCCGTCGAGCAGGTCGCCAACGGCGTCAGTACCCGGATGGCGGTGCTCTACCTGCTGCTCGGCGGCTCGGAACCCGCCATCTCCACCGCACCCGAGCCCGCCCGTACCGAGCCCGCCCGCACCGAGGAGAGCAAGTAACGATGAGCAAGATCCTGATCCGCGGTGCGAAAATCCTCGGCGGCGGGCCCCGGGACGTGCTGATCGACGGCGAGACCATCGCCGCGATCGGCACCGGCCTGTCCGGCGAGGGCGTCACCACCACCGTCGAGGCCGGCGGCGAGATGGTGCTGCTGCCCGGCCTGGTCGACCTCCACACCCACCTGCGCGAGCCCGGCCGGGAGGACTCCGAGACGGTGCTGACCGGCACCCGCGCCGCCGCCGTCGGCGGCTACACCGCGGTGCACGCCATGGCCAACACCTTCCCGGTCGCCGACACCGCCGGCGTGGTCGAGCAGGTGTGGCGGCTCGGCAAGGAGTCCGGCTACTGCGACGTGCAGCCGGTCGGCGCGGTCACCGTGGGCCTCGGCGGCAAGCAGCTCGCCGAACTGGGCGCCATGGCCGACTCCGCGGCCCAGGTGCGGGTCTTCTCCGACGACGGCAAGTGCGTGGACGACGCGGTGATCATGCGCCGCGCCCTGGAGTACGTGAAGGCGTTCGGCGGGGTCGTCGCCCAGCACGCCCAGGAACCGCGGCTCACCGAGGGCGCCCAGATGAACGAGGGCGTCGTCTCCGGCGAGCTGGGCCTGACCGGCTGGCCCGCGGTCGCCGAGGAGTCCGTCATCGCCCGCGACGTCCTGCTGGCGGCGCACGTCGGCTCCCGGGTGCACATCTGCCACCTGTCCACGGCCGGCTCGGTGGAGATCGTCCGCTGGGCCAAGTCCAAGGGCTGGGACGTCACCGCCGAGGTCACCCCGCACCACCTGCTGCTCACCGACGAACTGGTGCGCTCCTTCGACCCGGTCTACAAGGTCAACCCGCCGCTGCGCACCGAGGCCGACGTGGTGGCGCTGCGCGAGGCGCTCGCCGACGGCACCATCGACTGCGTCGCGACCGACCACGCCCCGCACCCGCACGAGGACAAGGACTGCGAGTGGGCCGCCGCCGCCATGGGCATGGTCGGCCTGGAGACCGCCCTGTCGGTGGTGCAGCACACCATGGTCGACACCGGGCTGCTGGACTGGGCGGGCGTCGCGGACCGGATGTCGTCCCGGCCCGCGGCCATCGGCCGGCTCGGCGGCCACGGCCGCCCGGTCGCGGTGGGCGAACCCGCCAACCTCGTGCTGCTCGATCCCGCATACCGTGGAACGGTCAATCCCGCGGGCTTCGCCTCCCGCAGCCGCAACACCCCCTACGCGGGCCGCGAGCTGCCGGGCCGGGTGTTCGCCACCTTCCTGCGGGGCCACGGGACGGTCATGGACGGGAAGCTCCAGTGACACCTTCGAACCTCTTGCCTGCGGTCACCCTGCAGGCCGCGGAGAAGCACTCCGCCAAAGTCACCGACCTGACCGACCGGATCGGCTGGATCGTCGGTCTCGCGCTGGTCGTCGCCCTCGTCTACTGGCTGATGCGGCAGGGCTGGCAGTGGCGCCGCACCCTCCAGGGCGGCCTGCCCGCACTGCCGCAGGGCCCCGAGGAGACCGGCCCTGCGCTGCTGGAGTTCGAGGGCCGCTACCACGGCAGCACCACCGCCGGTCAGTGGCTCGACCGGATCGTCGCCCACGGCCTGGGCGTACGCAGCAAGGTCCGCCTCACCCTGACCGAGGACGGCCTGGACGTGGACCGCACCGGCGCCCCCGGCTTCTTCGTGCCCGCCGCCGCGCTGCGCGGTGCCCGGCTCGACAAGGCCATCGCGGGGAAGGTGCTCACCGAGGGCGGACTGCTCGTGGTGACCTGGGAGCACGGGCACACCCTGATCGACTCCGGTTTCCGCTCCGACCACGCCGCCGAGCACCCCGCCTGGGTCGAGCGGATCAACGCCCTCAGCGGCGAGCGGGCGGTGGTCTTCACCGACACCGACACCGATACCGATACCGATACCGGCACCGGCACCGACACCGGCACAGAACCGGGCGGCGACGAGGCCGCACCCCGCCCCGCCGCAGCGCTCGACGCCGGGCGCACCGCCCAGCACCCGGCCCAGCAACCGGCCCAGCACCCCGCCCAGCACAACAAGGAAGGCGCACGATGACGACCTCCACCCGCGCGGCCACCGAGCCCGCCGTACTCGTCCTGGAGGATGGCCGCACCTTCCGCGGCCGCGCCTACGGCAAGCGGGGGGAGACCTTCGGCGAGGCGGTCTTCTCCACCGGTATGACCGGCTACCAGGAGACGCTGACCGACCCCTCGTACCACCGCCAGGTGGTCGTGATGACCGCCCCGCACGTCGGCAACACCGGCGTCAACGACGAGGACGCCGAGTCCGGCCGCATCTGGGTGGCCGGCTACGTGGTGCGCGACCCCGCCCGCGTCCCGTCCAACTGGCGCTCCCGGCGCACCCTCGACGACGAACTCACCGCCCAGGGCGTGGTCGGCATCAGCGGCATCGACACCCGCGCCCTCACCCGCCACCTGCGCGAACGCGGTGCCATGCGGGTCGGCATCTTCTCCGGCCCCGCGCTCGGCGGCCCTGCTGCCGGCCCGGCCGACGACGCCGCCCTGCTGGCCCGGGTCCGCCAGGCCCCCGAGATGACCGGCGCCGACCTGTCCGCCGAGGTCGCCACCGGTCAGACGTACGTGGTCCCCGCCATCGGCCCCAAGCGCTTCACCGTCGCCGCCCTCGACCTCGGCATCAAGGGCATGACCCCGCACCGGATGGCCGAGCGCGGCATCGAGGTGCACGTCCTGCCCGCCACCGCCACCGCCGAGGAGGTCTACGCGGTCGCCCCGGACGGGGTCTTCCTCTCCAACGGCCCCGGCGACCCGGCCACCGCCGACCTCACCGTCATCCAGGCGGTGCTGGAGCGCGGCACCCCGCTCTTCGGCATCTGCTTCGGCAACCAGCTGCTCGGCCGGGCCCTCGGCTTCGGCACCTACAAGCTCAAGTACGGCCACCGCGGCATCAACCAGCCGGTGCAGGACCGCGCCACCGGCAAGGTGGAGGTCACCGCGCACAACCACGGCTTCGCCGTGGACGCGCCGCTCGACCAGGTCAGCGACACCCCGTACGGCCGCGCCGAGGTCAGCCATGTCTGCCTCAACGACAACGTGGTCGAGGGGCTGCGGCTGCTCGACAGACCGGCCTTCAGCGTCCAGTACCACCCCGAGGCGGCGGCCGGCCCGCACGACGCCGCGTACCTGTTCGACCGCTTCGTAACGCTCATGACAGATCAGGGAGCCCAGCGTGCCTAAGCGCACCGATATCCAGTCCGTCCTGGTCATCGGCTCCGGCCCGATCGTCATCGGCCAGGCCGCCGAGTTCGACTACTCCGGCACCCAGGCGTGCCGGGTGCTCAAGGCCGAGGGCCTGCGGGTGATCCTGGTCAACTCCAACCCGGCCACGATCATGACCGACCCGGAGATCGCCGACGCCACCTATGTCGAACCGATCACCCCGGAGTTCGTCGAGAAGATCATCGCCAAGGAGCGGCCCGACGCGCTGCTGCCCACCCTCGGCGGCCAGACCGCGCTCAACACCGCGATCGCCCTGCATGAGAACGGCGTACTCGCCAAGCACGACGTCGAACTCATCGGCGCCAACGTCGAGGCGATCAACAAGGGCGAGGACCGCGAGCTCTTCAAGGGTGTCGTCGAAGCGGTACGCGCCAAGATCAGGCACGGCGAGTCCGCCCGCTCGGTGATCTGCCACTCGATGGCGGACGTGCTGGCCGGCGTGGACACCCTCGGCGGCTACCCGGTGGTGGTCCGCCCCTCCTTCACCATGGGCGGCGCCGGCTCCGGCTTCGCGCACGACGAGGAGGAGCTGCGCCGGATCGCCGGCCAGGGACTGACCCTCTCGCCCACCACCGAGGTGCTGCTGGAGGAGTCCATCCTCGGCTGGAAGGAGTACGAACTGGAGCTGATGCGCGACAAGCACGACAACGTGGTCGTGGTCTGCTCCATCGAGAACTTCGACCCCATGGGCGTGCACACCGGCGACTCGATCACCGTGGCGCCGGCGATGACCCTCACCGACCGCGAGTACCAGATCCTGCGGGACATCGGCATCGCGGTGATCCGCGAGGTCGGCGTCGACACCGGCGGCTGCAACATCCAGTTCGCGGTGAACCCCGAGGACGGCCGGGTCATCGTGATCGAGATGAACCCCCGGGTCTCCCGGTCCTCCGCGCTGGCCTCCAAGGCCACCGGCTTCCCGATCGCCAAGATCGCCGCCCGGCTCGCGGTGGGCTACACCCTCGACGAGATCCCCAACGACATCACCGAGCAGACCCCGGCCTCCTTCGAACCCACCCTGGACTACGTGGTGGTCAAGGTGCCGCGGTTCGCCTTCGAGAAGTTCCCGGCCGCCGACGCCACCCTCACCACCACCATGAAGTCCGTCGGCGAGGCCATGGCGATCGGCCGCAACTTCACCGAGGCGCTCAACAAGGCGCTGCGCTCGCTGGAGAAGAAGGGCTCGCAGTTCGACTTCGTCACCCCGCCAGGCGACACGGCAGAACTGCTGGCGAAGGCCGCGGTCCCCACCGACGGCCGGATCAACACCGTGATGCTCGCCATCCGGGCCGGCGCCACCCGGGAAGAGGTCTTCGAGGCCACCCGGATCGACCCCTGGTTCGTCGACCAGCTCTTCCTGATCAAGGAGTACGCCGACGAACTGGCCGCCGCCGACCGGCTGGTGCCCGAACTGCTGGCCGAGGCGAAGCGGCACGGCTTCTCCGACGCGCAGATCGCCGGCATCCGGGGCCTGCGCGAGGAGGTCGTCCGCGAGGTGCGGCACGCTCTGGGCATCCGCCCGGTCTACAAGACGGTCGACACCTGCGCCGCCGAATTCGCCGCCCGCACGCCGTACTTCTACTCCTCCTACGACGAGGAGAGCGAGGTCGCGCCGCGCGAGCGGCCCGCGGTGATCATCCTCGGCTCGGGGCCCAACCGGATCGGCCAGGGCATCGAGTTCGACTACTCCTGCGTGCACGCCTCCTTCGCGCTGCACGACGCCGGGTACGAGACCGTGATGGTCAACTGCAACCCCGAGACCGTCTCCACCGACTACGACACCTCCGACCGGCTCTACTTCGAGCCGCTCACCCTGGAGGACGTCCTGGAGATCGTGCACGCGGAAGAGCTGGCGGGACCGGTCGCCGGGGTCATCGTGCAGCTCGGCGGCCAGACCCCGCTCGGCCTGGCCCAGGCGCTCAAGGACAACGGGGTGCGGGTCGTCGGCACCTCCCCGGAGGCCATCCACCTCGCCGAGGACCGCGGCGCCTTCGGCCGGGTGCTCGCCGAGGCCGGCCTGCCCGCGCCCAAGCACGGCACCGCCATCTCCTTCCCCGAGGCCAAGGCGATCGCCGACGAGATCGGCTACCCGGTCCTGGTCCGGCCCTCCTACGTGCTCGGCGGGCGCGGCATGGAGATCGTCTACGACGAGACCCGGCTGGCCTCGTACATCGCCGAGTCCACCGAGATCGGGCCCAACCGGCCGGTGCTGGTCGACCGGTTCCTCGACGACGCCATCGAGATCGACGTGGACGCGCTCTACGACGGCCACGAGCTCTATCTCGGCGGCGTGATGGAGCACATCGAGGAGGCCGGCATCCACTCCGGCGACTCGGCGTGCGCGCTGCCGCCGATCACCCTCGGCGGCCATGACATCAAGCGGCTGCGGGCCTCGACCGAGGCCATCGCCCACGGGGTCGGGGTGATCGGGCTGATCAACATCCAGTTCGCGCTGGCCGGCGACATCCTCTACGTCCTGGAGGCGAACCCGCGCGCGTCCCGGACGGTGCCGTTCACCTCCAAGGCGACCGCGGTGCCGCTGGCGAAGGCCGCCGCCCGGATCTCGCTGGGCGCGACCGTCGCGGAACTGCGGGCCGAGGGGCTGCTGCCGGCCACCGGGGACGGCGGTGAACTGCCGCTGGACGCACCGATCTCGGTCAAGGAGGCGGTGCTGCCCTGGAGCCGCTTCCGCGATGTGCAGGGCCGCGGCGTGGACACCGTACTCGGCCCGGAGATGCGCTCCACCGGTGAGGTCATGGGCATCGACGCGGTGTTCGGCACGGCCTACGCCAAGTCCCAGGCGGGTGCGTACGGGGCGCTGCCGACCAAGGGGCGCGCGTTCGTCTCGGTGGCCAACCGCGACAAGCGGGCGCTGATCTTCCCGGCCCGCGCGCTGATCGAGCACGGCTTCGAGCTGCTGGCCACCTCCGGCACGGCGGAGGTCCTGCGGCGCAACGGCATCGAGGCGCGGGTCGTCCGCAAGCAGAGCGAGGGGGTGGGGCCGGACGGCGAACCCACCGTCGTCACCCTCATCCACGAGGGGGAGGTCGACCTCATCGTCAACACCCCCTTCGGCACGGGCGGGCGGCTCGACGGCTACGACATCCGCACGGCGGCGGTGGCCCGCGGGGTGCCGTGCCTCACCACCGTCCAGGCGCTGGCGGCGGCGGTCCAGGGCATCGATGCGTTGACGCGTGGCGATATCGGGGTTCGCTCCTTGCAGGAGCACGCCCAGCGCCTCACGGCATCCCGCCTCCGGTGACCTCCCCGGGGTGCCTTCGCGCCATGCGCCGCCAGACCGCCTCCCGCGGGGTGCCCTGGCGGGCGCCGGTGCCCCCCGGGCGGGGGGTGCGTGATGTGCGGCTGCCGCCGCGTGGCCGCGACCGCGCAGGACGGTGCCTACCAGGGGCGCGGGGCTGCATCTCCTGTGCGGCTGCCGCCGCGTGGCCGCGACCGCGCAGGACGGTGCCTACCAGGGGCGCGGGGCTGCATCTCCTGTGCGGCTGCCGCCGCGTGGGCGCGACCGTACGGGACGGTGCCTACCAGGGGCGCGGGGCTGCATCTCCTGTGCGGCTGCCGCCGCGTGGGCGCGACCGTGCGGGACGGTGCCCTACAGGGGCGCGGGGAACTGCGCGAGCAACCGGCCACCGGCCGGTGGTCCGGATACGACAGCGACTGCCCCAACCGGCCGGTGACGGAGTGCGGCCCCGTCGTGGCCGTTCGCGCAATTCCTCCCCCAGACTCCGTCTGGGGGTACCCCCAGCGCCCCTGAAAAGCAACCGCCGCCCGCAAGGGCACCCGCCCGGGAGGGCACCGCGTCCGGTAGGGCACCCCGCAGGGGAGGGCACCCCGGAGGCCCGCGCCCCGTAGGGGATCCGCTCCGAATGACGACGAGATGACAGGCGAAACCATGTACCCCCTCTTCTTTCGACTGGTCTTCCGCAGGATGGACCCCGAGACGGCGCACCACCTGGCCTTCCGGTGGATCCGCGGCACCGCCCGCGTCCCCGTGCTGCGGACCTTCGTCGCCGCCGTCCTCGCCCCGCGCCACGCATCGCTGCGGACCGAGGCGCTGGGGCTGCGGATGCACGGGCCGTTCGGCCTGGCCGCGGGGTTCGACAAGAACGCCGTGGCGATCGACGGCATGGCGATGCTCGGCTTCGACCACGTCGAGATCGGCACCGTCACCGGGGAGGGCCAGCCGGGGAATCCCAGGCGGCGGCTCTTCCGGCTGGTGGCCGACCGCGCGCTGATCAACCGGATGGGCTTCAACAACGACGGCTCCGCCGCGGTCGCCGCCCGCCTCGGGGCCCGCCGCCAGGTGTTCCGCACCACCGTCGGCGTCAACATCGGCAAGACCAAGGCCGTCCCCGAATCGGGTGCCGTCGCGGACTACGTGACCTCGACCGAGCGGCTGGCCGCGTACGCCGACTACCTGGTGGTCAACGTCTCCTCCCCGAACACCCCCGGCCTGCGCGATCTGCAGGCCACCTCCGCGCTGCGCCCGCTGCTCACCGCGGTGCGCGAGGCCGCCGACCGCGCCGTGCCGGAGCGCCGGGTGCCGCTGCTGGTGAAGATCGCCCCGGACCTCGCGGACGACGACGTGGACGCGGTCGCCGACCTCGCCCTGGAACTCGGCCTCGACGGCATCATCGCGACCAACACCACCGTCGCCCGCGACGGCCTCGGCCTGCGCTCGGCGCGCGACCTGGTCGAGGAGACCGGCGGGCTGTCCGGCGCCCCCCTCAAGGAGCGCTCGCTTGAGGTGCTGCGCCGGCTCCACGGCCGGGTCGGCGACCGCCTGGTGCTGGTCGGGGTCGGCGGCATCGAGGACGCCGACGACGCCTGGCAGCGGATCCTGGCCGGCGCCACCCTGGTCCAGGGGTACAGCGCCTTCATCTACCGGGGGCCGCTGTGGATGCGCGCGATGCACAAGGGGCTGGCCGCCCGCCTGGCGGCGAGCCCGTACACCACGCTCGCCGACGCCGTCGGCGCCGACACCCGGAAGGTGACCGTATGACCGCCGCCCCCGACACCCCTCTCGCGCCCTTCGGCGCCCGTCTGCGGCACGCCATGGACACCCGCGGACCGCTGTGCGTCGGCATCGACCCGCACGCCTCGCTGCTGTCCGCCTGGGGTCTGGCCGACGACGTACCGGGCCTGGAGCGCTTCACCATGACGGTGGTGGACGCGCTGGCCGGCAGCACCGCGGTGTTCAAGCCGCAGTCCGCCTTCTTCGAGCG
The DNA here is from genome assembly GCF_036227265.1 of Streptomyces sp. NBC_01476. NCBI lineage: Bacteria > Bacillati > Actinomycetota > Actinomycetes > Kitasatosporales > Streptomycetaceae > Streptomyces > Streptomyces sp. NBC_01476. Next base: position 1,293,704 of record NZ_CP109446.1, on the reverse strand, counting down.
CTTCGGCTCGCGCGGCATCGCCGTGCTGGAGCGGGCGGTGGCGGCCGCCCGGCAGGCGGGCGCGCTGGTGCTGATGGACGCCAAGCGCGGCGACATCGGCTCGACCATGGCCGCGTACGCCGCCACGTACCTCGACAAGGACTCGCCGCTCTTCTGCGACGCGGTGACGGTCAGCCCCTATCTCGGCTTCGGTTCGCTGCGGCCCGCGCTGGACGCGGCCCGGATCTCCGGCGCGGGCGTCTTCGTCCTCGCGCTGACCTCCAACCCCGAGGGCGCGGAGGTGCAGCGGGCGGTCACCGCGGGCGGCGCGTCGGTCGCGCAGGTGATGCTGGACCACATCGCGGCCGAGAACGCCGGCGCGCTGCCGCTGGGTTCGGTCGGCGCGGTGGTCGGCGCCACCATCGGCGACGCCGGGGCCGACCTGTCGGTCAACGGCCCGCTGCTGGCGCCCGGGATCGGCGCCCAGGGCGCGACCCCGGCCGGGCTCCCCGCGGTGTTCGGCGCGGCCGTGCGCAATGTGCTGCCGAGCGTCAGCCGTGACGTCCTGCGGCACGGCCCGGACGTCACCGCTCTGCGGAATGCGGTGTCGGCCTATGCGGACGAGGTGCGTGTGGCGGTCGGGACCGCGAAGGGCTGAGAAATCGGCAAGAAAAAGGGCGGGATTCAACCACCTGGCCCCTTGACCCCGAATCCTGTTCCGCTTTGCCCCAAATATCCCGCTGGATCGAGTCTGACCAGGACTTTTCGTCTGTTCTCGCTGACTTGCGCCGTCCGGACCGCTAGTCTCCGACAGGAGCGCGCCGTTCGGGCGCGCCGCGTGTCGCCCCGCAACTGCGGGGCGGACAAAGGTCCATATCCGATTGCTCTACATCCGAGGTGACGTAGGCGTGGCTCTTCCGCCCCTTACCCCTGAACAGCGCGCTGCCGCGCTCGAAAAGGCCGCCGCGGCTCGCCGGGAGCGCGCCGAGGTCAAGAACCGGCTCAAGCACTCCGGCGCATCCCTGCACGAGGTCATCAAGCAGGGCCAGGAGAACGACGTCATCGGCAAGATGAAGGTCTCCGCGCTGCTCGAATCCCTTCCCGGCGTCGGGAAGGTACGTGCCAAGCAGATCATGGAGCGCCTCGGCATCTCCGAAAGCCGCCGCGTTCGTGGTCTCGGTTCGAACCAGATCGCTTCCCTGGAGCGCGAGTTCGGCGGCACCCCCGCCTGACGATTCCCTCGGTGGTCCCGGTGCACCGGGGAACCAGGGATAATCGCTCCATGAGTCCTGCAGTCTCCCGGGGGGCGGCCCGCCCCCTCGCTTCGCAGGGGGCCTCTCCGGCCCCCCCGGTCAGACACCCGCGGCTGACCGTGCTCTCCGGCCCCTCGGGGGTCGGCAAGAGCACGGTCGTCGCCCACCTGCGCACGGTGTACCCGGAGGTCTGGCTCTCGGTCTCCGCCACCACCCGCGCCCCGCGGCCCGGCGAAGAGCACGGAGTCCAGTACTTCTTCGTCGACGACGACGAGTTCGACAAACTCGTCGCCAACGGTGAACTGCTGGAATGGGCCGAGTTCGCCGGTCACCGCTACGGCACCCCGCGCAGGGCCGTCCTCGACAAGCTCGCGGCCGGCGAACCGGTGCTGCTCGAAATCGATCTCCAGGGCGCCCGGCTGGTCAGGCAGTCCATGCCCGAGGCCCAGCTGGTCTTCCTCGCGCCTCCCAGCTGGGAGGAACTGGTGCGCCGGCTCACCGGCCGGGGCACCGAATCGGCCGAGGTGATCGCGGAGCGGCTGGCGGTCGCCCGGGTCGAACTCGCGGCCGAATCCGAGTTCGACGTGACCCTTGTCAACACCTCCGTCGAGGATGTAGCGCACGAGCTGCTAGCCTTGATGGAGATTGCGTGATCACTCCCGTCCGGCCGGCCCTGAGCGGCTGACCCGTACGGCCGTCCGTGATCTTCTGTCGTCCACAAGTAGGGGTAGGTAGAGCGTGTCCTCTTCCATCAGCACGCCCGAGGGCATCATCAACCCTCCGATCGATGAGCTGCTCGAAGCCACCGACTCCAAGTACAGCCTGGTGATCTACGCGGCCAAGCGCGCCCGCCAGATCAACGCTTACTACTCCCAGCTCGGCGAGGGCCTGCTGGAGTACGTCGGTCCGCTGGTGGACACCCACGTCCACGAGAAGCCGCTCTCCATCGCGTTGCGCGAGATCAACGCGGGCCTGCTCACATCCGAAGCCGTAGAGGCGCCGCCGACCAACTGAGGCGTGCACCACACCACGGGCCCGGCGGCAGCGACCGCCGGGCCCGTGGTGTGTCATGGGACGTGACACACCGGTGAGCGCGCAGCGCGGACCCCGGCGGGACGGCAGGAGAGACGATGAGCCAGACGGACGGCGCCGGCGCCGCCGAAGAGCAGCGCACGCCGCGGATCGTACTGGGGGTCAGCGGCGGCATCGCCGCCTACAAGGCCTGCGAGCTACTGCGGCGCTTCACCGAGTCCGGCCACGATGTCCGGGTGGTGCCCACCGACTCGGCGCTGCACTTCGTCGGGGAGGCCACCTGGGCCGCGCTCTCCGGCCACCCGGTCGCCACCCGGGTCTGGGACGACGTCCACGAGGTGCCGCACGTGCGGATCGGCAAGAGCGCCGACCTGGTGGTGGTCGCCCCCGCCACCGCCGACACCCTGGCCAGGGCCGCCCACGGCCTCGCCGACGACCTGCTCACCAACACCCTGCTCACCGCCCGCTGTCCGGTGGTCTTCGCCCCCGCGATGCACACCGAGATGTGGGAACACCCCGCCACCCAGGAGAACGTCGCGACCCTGCGCCGCCGCGGCAGCATCGTCATCGAGCCCGCCGTCGGCCGGCTCACCGGCGTCGACACCGGCAAGGGCCGGCTGCCCGACCCGGACGAGATCTTCCAGGTCTGCCGCCGGGTGCTCAGCCGCGGCCCGCAGCAGCCGGACCTCGCCGGCCGCCATGTGGTGATCAGCGCAGGCGGCACCCGGGAACCGCTGGACCCGGTCCGCTACCTCGGCAACCGCTCGTCGGGCAAGCAGGGATACGCGCTGGCCCGTACCGCCGTCGCCCGTGGCGCCAGGGTCACTCTGCTGGCCGCCAACACCGGACTCACCGATCCGGCGGGCGCCGAGGTGACCGCCGTCGGCACCGCGGAGCAGCTGCGCGAGGCGGTCCTGAAGGCCGCCGCCGACGCCGACGTGGTGGTGATGGCCGCCGCGGTGGCCGATTTCCGCCCCGCCGCCTACGCGACCGGGAAGATCAAGAAGAAGGACGGCGAGGAGCCCGCGCCGCTCGCCCTGGTGCGCAACCCGGACATCCTCGCGGAGCTCTCGGCCGCCCGCCGGCGTGCCGGTCAACTGGTCGTCGGCTTCGCCGCCGAGACCGACGACGTCCTGGCCAACGGCCGCGCGAAACTCGCCCGCAAGGGCTGTGACCTGCTGGTTGTCAATGAGGTGGGCGAGCGCAAGGCGTTCGGCAGCGAGCAGAACGAAGCGGTGATCCTCGGCGCCGACGGCAGCGAGACCCCCGTTCCCCATGGCCCGAAAGAGGCCCTTGCCGACCAGGTGTGGGACCTGGTCGTGCGCCGCCTCGGCTGACGTGGGAGCGTGGGGTGACCCAGAAACCGGCGAAGTCAATTGCCGGACCACCCGCGAGGGACCTGGACACAGTGCCGCAGGTCGTGGCATATCCAAGGAACGAGACTCCGGGTCCGCTCCGGCGACTCGGAGGATAAACTGACCGCGGAGGCCGGGCGCAGCCCCGCGCCCTCCACCACATTCAGCCAGCAGCCGCTGCAACCCCAGGGAGCGATGTGTCCCGCCGCCTGTTCACCTCGGAGTCCGTGACCGAAGGTCACCCCGACAAGATCGCTGACCAGATCAGCGACACCATCCTCGACGCGCTGCTCACCGCGGACCCGCACTCGCGGGTCGCCGTGGAGACGCTGATCACCACCGGCCAGGTGCATATCGCGGGCGAGGTGACGACGACCGCGTACGCGGACATCGCGACCCTGGTACGCAACAAGATCCTGGACATCGGCTACGACTCGTCCAAGAAGGGCTTCGACGGCGCTTCCTGCGGCGTCTCGGTCTCCATCGGCGCCCAGTCGCCGGACATCGCCCAGGGAGTCGACACCGCTTACGAGAAGCGTGTGGAGGGCGCCGCCGAGGCGGCCGCGGACGACGACCTCAACAAGCAGGGCGCGGGCGACCAGGGCCTGATGTTCGGTTACGCCTCCGACGAGACGCCCGAGCTGATGCCGCTGCCGATCACGCTGGCCCACCGCCTCTCCAGGCGGCTCACCGAGGTCCGCAAGAACGGCCAGATCCCGTACCTGCGCCCGGACGGCAAGACCCAGGTCACCATCGAGTACGACGGCGACAAGCCGGTCCGGCTCGACACCGTGGTGGTCTCCTCGCAGCACGCCTCGGACATCGACCTGGAGTCGCTGCTCGCCCCCGACATCCGCGAGTTCGTGGTGGAGGTCGAGCTGAAGGCGCTCTTCGAGGACGGCATCAAGCTCGACACCGAGGGCTACAAGCTGCTGGTCAACCCCACCGGACGGTTCGAGATCGGCGGCCCGATGGGCGACGCCGGCCTGACCGGCCGCAAGATCATCATCGACACCTACGGCGGTATGGCCCGGCACGGTGGCGGCGCCTTCTCCGGCAAGGACCCGTCCAAGGTCGACCGCTCCGCCGCCTACGCCATGCGGTGGGTCGCCAAGAACGTGGTCGCCGCCGGGCTCGCCGCCCGCTGCGAGGTCCAGGTCGCGTACGCGATCGGCAAGGCCGAGCCGGTCGGCCTGTTCGTGGAGACCTTCGGCACCGCCAAGGTGGACGTGGAGAAGATCGAGCAGGCCATCAGCCAGGTCTTCGACCTGCGGCCGGCCGCGATCATCCGCGACCTCGACCTGCTGCGGCCGATCTACGCCCAGACCGCCGCGTACGGCCACTTCGGCCGGGACATCCCGGACTTCACCTGGGAGCGCACCGACCGGGTGGAGGCGCTGCGCGCCGCCACCGGCCTGTAGGCGGTCCGCCTGCCCCGCGCCGAGGCCCGGCCCCGCCACCATGCGGGCGCCGGGCCTCGGCGTCTTCTGCGGGCGGTGTCCGACCCGTCTGGTAGGAAATGACAGTGAGCGGCGACAGCGGGCAGGACCAGCGGCGCCCCGGGCCGCAGGCGCCGGGGGGCGAACAGCTCGCGCTCATCCGGGAGACGGTCCGCAAGACCCGTGCCAAGCCCCGCACCTGGCGCGGCGCCGCGCTCGCCGAAGGGCTCCCGGTGGCCAGGGTGCTGGTCGACAAGGGCCTGCTCCACCTCGACCAGTTCTTCGACTACGCCGTGCCGGCCGCCATGGACGAACAGGCCCAGCCGGGGGTGCGTGTCCGGGTCCGCTTCGGCGCCCGGGTGGTCGGCGGACGCCGCGAGGGCGGCACCCTGCACGACGGCTTCATCGTCGAGCGCCGCGCGGACAGCGACTACCGCGGGCCGCTCGCCCCGCTCGCCCAGGTGCTCTCCGCCGAACCGGTGCTCACCCCGCCGCTGCTGGCCCTGTGCCGGGCCGTCGCCGACCGGTACGCCGGAGCGCTCGCCGACGTGGTGCAGCTGGCCGTACCGCCGCGGATGGCCCGGGCCGAGAAGGAGCCACCGCAGGTCCCGCTCCCCGACCCCGCGCCGCCGCCGCCCGGCAGCTGGTCCCGTTACGCCACCGGGCCCGCCTATCTGCAGGCGCTGGCCCGCGGCGACACACCCCGCGCGGTGTGGCTGGCGCTGCCCGGGCCGCACTGGCCGGACGAACTCGCGACCGCCGTGGCGGCCACGCTCGCCTCCGGGCGCGGGGCACTGGCGGTGCTGCCCGACGGACGGTCGGCGGCTCGGGCGGACGCCGCGCTGACCGCGCTGATCGGCGAGGGCCGGCATGTGATGCTGACCGCCGACGCGGGGCCCGAGGAACGCTACCGGCGCTGGCTCGCGGTCAGCCGCGGCACGGTGCGGGCGGTGATCGGCACCCGCGCCGCGATGTTCGCACCCGTCGCCGGCCTCGGCCTGGTGGCGCTCTGGGACGACGGCGACTCCAGCCACGCAGAACCGCACGCCCCACAGCCGCACGCCCGGGACGTCCTGCTGCTGCGGGCCCGCGAGGAGCACACCGCGCTGCTGCTCGGCGGGGTCACCAGCACCGTGGAGGGCGCCCAACTGGTCGAGAGCGGCTGGGCGCTGCCGCTGGCCGCGAGCCGGGACGAGGTGCGTGCCGCGGCGCCGCTGATCCGTACCGTCGGCGACACCGACCAGGCCAGGGACGAGGCCGCCAGGGCCGCCCGGCTGCCGTCGCTTGCCTGGCAGGTCACCCGGGACGCGCTCGCCCGCGGACCCGTCCTCGTCCAGGTGCCGCGGCGCGGTTACGTACCCAAGCTGGCCTGCGCCAACTGCCGCGAGGCCGCCCGGTGTTCGCACTGCGCCGGCCCGCTGGAGCTGCGCGACCAGAACGGCACCCCGCACTGCGGCTGGTGCGGCCGCCCCGCCGCGGACTGGCACTGCCAGGAGTGCGGCGGCTTCCGGCTGCGGGCCCAGGTGGTGGGTGCGCGGCGCACCGCGGAGGAACTGGGCCGGGCCTTCCCCCGGGTGCCGGTCCGCACCTCCGGCCGCGACGCCGTGCTCGCCACCGTGGGGGCCGCGCCGGCACTGGTCATCGCCACGCCGGGCGCCGAGCCGGTGGCCGACGAAGGCTATGCGGCGGCGCTGCTGCTGGACGGCTGGGCGCTGCTGAACCGCCCCGACCTGCGGGCCGGGGAGGAGGCGCTGCGGCGCTGGGCGCTGGCCGCCGCGCTGGTCCGGCCGGCCACCGAGGGCGGCACCGTGGTGGTGCTGGCGGAGGCCACACTGCGGCCGGTGCAGGCGCTGGTGCGGTGGGATCCGGCCGGGCACGCGGTGAGGGAACTGGCCGAGCGGGCCGAACTGCGCTTCCCGCCGGTGTCGCGGATGGCCTCGGTGACCGGGCCGCCCGCGGCGCTGGCGGAGTTCACCGACCTGGTGCGGCTGCCCGAGGGGACCGAGCTGCTGGGTCCCGTGCCGCTGCCAGCCGCGCCTTCCGGCGGGGGGCGCGGGCGGGGCGGCGCCCCCGGTGCGCCGCCCGGGGAGAACTGGGAACGGCTGCTGCTGCGGGTGCCACCGGGGGCCGGCTCGGCGCTGGCCGCCGCCCTGAAAGAGGCCCAGGTCCAGCGGGCCACCCGGGGTTCGGCGGAACCCACCTTCATCCGGATCGACCCGCCGGACATCGGCTGAAGCCGCGCGTGGCCGACCGCTCCGCCCGGTTGCCGAACTGTCGGCGTGCCGGCAACCGGGGGAGCGGGTCAGCCGTTGCGCGGGCCCGGCAGTGAAGGGCTGGGTGTCGGGAGGGATTCCTCACGGGGGGCGCCCAGCGGGGGGCCGGGCATGGAGCGGGCCGCCGGGACGGTCGGCGGGTTGAGGGGAACCGGCTCGTCGGAGGCGGGGGTCCCGGGGCGGCGGCCCCCGTACCGGCGGTGCACGGCCTGCTTCGTGACACCCAGCGCGGACCCCACCGCGTCCCAGGAGAAGCCGAGTGAGCGGTCGAACTCCACCGCCGCCGTGACCAGGGTCTCCACGCTGTCGCGCAGCTCCTGTGCGAGGCGGACCGTGGGGGCGGGCGCCCGGCCGTAGACGACGAATCCGGCGGTCGGACCGCTGCGGCGCGGCCGGTACACATTCCCCAGCTGCGCGGTCAGCGTCCGCAGTGCGTCCACCTGGCGGCGGACCCTTTCGATGTCCCGCACCAGAAGGTGCAGGCTTGCCCGTGCCTGGGCGTCAGGAGTTGCGTGGTCGGGCATCAACAAGCCTCTCCAACCGGCGGTTACCAACGGACCGGGTCGCGCATGGCTACGCACGCATTGACCCGTTTTCGGTCAAACTCTCTTGACCAACGCGCCACCGCCCCAAGGAGTCACGCAACTCGGGGCGCGGCGGGCCTGCCGGGGGGCGCGCGGCGGGCGTGCGCACCCCCTGCGCGCGGACGGCCTAGAATTGCCCCTCAGCCTCAGTAGTCCGGCCTCTGCCCAGCTCACGCAGTGCCCCGCGTCCCCCAGGAGAACCTCGCGTGTCCGTCAAGCCCATCCGCCTGTTCGGCGACCCGGTGCTGCGCATGACGGCGCAGCCGGTCACCACCTTCGACCTGGAACTGCGCAACCTGGTCCGGGACCTCACCGAGACCATGCAGGCCGCCCCGGGCGCGGGGCTGGCCGCCCCGCAGCTCGGCGTCTCCCTGCGGGTGTTCACCTACTTCGTGGAGGGGGAGCTGGGACATCTGATCAACCCCGACCTCACCCTCACCGACGAGGAACAGGACGGCCCCGAGGGCTGCTTGTCGCTGCCCGGTCTCACCTACGACTGCAAGCGGGCCTTCGGCGTCGTCGCCAAGGGCTTCAACATGTACGGCGACCCGGTCACCATCGAGGGCACCGAGCGGCTGGCCCGCTGCATCCAGCACGAGACCGACCACCTGGACGGCATCATCTTCATCGACCGGCTCGACACCGATCAGCGCAAGGCCGCGCTGAAGGCGATCCGGGAGGCGGAATGGGGCGGGGAGCAGGCACCCCAGGTCAAGATCTCGCCGCACGACACCTTCGGCCGCGGCATGTGAGTCCGCGGCGCGTGCAGGCCGGGCCGGCACCGCCCCGGCTCCCATCCGTGTTCCGCGCACCGTACCGAGAGGCACCCCCCGCACGATGAGGCTCGTCTTCGCCGGCACCCCCGAGGCCGCCGTACCCGCTCTGGACGCTCTGCTCGCCTCCGACCGGCACGAGGTGGCCGCCGTGGTGACCCGGCCCGACGCCGTCGCCGGGCGCGGCCGCAAACTGCTGGCCAGCCCGGTGGCGGAGCGGGCCGCCGCGGCCGGGATCGAGGTGCTCAAGCCGGTCCGGCCGCGCGACGAGGACTTCCTGGCACGGCTGCGGGAGATCGCCCCCGACTGCTGCCCGGTGGTGGCGTACGGGGCGCTGCTGCCCAAGGTGGCGCTGGACGTGCCCGTCCACGGCTGGGTCAACCTGCACTTCTCGTTGCTGCCCGCCTGGCGCGGGGCCGCGCCGGTGCAGCACGCGGTGATGGCCGGCGACGAGGTGACCGGCGCGTCCACCTTCCTGATCGAGCAGGGTCTCGACTCCGGGCCGGTCTACGGCGTGATCACCGAGGAGATCCGGCCCACCGACACCAGCGGCGATCTGCTGGAGCGGCTGTCGCACAGCGGCGCGCGGCTGCTCACCGCGACCATGGACGGCATCGCGTCCGGTGACCTGGTGGCCCGGCCGCAGCCCGCCGAGGGGGTCACCGTCGCGCCCAAGCTCACCGTCGAGGACGCGGCGGTGGACTGGGCCGCCCCCGCGCTGCGGATCGACCGGCTCATCCGCGGCTGCACCCCGGCGCCCGGGGCGTGGACGCTCGCCGCGGGCGAGCGCCTCAAGCTCGGTCCGGTGACCCTCGCGCCGGACCGGACCGACCTGGCGCCCGGCGAACTCGCGATCGGCAAGAACACGGTGCATGTCGGCACCGGCAGCCATGCGGTCCTCCTGGGGGAGGTTCAGCCGCAGGGCAAGAAGCGGATGGCCGCTGCCGCGTGGACCCGTGGCACCCGGCTCGCCCCCGGCACCCGCCTGGGCTGAGGCCCTGGCCCCGAAGGGGCGCGAGGGACCGCGTTGAGCGACCGGACAGGCCAGTCGCCCGGAGACGGCCGCGGCGGGCTCCGCGCATGGACCCGGTCGCCGCCGCGGCGGCCGGTCGCGTGTTTTCCGGGGTTCGTCCGGGGGCGCCCCAGTGCTCCCGAGGGGGCACGGCCGGTGGAACGGGGCGGGTTAGGCTGGACGGCGACCACGGACCGTAAGAGAAAAAGCGGAGCACCTTTCACGTGACCCAAGCACCCGGGCGCCGCCCGCAGGGCAAACCGTACCGCCGGCCGCAGCGCGACCCCGTGCGGATCCTCGCCTTCGAGGCGCTGCGCGCGGTCGGGGAACGGGACGCCTACGCCAACCTCGTGCTGCCCGGCCTGCTCCGCAAGGCCGAGGAGAAGGCGGTCAAGGAGAACCGCACCTTCGACCGCCGGGACGCCGCGCTCGCCACCGAGCTGGTCTACGGGACGCTGCGCCGGCAGGGCACCTACGACGCCGTGATCGCCGCCTGCGTCGACCGGCCGCTGCGCGAGGTGGACCCGCCGGTCCTCGACGTACTCGCCCTCGGCACCCACCAGTTGCTCGGCACCCGCATCCCCTCGCACGCCGCGGTCTCGGCGACCGTGGACCTCGCCCGGGTGGTGCTCGGCGACGGCCGGTCGAAGTTCGTCAACGCGGTGCTGCGCAAGGTCGCCGCCCAGGACTTCGACGCCTGGCTGGCACAGGTCGCGCCCCCCTACGACGAGGACCCCGAGGACCACCTGGCCGTGGTGCACGCGCACCCGCGCTGGGTGGTCTCCGCGCTGTGGGACGCCCTCGGCGGCGGCCGGGCCGGGATCGAGGACCTGCTGGCCGCCGACAACGAGCGGCCCGAGGTGACCTTGGTGGCCCGCCCCGGGCGCGCCACCCCCGCGGAGATCGCCGGCTCGCTGCCCGACGGCAGCACCGAACCGGGCCGCTGGTCGCCGTACGCGCTGCGCCTTGCCGAGGGCGGCGACCCGGCGGCGGTCGACGCGGTCCGCGAGGGGCGGGCCGGTGTGCAGGACGAGGGCAGCCAGCTGGTGGCCGCCGCACTCGCCGCGGCCCCGCTGGACGGCCCCGACCGGCGCTGGCTCGACGGCTGCGCGGGCCCCGGCGGCAAGGCGGCGCTGCTGGCCGCGCTCGCCGCCGAGCGCGGCGCCCTGCTGGTGGCCGCCGAGAAGCAGCCGCACCGGGCCCGGCTGGTCGGCCGGGCGTTGGCCGGCAACCCCGGCCCGTACCAGGTCGTCGTCGCCGACGGCACCCGTCCGGTCTGGGTGCCGGGCTCCTTCGACCGGGTGCTGGTCGACGTGCCCTGCACCGGTCTCGGCGCCCTGCGCCGCCGTCCGGAGGCCCGCTGGCGGCGGCGCGCCGAGGACGTCGCCGGGTTCGGCCCGCTGCAGCGCGGCCTGCTGGCCGAGGCGCTGCGGGCGGTGCGGGTCGGCGGCATCGTCGCCTACGCCACCTGCTCCCCGCACCTGGCCGAGACCCGCGCCGTGGTCGACGACATCCTCCGTGGCGACCAGGCCCCGGACGCCGAACTCATCGACGCCCGGCCGCTGCTGCCCGGTGTCCCCGTGCTCGGGGACGGCCCGGACCTCCAGCTGTGGCCGCATCTGCACGGCACCGACGCGATGTACCTGGCGCTGCTGCGCCGCACCGGCTGACCGGCGCTATCGCCGCTCCACCGGTATGCCGGCCGGCTCCGGCGCGGGCGGCGATGGTGCCCCCGCCGCGCCGAGCCGGCTCGCGCCGCCCGCACACCAGATGTGCTACTCGTCCAGCTTCGCCCGCCATGAGTGCGATCCCCCTGATCCGCTCGTGGTGTCCCCCGTCTGCCTTCCGCCGCGGGGGCGGGAAGACCGGCCAGAAGGCAAGCATGGCAGGACTCTCGGACAGCCGTGCGAAAGCCTGTGGACAACTCCTCCGGCGTATCGCGCGGGACCGCGCGCCGCCCGCCGTGCGCCCGCGTGGACCGCGCTGCACCGGCGGCCCGGAATCTGATTTGCTGGCCGTATGACCGTGCAGATCAACCCCAGCATCCTGTCCGCCGACTTCGCCCGGCTCGCCGAGGAGGCGCAAGCGGTCGAGGGCGCCGACTGGCTCCATGTCGACGTGATGGACAACCACTTCGTCCCCAACCTCACGCTGGGCGTTCCGGCCGTCGAGGCACTGGGCAAGACGACCGGGATCCCGCTCGACTGCCATCTGATGATCGAGCAGCCCGACCGCTGGGCACCCGCCTATGTCGAGGCGGGCGCGGGTTCGGTCACCTTCCACGCCGAGGCCGCGGCGGCCCCGGTCCGGCTGGCCCGGGAGATCCGGGCGAAGGGCGCCAGGGCGTCGATGGCACTCAAGCCGGCCACCCCGGTGGAGCCGTACGAGGACCTGCTGCCGGAGCTCGACATGCTGCTGATCATGACGGTGGAGCCCGGCTTCGGCGGCCAGGCGTTCCTGGACATCATGCTGCCCAAGATCCGCCGCACCCGGGCGCTGATCGAGCGGCACGGACTGGAGATGTGGCTCCAGGTGGACGGCGGTGTCTCGGCCGAGACCATCGAGCGGTGCGCGGAGGCGGGGGCCGACGTCTTCGTCGCCGGGTCCGCGGTCTACGGTGCTGACGACCCCGCGGCGGCGGTCCGTTCGCTGCGTGCACAGGCCACCGCGGCCCGCGCCCACTGAGCCCGCCCGTCCCGGGGGCGACGGCCGGGGAACGGGCCCGCGACCGTCCGGCGAACGGGTACGGACACCGGGCCGGTGCACCGGAAGCTACGCGCCCGTAACCTTGGGGATCTGGGAGGATGAGCGCTGAGCGGATCAGATGGGCGACTGGGGAGAGGCGACGTGAGCACAGGCCGCGCACAGCTGCGTATGGGCCCTGGCGAGATGGTCCAGGCGGCGGCGATGGCACGTCGCTTCTATCTGGAGGGCAAGTCGAAGATCCAGATCGCCGAGGAGTTCGGGGTCAGCCGCTTCAAGGTGGCCCGGGTGCTGGAGACCGCCCTCGAACGAGACCTGGTGCGGATCGAGATCCGGGTGCCCGCCGAACTCGACGCCGAACGCTCCGACGCGCTGCGCGCCCATTACGGGCTGCGGCACGCGGTGGTCGTGGAGACCCCGGCGGACCAGGCGGACGCGCCCGACCCGGAGAATCTGGGCGTGGTCGCCGCCGGTCTGCTGGGCGAACTGGTCAACGACGGTGATGTGCTCGGCCTGACCTGGGGCCGGTCCATCATCACCATGGCCAACGCGCTGGAGCACCTGGCGCCGTGCACGGTGGTCCAGCTCACCGGTGTATACGACGTCGGCACCACGGAACGCGGCTCGGTGGAGGCGGTACGCACCGCGGCCGCGGTCTCCGGCGGCGAGGCGCACCCGCTGTACGCACCGATGGTGCTCGCCGACTCGGCGACGGCCACCGCGCTGCGCTCGCAGAGCCAGATCGCGGCCGCCATGGGCTATTTCGACAAGGTGACCGTCGCGGTGGTGTCCATCGGCTCCTGGGAGGCGGGCATCTCCACCGTCCACGACGCCCTCACCGACGCCGAGCGCGAGCACTACGCCGGTCTCGGCGCCGCCGCCGAGATGTCCTCGCACCTGTTCGACGCGCAGGGCCGCCGGGTGGGCCGCGACCTGGGGGAGCGGTGCATCACCATCGACGCGGACCGACTGCGCCGGATCCCGGAGGTGCTGGCCATCGCGGGCGGCATGCGCAAGGCCGCGGCCATCGACGCGGTGCTCCGCTCGGGTCTGGTCACCAGCCTGGTCACCGACACCGCCGCCGCGGACCATCTGCTGCACTCCACCGGGCCGGCGCTGCGTCCCGCCCTGGACCGCGCGGACCCCGACGGGTCCTGAACCGCCGGGCGCCGGTGGGCGCGCTGCCGCCGTGGCGATGATCACGTGTGGCAGCATCGGCGCATGCTCGTGCTCGACCTGGCCGGTGTCGCCGACCGGCAGTCCTTCATGGACCGCTGCATCGCCGACCTGCGTCTTCCCGACTGGTTCGGCCGTAACTGGGACGCGCTCGCCGACTGCCTGACCGACCTCTCCTGGTGGCCCGCCGAGCCCGGCGGCCGGGAGCTGCGGGTGCGCAACTGGCAGGACTGCGCGGCCTCGATGCCCCGCGAGTGGCGGATCATCAAGGAGATCCTGCGGGACGCGGAGGTCTTCTGGCGGCACACCGACGCCGAGCTCTTCATCATCCTGGAGGACAGCTGACCCGGCCGCGAACCGGCCGTGAACGGCTGGCCCGGGCCGCGAACGCCCGGGGACGGCTGACGACGGCCGCGGCCGGCCGCGGGGCAGCCCGCCCCGCGGCCGGCCGATCGCCGGAGACGGCTCAGTAGCCGCCGCCTGAGGGCTGCTGCGACGTGCTCTTGGTGATCTGCTTGCCGTTGGTGCCCACGACGTACCACTTGGCGCCGAAGGCGTTCTGCCCCTGTCCGTTGGTCTGGCCGGCCTTGGTGTCGCCGGCGAACCGGTAGAGCGGGTGGCCGTTGTAGGTGGCCTGCTTGCTGCCGTCGCTGCGGGTGGCGGTGGAGAGCAGGCTGCCCTTGACCCCGCTGCCCGCGGTCGGCTTGCCCTTCACGATCAGCGGAGGCCACGCCGAGGCACACGCTCCGTTGCAGGTGGACTGGTTCTTCTTCTTGTCCGCCTGGAAGAGGTAGAGGACCTGGTTCTTGCTGGTCACCAGGATCGTGCCCAGATTCCCCTTGTGCGAGGCCACCGTCACCGACGCGGCGTCCGCCGCGGCCTCCGGCGCGACCGAGGTGGCGGACGCGCTGCTCGACGCGCTCTTGCCGCTGTCGGAGCAGGCGGTGGCGGCCGCGGCCACGAGTACGACGGCGGCTGCTGCGGTGACTGCTCTGGCGTGGTGCCTCACGGGGACTCCTCTGGTCCGGGCGGCCCTGGCGGGCGGCTGACGGCCCGCCGGATCGGGGCCGCGCATCCCCACTGAACGACAGCGCGGGGGCACCGACCAGCCGGGCGGAGCCGTCCGGGGTACCTCTCCGGGAACGCGGCGAGGGCGGGCCGGGAGCCGGCGGAAGCCACCACCGTGAGGACCCGCGGCCGGCCGGAGGAACAGTGACCGCCCGCGGATGCGCCACGAAGGGCGGACATCGGGGATGATGGTCAGAATGCGTTTCCTCAATGATGTGCAGCCCGCGTACGACCTGACCTACGACGATGTCTTCATGGTGCCGCGCCGCAGCGCGGTCGGTTCCCGGCAGGGTGTGGACCTGCGGTCCCCCGACGGGACGGGCACCACGATTCCGCTGGTCGTGGCGAACATGACCGCCATCGCGGGCCGCCGGATGGCCGAGACGGTCGCCCGCCGCGGCGGCCTGGTGGTCATCCCGCAGGACATCCCGATCCAGGTGATCACCGAGGTGATCGGCTGGGTCAAGCAGCGCCACCTGGTGCTGGACACCCCGATCACGCTGGCACCCGGCCAGACCGTCGCCGACGCGCTGGCGCTGCTGCCCAAGCGCGCGCACGGCGCGGGTGTGGTGGTCGACGACGGCCGCCCGGTCGGTGTGGTCACCGAGTCCGACCTCACCGGGGTGGACCGCTTCACCCAGCTCTCCGAGGTGATGTCCAAGGACGTCTTCCGGGTGGCGGCGGACATCGACCCGCGGGACGCCTTCAACCGGCTGGAGGCCGCGCACCGCAAGTTCGCCCCCGCGGTGGACGCGGACGGCCGGCTGGCCGGCATCCTCACCAGGACCGCGGCGCTGCGCGCCACCCTCTACGAGCCCGCGGTGGACGGCCGGGGACGGCTGCGGATCGCCGCCGCGGTCGGTATCAACGGCGATGTGGCAGGCAAGGCCAAGCAGCTGCTGGAGGCCGGCGTGGACACCCTTGTGGTGGACACCGCCCACGGTCACCAGGAGTCCATGCTCACCGCGGTCCGTGCGGTACGCGGCCTGGACCCGCAGGTGCCTGTGGTGGCGGGCAACGTGGTGGCGGCCGAGGGCGTACGCGATCTGATCGAGGCGGGCGCGGACATCATCAAGGTGGGCGTCGGCCCCGGCGCGATGTGCACCACCCGGATGATGACCGGCGTCGGCCGCCCGCAGTTCTCCGCGGTGCTGGAGTGCGCCGCCGAGGCGCGCAGGCACGGCAAGCACGTCTGGGCCGACGGCGGGGTACGGCACCCGCGCGACGTGGCGATGGCGCTCGCCGCCGGCGCCTCCAATGTGATGATCGGCTCCTGGTTCGCCGGTACGTACGAGTCACCCGGTGATCTGCAGCAGGCCGCCGACGGCCGGTTCTACAAGGAGTCCTTCGGTATGGCCTCGGCCCGCGCGGTGCGGAACCGTACCAGCGAGGAGTCGGCGTATGACCGGGCCCGCAAGGGGCTCTTCGAGGAGGGCATCTCCACCTCGCGGATGTTCCTCGACCCGTCCCGGCCGGGCGTGGAGGATCTGATCGACTCGATCATCGCCGGGGTGCGCAGCGCCTGCACCTACGCGGGCGCCGCCTCCCTGGAGGAGTTCGCCGAGCGGGCGGTGGTCGGCGTGCAGAGCGCGGCCGGTTACGCGGAGGGTCAGCCGCTGCACGTCAGCTGGCAGTAGCCATGCCCCTGAACGAGCTGGATGAGCGGATCGTCCACGCGCTGGCCGCCGACGCACGCCGCTCCTACGCGGACATCGGCGCCGAGGTCGGCCTGTCGGCGCCGGCCGTCAAACGCCGGGTGGACCGGCTGCTGGCGGCCGGCGCGATCACCGGGTTCACGGTACGGGTCGACCCGGCGGCGCTCGGCTGGCAGACCGAGGCGCTGGTCGAGCTCTACTGCCGCCACAACACCTCGCCCTCCGACATCAGGCGCGGCCTTGCCCGCTATCCCGAGGTGGCGTCGGCCTCCACGGTGACCGGGGAGGCCGACGCGGTGGTGCAGGTCTTCGCCGCCGACGTCCGGCACTTCGAGCAGGTGCTGGAGCGGATCGCGGGGGAGCCGTTCGTCACCCGGACGAAGTCGGTGCTGGTGCTCTCGCCGCTGCTGCGCAGGTACGGGGCCGGGAGCCCGGACTGACCTCCGGCAGCGTCCAGGGCAGCCACACGATGGAGTGAATGTCGCTTTTGAGGTGATTGTTTTGTTTCGGGCTGTCTGGCGTGGTTAGTCGCATGGATGAGGCCAAGGCCAGATCGGCCCCGGCAGTCCAAGGAGGCGACATGATCACGCGCGACCAGATACCCCAGGTCGTGGGCCATCCGGTCCATGATTCCCAGGGGAAGAAGATCGGCGACGCCAAGCACATGTACCTGGACGACCGCACCGGCGAGCCGGAGTGGGTCACCGTCAAGACCGGCTTCTTCGGCAACAACGAGACGTTCGTGCCGACGCGTGCCGCCCGCCTGACCGAAGATCACCTGGAAGTCCCGTACGACAAGGACCAGGTGAAGGGTGCGCCGAACGTCGACGTCGACTCGGGCGGCCACCTTTCGGTCGAAGAGGAACGCCATCTGTACAGCTATTACGGGATGGAGAGCCGGGGCGCGGGCGGCGACAGCGGAACGCCGGGAGCCGAGGCGGGGACGGCCGGGGCGGCAGGCGCGGGCGGAGCCGCCGGCATGCGCAAGGAGTCCGGCCAGGACATGGCCGGCGAGCGGACGTCCGCCGAGGGGATGAGCGGCAGCGAAGCGGGCGTGGGCAGCGGCTCCGCCGATTACGCGGCCGGCCGCACCGGACCTGCGCAGCGCCTCTCGGGCATCGAGGACGACGCGATGACCCGCTCCGAGGAGGAGATGCACGTCGAGGTCGAGCGCCGCACCGCGGGGCGGGCCCGGCTGCACAAGTATGTCGAGGTCGAGGAGGTCGAGCAGACCATCCCGATCCGGCACGAGGAGGTACGGCTCGAACGCGAGCCGATCACCGAGGAGAACCGCGGCGCCGCCCTGAAGGGGTCGGAGATCAGCGAGGCCGAGCACGAGGTGGTCCTCCACGAGGAGCAGCCCGTCATCGACACCCGGGTGGTCCCCAAGGAGCGCGTCCGGATGCGCGTCGAGGAGCACGTCGAACAGAAGACGGTGCACGGCCGGGTCCGCAAGGAGCGTATCGAGACCGACCTCGCCGACTCCGACACCGCCGAGAAGTCCGCGCCCTCAGCCGACCAGGGCCGCGACGACCCCCGATTCCGCTAGGGGTCCGGCACCGCTCGGCAGCACCCCGGCCCCGGCCGGCCCGCACGACGGGCCGCCCGGGGCCGAGGCGTGTCACGGCCGCGCCGCCACCCCCGAGGACCCGCGCAACGAATCGCCGTAAAGGGTTCCGAAGACGCAACGAATCGCTCTGCCGGCCGCAATGTTCGCGGCTTCCGCCGGGTCAGGGCGCCGCGTACCGTCGAGGGGGATTCACCACCCCCACCTGACCTGGCGGAAGAGGCCCCATGGCACCGTTGCGCGTCGCGCTGCTGCAGGGCCCCCCGGGAGTGCCCGGCGCAGTGGCGGAGAGCCTGGCAGCACTGGAGCGGGCCGCGCGCACCGCGGTGGGCCGGGGGGCGCGGCTGCTGGTGACCAGCGAACTCTTCCTGACCGGCTACGCGGTCGGCGGCCGGATGGCGGAGCTGGCCGAACCCGCCGGCGGGGCCTCCGAGCAGCGGGTGGCGGAGATCGCCGCCCGGCACCGGATCGGCATCGTCTACGGCGCCCCCGAGCGGGACGGCGACGCCGTCCTCAACACCGCGCGGTTCGTCGGCGCCGACGGCCGGCTGCTGGCCGCCTACCGCAAGACCCATCTCTTCGGTGAGTACGAGCGCGAGATCTTCCGCCCGGGCGCAGAACCCGTCGTACAGGCCGGCTTCGACGGCGTGCGGATCGGCCTGCTGATCTGCTACGACGTGGAATTCCCCGAGACGGTGCGCGCGCACGCGCTGACCGGCACCGAGCTGCTGGTGGTGCCCACCGCGCTGATGCGGCCGTACGACTTTGTCGCCCACACCCTGGTGCCGGCCCGCGCCTACGAGAACGGTCTGCACCTCGCCTACGTCAACCGCTGCGGCCCTGAAGGCCGTTACGACTTCGCCGGGCTGAGCTGCCTGGCCGGACCCGACGGCGCCGTCCGGGCCCGGGCCGGCGGCGGCGCCGAACTCCTCGTCGGCGACGTCGACCCCGCGGTGCTGCGGGCCGCCCGCGCAGAGACCCCCTATCTGTCCGACCGCCGGCCCGAGCTGTACGGCGCGCTCACCCGGAGAACCACCCCATGACGTCCGTGCCCACCGCCGTCCACGACGAGCAGCACATCGAGGCGCAGGCGCAGCCGCCCATCACGATGTTCGGCCCCGACTTCCCCTTCGCCTACGACGACTACCTCGCGCACCCGGCCGGCCTCGGCGCCGTCCCGCCCACCGAGCACGGCACCGAGGTCGCGGTCGTCGGCGGCGGGCTGTCCGGCCTGGTCACCGCGTACGAGCTGATGAGAATGGGACTGCGGCCGGTCCTCTACGAGGCCGACCGGATCGGCGGCAGGCTGCGTACCGTCACCTTCGACGGCTGCGACCCCGGGCTCACCGCCGAGATGGGCGCGATGCGCTTCCCGCCGTCCTCCACCGCCTTCCAGCACTACGTGGACCTGGTCGGCCTGGAGACCAGGCCGTTCCCCAACCCGCTGGCACCGGTCACCCCCTCGACCGTGGTGGACCTCAAGGGTGAGAGCCACTACGCCACGTCGGTGGACGACCTCCCCGAGGTCTTCCACCAGGTGATGCGTGCCTGGAACACCTGCCTGGAGGACGGCGCCGACTTCTCCGCGATGCAGCGTGCGCTGCGCACCCGGGACGTGCCGGCGATCCGCGCGATCTGGTCCCCGCTGGTCGAGAAGCTGGACAACCAGACCTTCTACGGCTTCCTCTGCGACTCCCCGGCCTTCCGCTCCTTCCGGCACCGGGAGATCTTCGGCCAGGTCGGCTTCGGCACCGGCGGCTGGGACACCGACTTCCCCAACTCCATCCTGGAGATCCTGCGGGTCGTCTACACCGGCGCCGACGACGACCACCGCGGCATCGTCGGCGGCAGTCGGCAACTCCCCCTGCGGCTGTGGGAACACCAGCCGGACAAGCTGCTGCACTGGCCGCGCGGCACGTCGCTGCGTTCGCTGCACGGCGGCGAGCCACGGCCCGCGGTCACCGCGCTGCACCGCACCGCGGGCAACCGGATCACCGTCACCGATTCGTCCGGCGACATCCGCGGCTACCGGGCGGTGGTCTTCACCGCGCAGAGCTGGATGCTGCTGTCCAAGATCGCCTGCGACGACTCGCTCTTCCCGATCGACCACTGGACCGCCGTCGAGCGGACCCACTACATGGAGTCCAGCAAGCTCTTCGTGCCGGTCGACCGCCCGTTCTGGCGGGACAAGGACCCGCGGACCGGCCGGGACCTGATGTCGATGACGCTCACCGACCGGATGACCCGCGGTACGTACCTGCTGGACGACGGGCCGGACCGTCCCGCCGCCATCTGCCTGTCGTACACCTGGGCCGACGACAGCCTCAAGTGGCTGCCGCTGAGCGCGCACGAGCGGATGGAGGTGATGCTGACGTCGCTCGGTGAGATCTATCCCGGGGTGGACATCAGGAAGCATGTGATCGGCAATCCGGTGACCGTCTCGTGGGAGAACGAGCCGTACTTCATGGGGGCGTTCAAGGCGAATCTGCCGGGGCACTACCGCTACCAGCGGCGGCTGTTCACGCACTTCATGCAGGACACGCTGCCCCCGCAGAAGCGGGGGATCTTTCTGGCCGGGGACGACATCTCGTGGACCGCGGGGTGGGCGGAGGGCGCGGTGCAGACCGCGCTCAACGCGGTGTGGGGCGTGCTGCACCACCTCGGCGGCGCCACGGATCCGCTCAACCCCGGCCCTGGGGACGTCTACGAGGAGATCGCGCCGGTGCTGCTGCCGGAGGACTGAGGCGGTCAGTCGCCCAGCGGGGTGAGCAGGAAGCGGCCGACCAGGCCGACGCCCGCGTCGAGCCGGGTCACGCACTCGTCGTAGGCGTCGTCGGTCTCCCGCAGCGCCCACAGCAGCCGGGCCGCCGCCCAGGCCGCGTCCCTGGCCCGCTCCAGGCTCCACGCGCCCACCACATGGGTCAGCGGGTCGGCGAGCTCCAGTACGTCGGGGCCGGGCATCAGCTCCTCCCTGACCCGCTCCTCGATCGCGGTCAGCACGTCGCCGATCCGGTCGAAGTCGCCTTCCAGCGTGCGCAGTTCGAGATCGCCCGCCCGGCAGGTGTCCACCACCGCCAGCGCCAGGTCGTGGCCGATGTGCGCGTTGATCCCGGCCAGCGCGAACTGGACGGGACGGATGCCGCGGTGGCCGCGGAGCCGCAGCAGCGGGCGCCAGCATGCGGGCGGGCGCCGGCCGGCGATGTCGTCCTCGATCGCGGCGAGGTAGCGGCCCGCGAACCGTACGGCCAGCTCGCCGGCGGCGTCCTGGTCGGCGAACTCCCGCGCGGCCAGGCGCCGCCGCACCTCCTCGGTGACGGACAGATACACCCGGTTGAAGACCGCGACCCCGTCCCGGTGCGGCAGCGCCGCGTTGAGGCTCCGCATCCGGGAGAGCACCTGGGCCACGTCTGCCGGGTCGGGGCGCCGTGCGGTCGTCATCCCCCCAGCGTGCCGCCCCCGGCCCCGCCGGCCCGGCGGCGGCACACCCCGGCCCCCCGAAATGGTGAACACGGCCGCTGCGGCACGCCCGGCAGCGCTCCAAACGGCGCGGGGGCGGTTATCCGGGGAGTAATGCTCCCTGGACAGCGCCTGGCCGCAGGGCCCGCGCGGCCGCATCCTGGAAGGCGTGAACCCTCCGGACCTCGCCGAATTCCTGCGCCGCTGCCGTTCCCGGCTGGCCCCCGCCGACGTGGGTCTCACCGGCGGCGCCCGGCGGCGCTCGCCCGGGCTGCGGCGGGAGGAGGTGGCCCGGCTCGCCGGGATGTCGGCCGACTACTACACCCGGCTGGAACAGGGCCGTGCCTCGCGCCCGTCCCGGCAGATGCTGACCGCGATGGCCCGGGCGCTGCGGCTGACCGCCGGCGAGCGGGACCGCCTGTTCGTCCTGGCGGACGAGGAGCCGCCGCGGGAGGCAGGCGGCTGCGGGCACGTCCGCCCCGGCCTGCTGCTCGTCCTGGACCGGCTCCACGACACCCCGGCCGAGGTGGTCACCGAGCTCGGGGACGTACTCGCGCAGAACACGATGGCCGCCGCGCTCTTCGGCGACATCTCGGCCCGTGCGCCGCGCGACCGCAACCTCGTGCGGCGGCTGTTCACCGACCCGGACGCGCTCGCCCTCATCCCGGCCGCGGACCACGAGGCGCTGGCCCGCGAGCACGTGGCGCACCTGCGGGAGCTGCTCGCGGCCCGCCCCGGCGACCCGCGGCCGGCCGCGCTGGTCGCCGAACTCCTCGCGGCCAGCGCGCTCTTCGCCCGGCTGTGGGACGGCCCCGGGGCCCTCCCACGCCCCTGCGACGTCCGACGCCTGCGGCACCCGGTGGTCGGCGAACTCGTGCTGGACCGCGAGGTGCTGCTGAGCTCCGGCCACGACCAGCGGCTGATCGTGCACAGCGCCCGCCCCGGGACCGCCTCGTACGAACGGCTGCGGCTGCTGCGCGTGGTGGGACTGCAGGACCTCACCGCGAGCTGAGCGGCGCCCGGGTTCCCCGGCCGCTGACGGGCCCAACTCCCCCTGCCCGTACGGGTGATGGCGGCGCGCCTGTGCCATGGCGTATTCCCGCGGCATGATTTCGCGCCGCCCGTCTCCAACCGGCCGGGACGGGCGGCTAACGTAATGACCACGGTCCGGCGGGCTCGATTCCCCCGTGCGTGCCCGCCGGACCCTTATCCGTACTGCTTGCGGGCCCGGCCCCGGCCGGGTGACCCGCGGGGCCTCTGCCCCCGGGACCACCCCGTATCCCCGCACCGCCTTGACCGCCGCCGGCCCGGTCAGTCCACCGCGCTCCTGCTGGGCACCGGCGACGACTCGGAGCCGGCGGGCGAGGGGATCAGCGTCCTCGGCGGCGGCCTCAGTACCCCGGCGCCCAGTACCAGGCCCAGCGTCAGCACCGTCACCAGGGTGAAGGAGACGGAGAGCGAACTGGCGCCCGCGATCCCGCCGATCGCGGCCGGCGCCACCAGCCCCGAGGTGTACGTGACGGTGGCGACACCGGCTATCGCCTGGCTCGGCACCGGCCCGCGCCGCCCGGCGGCGGCGAAGCAGAGCGGGACCACCACCGAGACGCCCACGCCCACCAGGGCGAAGCCCGCGATCGCCGGGACCGGGCTGTGCGCCAGCACCACCATCGTGCCGCCGATCGTGGCCACCACCCCGCCGGCCCGCACCGCGGTGACCGCGCCCAGCCGGCGGACCACGAAGTCGCCCAGCAGCCTGGCCGTCGCCATCGTGCACGAGAAAGCGGTGTACGCCAGTGCCGCGACCGCCGGTGAGGCATGGGCGATGTCCCGCAGATAGACCGCGCACCAGTCGGAGGTGCCGCCCTCGGCGAAGACCCCGCAGAAGCCGACCGCGCCGATGACCAGGGCGGCGCGCGGCGGCAGCGCGAACCGCGGTGGTGCCTCCTCGTCCTCCGCCGGGTGGATGTCGGGCGCGCCCGCGCAGACCAGCAGGCCGACCACCAGCAGCACCGCCGACACCAGGCCCAGATGGACCCGGGCGTCCAGCCCGGCGTGCGCGGCCGGCACACCGACCGCGGCGCCGATCAGGGTGCCGACGCTCCACATCCCGTGCAGCCCGGACATGATCGACTTGCCCTTGATCTCCTCGATGCCGACCCCGAGCGCGTTCATCACCACATCCGCCATGCCGGCGCTGGCGCCGAAGAGCAGCAGCGCGAGGCAGAGCCAGGGCAGTCCGGGCGCGAGGACCGGCAGCGGGAGGACCACGCACCACAGACCGAGCAGCATCCGCAGCGCGGTCCGGGAGCCGAACCGGTGCATCAGCCGGCCGGCCAGCGGCATCAGCAGCGAGGAACCGATCGCCGGGCAGACCAGGGCAAGGCCCAACTGGCCCGCACTCAGGTGCAGATGATCCTTGAGCCAGGGGATACGGGTGGCGAAGGTGCCGTTCGCCGCACCGTGCACGGCGAAGGCGACGGCGATGGTCAGGTGGGCCCGGCGGGCCGAAGCGGGGGCGCGCCCGGTGGCGTCAGCGCTCTGCATGGCCGGTAAACTATCAGGAAGGCTCCCTGAATGATAAGGAGTTTTCCGGTCTGGAAGGATCGCCGCATGACCGCCGTGACCCGCGCGTATCCCGGGCGCAATGCGTCGCCCCGTACCGCCCGCGCCATCAACGACCGGCTCGCCCTGCGGCTGCTCCAGGAGGAAGGGCCGCTCACCGCGGGGCGGTTGAAGGAACTGACCGGGATGTCCCGGCCCAGCGTCGCCGACCTGGTCGAACGGCTCCAGGAGTCCGGCCTGATCCAGGTGGTCGGCGAGGCGGGGGAGGCCAAGCGGGGACCCAACGCCCGGGTCTACGGGATCGTGGCCGACCGGGCCTACGTCGCCGGCCTCGACGTCCGCATCGAGAGCATCGGGGTGGAGATCGCCGACCTGCTCGGGCGGACCGCCGGCCGGGCGGAACTGCCGGTCGCCCCGGACCTGCCGCCGGAGAAGATCGTCGCGGCGGGGATCGCGCTGCTCGACCGGACGGTGCGGGCGGCCGGCGCCTCCACCGGGCTGCACACCGTGGCCTTCGGCGCGCCCGGGCTGATCGACCCGGTGACCGGCCGGCTCAGCTCCTCCGGGGCGCTGCCCGCCTGGCACAGCGACCTGGTGGACGAGGTGCGCAAGCACTTCGGGGTGCCGGTGCTGCTGGAGAACGAGGTGAACCTCGCGGCGGTGGCGGAACTGCGGACCGGCGGCCCCGACACCTTCGTCCTGCTGTGGATCGGGGGCGGCGTCGGCGCCGGGGTCGTACTGGAAGGCAGACTGCGGCGCGGGGTCTCCGGGGGAGCGGGCGAGGTCGGCTTCCTGCCGATCTCGCCGACCGGGGAACTGCCGACGGCCACCGACTGCGACAACGGGTACCACGGGCTGGTTGGCAGCCGGGCGGTGTGCGCGCTCGCGGCGCGGCACGGGATCGCCACCGGCCCGCTCGCCGACGCCGGAGCGGCGGGCGAGGCGGTGCGGTCCGCGCTGGCGTCCGGGGCGTCCGGGGAGGCGTTCCTGGACGAACTGGCGGCGCGGATCGCGCTCGGCGCGGCGGCGATGTGCGCCGTGCTGGACCCGGGACGGGTGGTGCTGGCCGGAGAGGTCGGGCAGGCCGGTGGTCCCGCGCTGGCGGCGCTGGTCGGCCGGCGGCTGGCCCGGCTCTCGCCGCTGCGGACCGCGGTCCAGGTCACAGCGGTCGAAGGGGAGGCGATCCTGCGGGGCGCGGTGATCACGGCGGTGGACGCCGCCCAGGACGCGCTCTTCGCCCCCCGGGCCTGACCGTCCCGCCGGGCAAACCCCCGCACTGTGTGAGAGACCGCACAGGGGAAGGCCGGGCCGGGCGTGGAGCGGCGTGGCACCATGGAGGACGTATCAGTGACGTTTGCGCACTCCGGGGTCGGTGCAATTCCGAACCGGCGGTTACAGTCCGCGACCCGACCGCAACCAGCGGCCGGTTGACCAGGTGAAACTCCTGGACCGACGGTTAAAGTCCGGATGGGAGGCAGTGCGCGGCGGGCGTTCATCACGGTACGCCGCCGCACGGCGGGTCACGCGGACAGCGTGGTTCCCGCGAGTGTTCCGGTGTGCAGCGAGGACCGTTCCGCTTCAAGTCCCACCACGCCCCGGAGTCCGTGCCCGAAGAGGCAGGAGGACCCGGTGGCCACCGCCACGGAAACCGACGCGATGCGTCGCGCTGTCGCGCTGTCCGCCCGCGCGCTCGGCGCCACCGCACCCAACCCGGTGGTCGGCTGTGTGATCCTGGACGCCGCCGGCGAGCCGGCCGGCGAAGGCTGGCACCGCAAGGCCGGCGGCCCGCACGCCGAAGTGCACGCGCTGGCCGCCGCCGGGGAGCGCGCCCGCGGCGGCACCGCGCTCGTCACGCTGGAACCCTGCAACCACACCGGCCGTACCGGCCCCTGCGCCCAGGCGCTGATCCAGGCCGGCGTCGCCCGGGTCGTCTACGCCGTCGCCGACCCCAGCCCGGCCGCGGCCGGCGGCGGACAGACGCTGCGCGCCGCAGGCGTGGACGTCGACAGCGGCCTGCTCGCCGCGGAGGCCGAGGCGGTCAACACCGCCTGGCTCACCGCCGTCCGCAAGGGCCGCCCCCATGTGCGGTGGAAGTACGCCGCCACCCTGGACGGCCGGATCGCCGCCGCCGACGGCAGCAGCCGCTGGATCACCTCCCCGCAGGCGCGAGCCGACGTCCACCGGCTGCGTGCCGAGTCCGACGCGGTCGTGGTCGGCTCCGGCACCCTGCTCGCCGACGACCCCCAGCTGGCGGCGCGCGGCATCGACGGTGCCACCCAGCCGCTGCGGGTGGTCGTCGACACCAGGGCCCGTATCAGCCCCGGTGCCCGGGTGCTGGACGACACCGCCCCCACCCTGATCGCCGTCGCCGAGGACGCCGACACCTCCCACCTGCCCGGCGTCGACACCGTCGCACTGCCGTACGCCAAGAGCGGCATCGGCCTCGAAGTCACCGCCCTGCTCGCGGAGTTGCACGCCCGCGGGGTGCGCTCGGTGCTGCTGGAGGGCGGGGCGACGCTCGCCGGGGCCTTCGTCGCGGCCGGCGCGGTCGACACCGTCACCGGCTACCTCGCTCCCGTACTGCTCGGCGCCGGCCCGGCCGTGCTCGCCGGCGCAGGAATCAGCACCATCGCGCAGGCGTTCCGGCTCGACGTGACAGACGTCGAACGACTCGGACCCGATCTGCGTGTCACCGCCGTCCCCACCGCCCGTCAGGAGAGTTGAAGTGTTCACCGGAATCGTCGAAGAACTGGGTGAGGTCACCGCCGTCGAGAACCTCGGCGACGCCTCCCGCTTCACCGTCCGCGGCCCGGTCGTGACCGAGGACGCCAAGCACGGCGACTCCATCGCCGTCAACGGCGTCTGCCTGACCGTGGTCGAGTTCGGGGACGGTGCCTTCACCGCCGACGTGATGGCCGAGACGCTGAACCGCTCCAGCCTCGGCGCCCTAGCCCCCGGCTCCCGGGTCAACCTGGAGCGGCCGATGGCACTGGGCGGACGGCTCGGCGGGCACCTCGTCCAGGGCCATGTGGACGGCACCGGCACCGTACTGGAGCGCACCCCGGGCGAGCACTGGGAGATCGTGAAGATCGCACTGCCCGCCGGACTCGCCCGCTACGTCGTGGAGAAGGGCTCGATCACGGTGGACGGCATCAGCCTCACCGTGGTGGAGGCGGCGGCCGGTCACTTCACGGTGAGCCTCATCCCGACCACCCTCGCGCTGACCACGCTCGGCATCAAGCAGCCGGGTGACCCGGTCAACCTCGAAGTGGACGTCATCGCCAAGTACGTGGAGCGCATGATGCAGCCGGCGGCCGAAGGGACCGGTGCCAAGTGACTGCCGTGCACTGGCTGAACAGCGAGGCGTTCACCGCCTTCGACCAGCACGTGGTCTGGTCCGACCTGATCGGCAACCTGCTCGGCCTGGCCGCTCTCGCGCTGGGCTGGCGGCGGGCCGTGCTCACCTGGCCGGTCCAGCTGCTCTCCGGGGCGGTGCTGGTCGCCGCCTTCTGGGGCGCGCACCTCGGCGGCGGCGTCGGCAAGCAGTTCGTGGTGATCACGGTGGCCGGCTGGGGCTGGTACCAGTGGCGGCGCGGCCGGTCCGGCGACGGACGCCTCGCCATCCGCTTCGCCACCTGGCGGGAGCGGGCCGTCCTGGTGGCCGCCACCGGTCTTGGCACCGTCGCGGTCGCCTCGCTCTTCCTCGCCTTCCCCTCGCTGTCCTGGAACCCGTGGCCGGACGCGTACATCTTCACCGGCACCCTCGCCGCGATGGTCGCGCAGGCCCGCGGCTGGGTCGAGTTCTGGTTCGCCTGGCTCGCCGTCGACCTGGTCGGCGTGCCGCTGAACTTCCACAGCGGACTGCCCTTCTCCGGGCTGGTCTACATCATCTACTTCGTCCTGGTGATCGCCGGTATGTACGCCTGGTGGCAGCAGACCCGGCGTACGCCCACCGGCCCGGCCAGGAGCAGGACCAGCACCTCCACCGTCGCGGAAGGAGTGACGGCATGAACGCCGTGACAGCAGTGCAGGACGCGAGCGAGCACTGGTACGACGACACCGCCCTCGTGCTCGACCCGGTCGAGCGTGCCATCGCCGACATCGCGGCCGGCCGGCCGGTGGTGGTCGTCGACGACGAGAACCGGGAGAACGAGGGCGACCTGATCGTCGCCGCCGAGAAGATCACCCCGCAGATCGTCGCCTTCATGATGAGCGAGTGCCGCGGACTGATCTGCGTCCCCATGGAGCCGGGCGAACTCGACCGGCTTGACCTGCCGCAGATGGTCGGCGCCAACACCGAGTCGATGCGTACCGCCTTCACCGTGTCGGTGGACGCCGGCCCGGCGCACGGTGTCACCACCGGTATCTCCGCCGCCGACCGGGCCGCCACCATCCGGCTGCTCGCCGACCCGTCCGCCGCCGCGGCCGACTTCGTCCGTCCGGGGCATGTCTTCCCGCTGCGCGCCCGCGCCGGCGGGGTGCTGGTGCGGCCCGGCCACACCGAGGCCGGCGTGGACCTGGCCCGGCTCGCCGGGCTGCGGCCTGCCGCGGCCATCGTGGAGATCGCGCTGGAGGACGGCACGATGGCCCGGCTGCCGGAGCTGGTGCCCTTCGCCCGCAAGCACGGCCTGTCGGTCATCTCCATCGAGGACCTGATCGCCTACCGCCGCTCCGCCGAGCCCGCCGTCCGCCGGGAGGCCGGCGCCGCCCCGCTGCCCACCGTCCGGCGGGAGGCCAGCACCGCGCTGCCCACCGTCCACGGCGACTTCCGCGCCTACGGCTACCGCGCCACCGACGACGGCGTGGAGCACATCGCGCTGGTCGCCGGTGACATCGGCGACGGCCACGACGTCCTGGTCCGGGTGCACTCCGAGTGCCTGACCGGCGATGTCTTCGGCTCCCAGCGCTGCGACTGCGGTCCGCAGCTGCAGACCGCGCTCCGCAAGGTCGCCGAGGCCGGCCGCGGAGTGGTGCTCTACCTGCGCGGGCACGAGGGGCGCGGCATCGGCCTGATGTCCAAGCTGCGGGCGTACGAACTCCAGGAGCGCGGCCGGGACACCCTCGACGCCAACCTGGAGCTCGGGCTGCCCGCCGACGCCCGTGACTACGGCGCCGCCGCGAGCATCCTCGCCGACCTCGGGGTGCGCTCGCTGCGGCTGATGACGAACAACCCCGAGAAGACCGGCGCGCTGGTCCGGCACGGTCTGGACGTCAGGGGCCGCGAGCCGATGCCGGTCGCGGCCGGGGAGCACAATCTGCGCTACCTGCGGACCAAGCGCGACCGGATGGGCCACGACCTGCCGTGGCTCGACGCGGCGGCCCACTGATCACCGGCCGGTCCGGTACCGCCGGAACGGCCGGCGCACCCGGCACGGCACGCACAGCCGGTACAGCACGTATGTCCACTCCACCCAGTACACCCAGCACATCCAGCACTGAGCACCGAGGAGAGAAGTGAGCGGTAAGGGCGCCCCCGAGCTGACCGTGAAGAACTGCGGCGACCTGCGGGTCGCGGTGATCGCGGCGCAGTGGCACACCCAGGTGATGGACGGGCTCGTCGACGGGGCCGTACGCGCCCTGCACGACCTCGGCATCGACGAGCCGACCCTGCTGCGGGTGCCGGGCAGCTTCGAACTCCCGGTCGTCGCCAAGGTGCTGGCCGGCCGTGGCTACGACGCCATCGTGGCGCTCGGGGTGATCATCCGCGGCGGCACCCCGCACTTCGAGTACGTCTCGCAGGGCGTCACCTCCGGGCTGACCCAGGTCGCCGTGGACACCGGCGTCCCGGTCGGCTTCGGCGTACTGACCTGCGACACCGAGGAGCAGGCACTGGACCGGGCCGGGCTGCCCGGCTCGAACGAGGACAAGGGGCACGAGGCGGTGACCGCCGCGGTGGCCACCGCGACCATCCTGCGCTCAGTATCTGAACCATGGCGGTGACCGGCGGGCACTTCCCCGTACGCTAGGACCACCATGGCCAACAAGACATTCGAGGAGCTCTTCACCGAGCTTCAGCACAAGGCCGCCACCGGCGACCCCAGCCAGTCCCGCACCGCCGAACTCGTCGGCAAGGGTGTGCACGCGATCGGCAAGAAGGTGGTCGAGGAGGCCGCGGAGGTGTGGATGGCGGCCGAGTACGAAGGGGCCGCCGCCACCGCCGAGGAGATCTCCCAACTGCTCTACCACGTTCAGGTGATGATGGTCGCCCGGGGAATCTCCCTGGACGACGTCTACGCCCATCTGTAAGGCTGCCGCCCGTTCCCGTGCGGCAGCACGGGCACCATCAGCACCACCGGCGGCAGCCGGCAGCACCCGGCAGTACGCCACCGTCGCACCAGCAGACTCCCCGACCAGCCAAGAGAAGGAAACCGTCCTCATGCTGCGCATCGCCGTCCCCAACAAGGGCTCACTGTCCGCGCCTGCGGCGGCCATGCTGCATGAGGCCGGGTACCGCCAGCGCAAGGAGTCCAAGGAACTCGTCATGGTCGACGCGGTCAACGGCGTCGAGTTCTTCTACCTGCGGCCCCGCGACATCGCGATCTACGTCAGCACCGGCCGGCTCGACATCGGCGTCACCGGCCGCGACCTGCTGCTGGACTCCGGGGCGAACGCCGAGGAGATCCTGCAGCTCGGCTTCGCCCGCTCCACCTTCCGGTACGCCGGCAGGCCCGGCACCGCCACCAGCGTGCAGGACCTCGTCGGGATGACGGTCGCCACCTCCTACGAGGGCGTCGTCGAGAAGCACCTCGCCGACAACGGTGTGGCCGCTTCCGTGGTCCACCTCGACGGCGCGGTGGAGACCGCGATCCAGCTCGGGGTCGCCGAGGTCATCGCCGATGTGGTGGAGACCGGCACCTCCCTGCGCAACGCCGGTCTTGAGAGTTTCGGCGAGCCGATCATGGAGTCGGAGGCGGTCGTCATCCGCCGGGTCGGCGCCGACGCCGACGACCCCAAGGTGCAGCAGTTCCTGCGCCGGCTGCAGGGCGTCCTGGTCGCCCGGCGCTACGTGATGATGGACTACGACATCCGCGTCGAGCAGGTCGAGCGGGCCGTCGCCCTCACCCCCGGCCTGGAGTCGCCCACCGTCTCCCCGCTGCACCACGAGGGCTGGGTCGCGGTCCGCGCCATGGTCCCCACCGCCGACGCCCAGCGGATCATGGACGAGCTGTACGACCTCGGCGCCCGGGCCATCCTGACCACCGGCATCCACGCCGCCCGGCTGTGACCTCCACCGGTCACCACGGCGCCACCCGGGATGACCTGCCGGTGACCTTCCGGCCGGTCGTCACCCGGGTGGTGCTGCTCACCCTGGGTGCCGCCCTGTTCGCCGCGCTCACCGCGGTCGCCGTCGCGATGCCGCACGACGGCGCCGCCCCGTGGAGCACCGGGGAGCGGGTCGTGGTGAGCCTCACCGGCGCGGTGTTCTGCGCGGTGCTGGTGCTGCTCAGCCGGCCCAAGGCGGTCGCCGACGCGGCCGGCCTCACCGTCGTCAACCTCGTCGTCAAGCGCCGGCTTGCCTGGCCCGAGGTGCTGGCCGTGCACCTGCGCAACGGTGACGCCTGGGTCCACCTCGACCTCGCCGACGGCACCAGCCTGGCCGTGATGGGCATCCAGCCCGGTATCGCCAAGGGGCAGGCGCTCCGTGACGCACTGCGACTGCGCACCCTGGTCGAGGAACTGGGCGAGGCCCACGGCAGTGCCACGCACGAGTCGTACTGACCGCACCCGGCACACGCGCCTTCGCGTCGCCCGCCGCAATGACTACCCTGGAGCGGACGGCGCCGACCGCGCCCGCCCCGCACCCCCTTGCCGCACCGCGGCCCGCGGGGCCCCGACCGACTGAGGAGTGACTTCCACAGCCCGATGGACGAACCGTCCGGTAGTACGTGCGCCGCCCCTCCCGCCCTGGAGATCTCCACCCCGGCCCGAGGAGCGGCGGCCTCATGAGCACCTCTCTGCTGCTGCTCGCGGCAGCTTTCGTGCTGATCCTCGCCAACGGATTCTTCGTCGCCGCCGAATTCGGCCTGGTGACCGTGGAACGACCCGCCGCCGAACGTGCCGCGGCAGCCGGTGACCGCCGTGCCCGCAGTGTGGTGGCGGCACTGAGCAAGCTCTCCTTCCAGCTCTCCGGCACCCAGCTGGGCATCACCATCACCTCGCTGGTGGTCGGCATGCTCGCCGAACCCGCCCTCGGGGACCTGCTCTCCGGGCCGGTCGGCTCGGTCGGGATACCGGACGGCGTCGCCCCCGCCGTCGCGGTGGTGCTGGGCATGATCGTGGCCTCCGCCGTCCAGATGGTGATCGGCGAGCTGGTCCCCAAGAACTGGGCGGTCTCCCGCCCGCTGGCCGTCGCCCGGATGGTCGCCGGACCGCAGCGCGTCTTCTCCCGCGCCTTCCGGCCGGTCATCGAAGTGCTCAACGGGACCGCCAACCGCCTGGTGCGGATGCTCGGTGTCGAGCCCGCCGACGAGCTCGCCTCCGCCCGCTCACCCTCCGAGCTGGTCTCGCTGGCCCGGCACTCCGCGCTGGCCGGCGCCCTGGAGCAGGACACCGCGGACCTCTTCGTCCGCACCCTGTCGCTCGGCCACCTCACCGCGGAGAACGTGATGACCCCGCGGGTGCGGGTCAGCGCGCTGGAGGACACCGCGACCGCCGCGGACGTCCTCAACCTCACCCGGGCCACCGGCCTGTCGCGTTTCCCGGTCTACCGGGAGCGGCTGGACGACATCTCCGGCATGGTGCACCTCAAGGACGCCCTCGCCGTCCCCGCCGAGCTGCGCGACCGCACCTCGGCCGGCCGGATCGCGGTTGCCCCGCTGCTGGTGCCGGAGACCCTGCCGGCCCAGCTGCTGCTGGAACTGCTGCGCAGCCAGCAGCCGATCGCGGTGGTGGTCGACGAGTACGGCGGCACCGCCGGGGTGGTCACCCTGGAGGACATCGTCGAAGAGCTGGTCGGCGAGGTCCGCGACGAGCACGACGCCGTGGACGTGCCGGAACTCGCCGCCGCCCCGGCCGAGAACGGCCACCCCGCCTGGGACGCCGACGGCGGCAGCCGGATCGACACGCTGGCCAGGATCGGCCTGTACGCGCCGGAGGGACCGTACGAGACGGTCGCCGGCCTGGTGGCCGACCTGCTGGCCAGAATCCCGGAGGTCGGTGACACCGTGGAACTGCCGCAGTGGCTGCTGCGGGTCGAGGAAGTCGGCCACCACCGCGCCGAACGGGTACGGATCGTGCGTACCGGTCCGGTCGCGGGCGAGGAGAGCGAGCGATGAGCGCGCTCCAACTCCTGCTCGCGGCACTTCTGGTGCTCGGCAACGGCTTCTTCGTCGGCGCCGAGTTCGCCCTGGTCTCGGTCCGCCGCAGCCAGATCGAACCGCTCGCCGCCGAGCAGCGCCGGGCCCGTACCGTCCTGCACGGCCTGGAGCACCTGCCGCAGATGATGGCCGCCGCGCAGTTCGGGGTCACCGTCTGCTCGCTGACCCTCGGCGCGGTCGCCGAACCGACCGTCGCGCACCTGCTGGAACCGCTCTTCACCGCCGCGCGGATGCCCGGGGAACTGGTGCACCCGGCCGGCTACGTCATCGCGCTGGCCCTGGTGGTCTTCCTGCACCTGGTGATCGGCGAACTCGTACCGAAGAACCTGGCGATGGCCGACCCCGAGAAGACCGCACTGTGGCTCAGTCCCGGCCTCATCGGTTTCGCCCGGGTGTTCCGGCCGGTCATCGTGGTGCTCGGCGCGAGCGCGCGGCTGATCCTGCGGGTCTTCAAGGTCGAGCCGAAGGACGCGGTGGACGCGGTGTTCACCAGCGCCGAGCTGACGCTGCTGGTCGAGGACGCCCGGCGGGCCGGGCTGCTCGACTCCGACGAGCAGGAGCGGCTGGAGGACGCCCTCGAACTGGGCACCCGGCCGGTCACCGAGGTGCTGCTCACCCCCGGCGAGCTGATCACCCTGCCGCCGAGCGCGACGCCCCGGGAGATCGAGGAGCTGACGGTACGCACCGGGTACTCCCGCTTTCCGGTCGCGGCGCCCGCCGCGGACGGCGGTGGGCCGGGCTACCTCGGCTATCTGCACGTCAAGGACGTGCTCGACGCGGAGGACGTGGACCGGGCGGTGCCGCAGCGGCTCTGGCGGCCGATGACCACACTCCGGGCCGACCTGCCGCTCGACGACGCGCTCACCGCGATGCGGCGGGCCGCCTCCCATCTGGCGGCGGTCGCCGACGCGTCGGGGCGCGTGCTGGGTCTGGTCGCGCTGGAGGACGTGCTGGAGATGCTGGTGGGGGAGGTCCGCGACCCCGCCCACCGGGACGCGGACGTCCCGGCCCCCACCTCCCCGGAGGCGGACCCGGCCGAACTCGTCCGCTGACGGCGCGGTGCCCTAACGGGTGGCGGTGCCCCGGTCTCCCGGGGCACCGCTACTCCGCGGGGTCGGGCGGAGGCGTGCCGGGACCACGGCCGGAGAGGACCTCGCCGTACGCCTGCATGAGGTCGGGGAGGCGGAGGGTGGAGAGCTCGTCGCGGCCGGGGGTCGTCGGGTACTCGGAAAGCCGCAGGTCCCGGTAGGCGCAGCTCTTCTCGTACAAGGTGCGCAGCAGCCGGCCGTTGCCGAGTTCGTCGATCCACCCCTGGTCCACCACGTGACCGCTGATCGCCGAGAGCTCCTCGCGCGCCTCCTCGTCCCAGTGGTCACCGTTCTCGGCGGCCAGCACCTCACCGATCCGGGTCAGCTCGGCGGGACGGTAACTGGGGAAGTCCACCCGGGTGGTGAAGCGCGAGCTGAGCCCGGGGTTGGTGGCGAGCAGCCGGTCCATCCCCTCGGGATACCCCGCCAGGATCACCACCAGCCGGTCGCGGTTGTCCTCCGCGCGTTTCAGCAGCACCTGGAGCGCCTCGTCGCCGTACGCGTCGCCCTTGCTGTAACCGGAGTTGGACAGCGCGTACGCCTCGTCCACGAAGAGCACCCCGCCCAGCGCCGAGTCGATCAGCTCATTGGCCTTCACCGCGGTCTGCCCCAGGAACTCGCCCACCAGATCGGAGCGTTGGGCCTCCACCAGATGGTCGCCGCCCAGCAGTCCGAGTGCGTAGAAGACCCGGCCGAGGATCCGGGCCACGGTGGTCTTGCCGGTGCCCGAGGGGCCGGAGAAGACGAAGTGCCGCTTCGGCGGCTGCACCGGAAGCCCCTGACCGGAGCGCAGCCGGGCCATCCGCAGCTGCGCCGACAGCGCTTTGACCTGCCGCTTGACCGGCTCCAGGCCGACCATCCGGTCGAGTTCGGCGAGCGCCTGGGTCAGGAGCACCGGATCGGAGCCGCCGAGCGGCAGTTGGGGCGGCAGGGCGCCGGCGAGCGGGGCCGAGGACCGGTCGCGTATGCCGTCCTCCAGCGGACCGGGGCCCAGCAGCGAGTCCTCCAGGTCGGGGCCGGGGCCGGCCGCGCCCGCCGGGTCGGGCAGCAGCGGCGGCTCCAGGTCGGCCGCGCCCTCCGGTACGGCCTGGCCGGTGCCGCCGAGCGACACGGCCGCCAGGCCCACGCCCTCGTCCAGCCCGTCGTCGGTCTCGTGTATCGCCGCCAGCCGCGCGGCGGTGTCCATGAAGGCCGGGTCCACCCGGTGCACGGCCCGGTAGAGCGGTACGGCGGCGGCGGTACGGCCGGTGCCCTCGTAGGCGCGGGCCAGCCAGTACCGCAGCTCCTTGCGCTGCGGCTGTTCGCTGCGGCAGCGCATCAGGGCGGCGGCGAGCAGCGGTTCGGCCTGGCCGCACATCTCCAGGCGGACCCGGGCCATGCCGCCGAAGAGGCCGGCCTCGATGCCGAGCACCGGGTCGCCGAGCAGCGGTTCGGTGTGCCGGACCAGGTGCTCCCAGTCCTTGACCAGATACGCCCGGCAGGCGTGCAGGAAGCGGACCTGCGGATCGGTGTCGATCGGCGGGCAGTCCGCCAGCGCCCGGTCGAGTTCGGCGACATGGCGGCCGTCCAGCCAGTGCGAGGCGTGCGCGAGCAGCAGGTCGCGGCTGGTCTCCAGCACCGGCTGCACCCACCAGCCCAGCCAGTACCAGGAGTTGAGGGTGCGCCGGTGGGCGGCCCGCTGCTCGCCGAAGCGGTCGCGGTGCCGGTACATCTGGAGCAGGGCGGTGGAGGTGTCGGCGCGCAGCGCGTGCAGGCCCAGCCAGGCGTCGGCCATCCCGGGGTCCATCCGTACCGCGGCGCGGAACTCCTCCTCGGCCTGGACGTAGGCGCCCATGGTGTACGCGTCGACCCCGCGCAGCCAGGCGAGATCGGCCGGGGCTCCCGGACGGTCGGTGCCGAAGTCCATCAAGTCCCCACCCATCCGTCCCCCGCGCCGACGCTGCCTCGTCCCAACCCCTGGCCACGGGTTGGGAGTTGAGGCAGGCAACGGCATCCCCCATGCCACCGCGCCGCCCCCCTTTCGGCATCGTACCCGCGATACTCCGAACGCCGTAGGGTGCCGTGAGAAGCGGAACCCAGGTGGCGTTCAGGACGCGAGGTGCCGGGGTGATCACGGGGAGTGAGAGCGCCGGGCTCGCAAGGCGGGCATACCGGGCGGGCGGACAGGACGGAGCCCCCGGTCACGGGGGAACAACCGGGGGCTCCGCGTCTGCTGAGCGGCCGCTTTCCTGCCGCTTGTTGAAAACGTAATTGCTGGATACCCGGGCGGTCAAGCGGTGTTGGGGCGGCTGTACGAGGCCGGGTATGCCTCCGGCGCGGGTCGCCGTCAACCCGCTACGTACGGTGACCTCGTACGGTGGGAACCGTCCGTACCGCCCCTCCTGTTTCGGCCCGGTAGCCGTCGGAGGTCTGGTGAACCAGCAGGTCCGCGAAGGGCCGGGACGGGTCGGCGGTGAAGTGCGCGTCCTCGTCGCGGGTCCAGCCGGTCCAGAAGTGCGCGAGCTGCGGGCCGTCGCGCCGCAGTCCCCGCCGGCGCGCGGTGCCGGGGTCCACCTCCAGCCACAGCAGGAGCGCGAGGTGCGGGCGTACGGCGAGGCGGCCGGTGCCGACGCCTTCCAGCAGGACCACGGGCGCGGGCGGCACCTCCTCTTCGCCGGCGAACCGGCGGGCCACCCAGTCGTACACCTGATGGCGGGCGGGGCGGCCTTCGGCCAGTGGGGTCAGTACCTGTTCGGTGAGGCGGTCGGTCCAGTCGAACGGCTGCTCGTGCGTGGCGAGGTCGTCGGTGTGCACGGTGGGGGCGCCGCCCAGCTCCGCGGCCAGCCGGGCGGCGAACGTCGTTTTCCCCGACCCGGCGTGCCCGTCCACGGCCACGAGCCGCACGGGGCCGCACGAGGGTGCGAGCGTGGGGAGCAGTGCGGCAAGCCGCGGCAGCGTGAGGTCGCCCATGCGGCCGAGCGTATGCCACCCACCCCGACCCCGCCCGGCGTCCCCCTCCCGGCACGGGGGTGCCCTACCAGGGCCGCGGGGTGCCTTCCCGGCACGGGGTGCCCTACCAGGGGCGCGGGGCGCCTTCCCGGCACGGGGTGCCCCACCAGGGGCGCGAGGAACTGCGCGGGCAACCGGCCACCGGCCGGTGGTCCGGACACGACAGCGACAGCCCCTCTCGGCCGGTGACGGAGTGCGGCCCTGTCGTGGCCGTTCGCGCAGTTCCTCGCGCCCCTTCGGGGCGCGGGTTCTCTTCGCGGAGTGGCTCGCCCCATGGGGGCGCGGGGAACTGCGCGGGCAACCACCCACCGGCCGGTGGTCCGGACACGACAGCGACTGCCCCTTTGCGCCGGTGGCGGGGTGCGGCGGCGTCGTGGCTGGTCGCGCAGTTCCTCGCGCCCCTTCGGGGCGCGGGTTCTCTTCGCGGAGTGGCTCGCCCCATGGGGGCGCGGGGAACTGCGCGAGCAACCACCCACCGGCCGGTGGTCCGGACACGACAGCGACTGCCCCTTTGCGCCGGTGGCGGGGTACGGCGGCGTCGTGGCTGGTCGCGCAGTTCCTCGCGCCCCTGGTAGGGCACCGCTGACCGCGAGGGGACCGGTAACGTGGAGGGCGTGAGTGGAAGTGAAGGCGTTGGGGAACTGTTCTCGTCGGAGCGGGTGGCGCTCGCACGGCGGGCCGCCGGAAAGGCGGGGCTCGACGCGCTGCTGGTGGCGCCCGGCGCCGACCTGCGCTATCTGACCGGATACCACGCCCTCCCGCTGGAGCGGCTCACCTGCCTGGTCGTACCGGCCGAGGCGGACCCGTTCCTCGTGGTGCCCGCACTGGAGAAGGCCGCCGCCGAGGCGTCCCCGGCCGGCGCGCTCGGCATCGAGATCACCGGGTTCGGCGAGACGGACGACGCGTACGAGCTGATCGCCCGCCGCCTCCCGCCGAACACCCGCCTCTTCGCGGTGGACAACCACATGTGGGCGGAGAAACTGCTCGCCTTCCAGGCCGCACTGCCCGGCGCCCAGGCCGTGCTGGCCGGCGACGTGCTCTCCGGCCTGCGGATGCGCAAGACGCCCGCCGAAGTGGCCGCCCTGCGCCGGGCCGGCGCGGCCATCGACCGGGTGCACCGCCGGATCGGCGAGTGGCTCAAGCCCGGCCGCACCGAGCGCGAGGTCGCCAAGGACATCGCCGACGCCATCATCGCGGCCGGCCACGCCACCGTGGACTTCGTGATCGTCGGGTCGGGACCCAACGGCGCCAGCCCGCACCACGAGGTCTCCGACCGGGTGATCAGGGCCGGGGACCCGGTGGTGGTCGACATCGGCGGCACCACCGCCGAGGGCTACTGCTCGGACTCCACCCGCACCTATGCCGTGGGCGAGCCGCCCGCCGCCTTCCGCGAGCTCTACGACGTGCTGCTGCGCGCCCAGACCGCGCAGACCGACGCGGTCCGGCCCGGCGTCACCGCCGAGGAACTCGACGCGGTGGGCCGCGACATCATCACCCGTGCGGGCTACGGCGAGCACTTCATCCACCGCACCGGCCACGGCATCGGCATGGAGACGCACGAGGAGCCGTACATCGTGGCCGGCAGCGCCCGCCCGCTGGAGCCGGGCATGGCCTTCTCCGTCGAACCCGGGATCTATCTCCCCGGCACCTTCGGCGCCCGGATCGAGGACATCGCCGTCTGTACCGACGAGGGCGGTGAGCGACTCAATCTGACCGGGCGTGACCTGGTGATTCTTCCCGGTTGACCGCCAGTGGTCCAGACCAATATTGGTTGCGCCACGCAGCCGGAAACCCTGGTGGAAACGGCCGGTGAACGGCGATAGTGGTCAGCATCCGCCCTCGCGTCCTTTTAGGGCGCGGGCGGGCTTTTCCCGTTCACGTCGAGGGAAACCGAGGGATTCAGCCATGACCCACCACGCGCCCCGGCGTGCCGTGCTGACCGCCGCACTCGCGGTCGCCGCCGCCGCCGCGACCGCGTCCACCGCGGAAGCCGTCCCGGCCCCCGCCGGTGCCGCCGCCCCCAATGCCGCACCGCGGACTTCCGGGGGCAAGCCCGCTCCCGACGACGCGCCTGTCGACTACCACGGCTGGACGTCGTACCCCGACTGGCTGTTCGGCGTGCACAAGGGGACGCTCCCGCTGCCAGGGCAGCGGCCGGGCGTACGGATCGCCCGGGCGACCGGCACGTTCGACTACACCGACCCGCACACCGGCACCACCGCCACCTGGGAGTCGGCCTCGTGGACCTCCCCGGTCCGCCGGGTGCCGCACCCGGCCAGTGAGCTGGTCGCCTCCTGGAACGCCCACACCCCGGCCGGCACCTGGATCCAGATCGAACTGCTCGGTACGTACACCGACGGCACCGCCACCCCCGCCTACATCATGGGCCGCTGGACCGCGGGCGACGGCCCCGAGGACATCCGGCGCACCTCCGTCGACGACCAGACCGACGGCAAGAGCAGCATCTGGACCGACACCTTCTCCATCGACGACGCGGCGGCCGGCCCGCTGCTGGCCTCCTACCGGCTGCGGCTGACGCTCTTCCGCAAGCCCGGCAGCCGGGAGACCCCGACCGTCTGGCGGCTGGGGGCGATGGCGTCGAACATCCCCGACCGCTACACCGTGCCGGCCTCCGTGCCGGGCGTGGGCGCGGGTGTCGAACTCCCGGTGCCGCCGTACTCGCAGAACATCCACAAGGGCGAGTACCCGCAGTACGACAACGGCGGCGAGGCGTGGTGCAGCCCCACCTCGTCCACCATGGCGATCGAGTACTGGGGCCGTGGCCCCACCAAGGCCGACCTGGCCTGGGTGGACCCCTCCTACGCCGACCCGCAGGTGGACCAGGGCGCGCGCTACACCTACGACTACCAGTACGAGGGCTGCGGCAACTGGCCCTTCAACGCCGCCTACGCGGCCACCTACAAGGACCTCCAGGGCGTCGTCACCCGGCTGCACTCGCTCAACGACGTCGAGCGGCTGATCAAGGCCGGTATCCCGGTGATAACGTCTCAGTCCTTCCTCGCCAGTGAGCTCGACGGGGCCGGTTACGGCACCTCAGGCCACCTGATGTGCCTGGTCGGCTTCACCCCCGAGGGCGACGTGGTCGCCAACGACCCGGCGAGCGACAGCGACGCGGTGGTCCGCAACGTCTACAAGCGGGCCCAGTTCGAGACCATCTGGCTGAGGACCAAGCGGCTCAACGCCTCCGGCGGAGTCTCCAGCGGCAGCGGCGGGGTCTGCTACCTCTACTTCCCCGCCAAGCCGTCCCCGGCGCAGCGTCGCGCGCTGGCCTCGGTGGGCGTCGCCTGACCCGGAGGACCCGGAGGACCCGGAGCATCGGGAGCATCAGGAGAGCCCGGACACCGGCGTCCGGCAGCTGAGCGGGCCGCCCCCTTCGTTACGGAAGGGGGCGGCCCGTTCCGGTCCAAGTGGTAGAGACCAATTTGTGGATTGCTCTAAAGGTCTGGACCAAATCATTGACGGGTGCACGGCGAAGGCAGGATTCTGCTGCCACATCCCCCCATAGAGAGGTCCGACGTGAGACGACTCAAAGCTCTCGGTTCGGGTGTCGCCGCCGCCGTGCTCGCCGTCGCGGGGCTCGGCGCCGCAGCGGCCGTCAGCGCGGGGCAGGCCGGCGCCGCGACGTCAGCGGCAAGCGCGCTCGGCAACAACTGGTACGCCGCCGCCCCCTACTTGATGCCTCTGGACAACAATCCGCCGGACGCGGGCCAGATCATGGACGCCACCGGTCTGAAGGCCTTCCAGCTCGCCTTCATCCTCGCGCCCAACTCCGGCGGCTGTACGCCGACCTGGGGCGGCACCAGCGCGGTCTCCTCCGACACCGCGGTGAGTGCCGTGATCTCCGCGATCCGCGCCAAGGGCGGTGACGTGTCCGCCTCCATCGGCGGCTACGGCGGCACCAAGCTCGGCCAGGCGTGCTCCGACGCGGCTTCCACGGCCGCCGCGTACCAGCAGGTCATCAACAAGTACCAGCTCAAGGCGATGGACTTCGACCTGGAGGAGCCGGAGTACGAGAACACCGCCGCGGTCGCGCACGAGATCGGCGCCGCCAAGATCCTCCAGCAGAACAACCCGGGCCTGTTCATCTCGGTGACCACCGCGGGCACCGCGGCCGGCACCGGCTGGTTCGGCCAGCAGATGCTCAACGAGGCCAAGGCGCAGGGCTTCACGCCGAACAACTTCTCCATCATGCCGTTCGACGGCGGCTTCAACGGGGCGGCCTCCCAGACCAGCGCGCTCACCGCGTTCAACGGCCTGCTCAAGACCACCTTCGGCTGGGACACCGCGACCGCGTACGCCCACGAGGGCTTCTCCGGGATGAACGGCCGCAGCGACTCCGGCGAGTACTTCTACCAGGCCGACTTCCAGACCGTGCTGGACTACGCGACCAGCCACGGCATGGGCCGCTTCACCTTCTGGTCGCTCAACCGCGACCGCCAGTGCAGCCCGCCGGACAACGGCACCACCTCCGGCACGTGCAGCAGTGTGGCGCAGGGCGCGTGGGACTTCGCCAAGTACTCGGTGCGGTTCGCCGGGGCCACCCCGCCCACCAACCCGCCCACGACGCCGCCGACCACTCCGCCGTCCGGCGGCTCCTGCACCGTCCCGCAGTGGACAGCCGGCGCGGTCTACACCAACGGTAACGAGGTCGCGCACAACGGCCACAAGTGGAAGGCCAAGTGGTGGACCACCAACGAGGAGCCCGGCACCACCGGCGAGTGGGGCGTGTGGCAGGACGAGGGCGCCTGCTGACACAATGCCGGGGCGCCCGCTGACACCGCGCGGGCGCTTGTCCGGCGGCTTGCCGGCACTGTCCTGATCCCGGGAGCGGGTCCGCGGCGCACACCGTCGCGGACCCGCTCCGGCGTCTGCGTGTCCCCGCAGATGCGCGTACGCGCATATACGCATGGCGGTCGTTGTTGGCTGAAAACGGACGCTGGATCTCCGGTTTCGTGTTTCCCTCCGAACAAGTGATCAGTAGCCTCGTTGACAGCACCTCGCAGCACGCGCCCCTCATCCGGCGCGGGCCTGCACTCGGCGAACCTCCGTACCAGACGCGTCCGTTGAGCCCGATACCTGTGGAGACACCGACCGTGACCGACCGTCCGTCCTGGGCCCCGCAGGGCATCGACATGAACGCGCCCAGCGTCTCCCGGATCTACGACTACTTCCTCGGCGGCTCGCACAACTTCGAGGTGGACCGGGAAGCGGCCCGGGCGGCGCTGCTGGCCATGCCGAGCGCACCGAAAATCAGCCAGGCGAACCGGGCCGTGATGCGCCGCGCGGTGCGGTTCGCGATGAGCCGCGGCATCACCCAGTTCCTGGACATCGGTTCCGGCATCCCCACCTTCGGCAATGTGCACGAGGTCGCCCAGGGCATCGACCCCGACGCGCGGGTCGTCTACGTCGACTACGACCCGGTGGCCGTCGCCCACAGCCGCGCGGTGCTGGAGAAGGTCGACAACGCCACTGTCGCCGCGGCAGACCTGCGGGAACCCCAGAGCATCCTGGACCACCCGGAGACCCGCCGGCTGCTCGACTTCGACCGGCCGGTCGCCCTGATGCTGGTCGCGGTGGTGCACTTCCTGCCGGACTCGGCGCACCCGGCCGAGGCCATCGCCACCCTGCGCGACGCGCTGGCGCCCGGCAGCGTCATGGTGATGACCCACGCCACCTTGGAGCACGGCCACACCCCGGACGGCCAGCGCGGCGTACAGCAGGCGTACCAGCGCACCGGCACACCGCTGCTGATGCGGAGCGTCGCCGAGCTGGAACCTTTCTTCGCGGGCTTCGAGATCGTCGAACCCGGCATCGTCCCGCTGCCGTACTGGCGCCCGGACACCCCCGAGCCCGAGATCGAGGACCCCGCCGTACTCCATGGGCTCGCGGGTGTGGGGCTGAAGGCGTGACCGCGGGGCCGGCCGGGGGCGAGCGGGACGCGGGGGTCGCGGGAGCGGCCGGCGCAGCCGCCACCACCGGCGCCCCCACCGGCGCTCCCACCGGCGTCGTCGCCTCCGCCGACGAGGTCGAGGAGAGCAGCCTGCGCCGGTTCGCCGCGATCTGGAGCCGGGCGATCTACCCGGTCACCGCCACCTCGATGACCCGCCCCGAGTTCGAGGAGCA
This sequence comes from Streptomyces sp. NBC_01476, assembly GCF_036227265.1. Lineage (NCBI taxonomy): Bacteria > Bacillati > Actinomycetota > Actinomycetes > Kitasatosporales > Streptomycetaceae > Streptomyces > Streptomyces sp. NBC_01476. The sequence continues at coordinate 1,250,280 of NZ_CP109446.1, read as the reverse complement.
CCTGGTGCCGCTGGCCCGGGTGCTGCGCGACGCGCTGCGGGCCGACCGCTTCGACCCGCGGGCGGCGGTCCCGGTCGGCGCCGCCCTGGTCGCCGCGCACTGCACCGACCCCGAGTCGCTGCCCAGCGTGCTCGGCGTCATCGACGCCTATCTGGTGCTGTACTGCGCACCCGGCCCCGGCACACCCGCCGACGAGAGCCGGGCCCGCTGCGCCCGGCTCCAGCACGCGGTGGCCGTCGGCTTCTCCGCGGCGCTGCGCGAACGCACCCTGGCCGAGCAGGAATCCCTCTCCCGCGCCGCACTCGCCGCGCAGGCCGACGCCGAACGCGCACTCGCCGAGAGCGAGGCCCGCTTCCGGGCGGTCTTCGAAGGCGCCGCCATCGGGATCGGCATCGCCGACACCGAGGGCCGGGTGCTGGAGATCAATGACGCGCTGGCCCGGATGTTCGGCGGTCAGGCGCACGCGATGCGCCGCAACGTCGACGCATGGGTGCACGCCGAGAACCCGGCCCGTTTCCGCGGGCTCAACACCGACATGATGCGCGGCGAGATCGACGCCTACCACGTGGAGAAGGCCTACCCGCGGGCCGACGGCTCCCTGCTGTGGGCCAACGTCCGCGCGTCCGTGCTGCGCGACCCGGCCGGCCGTCCCCAGTACCAACTGGCCCTCTTCGAGGACATCACCGAACGCCGCGGGCTGCTCCAGCGGCTGCGTCACGAGGCCACCCATGACGCGCTCACCGGCCTGCCCAACCGGGCGCTCTTCTTCGAGCGGCTCGACCAGGCACTGGCCGAGCCCGACCGGCAGATCGGGATCTGCTACCTGGACCTCGACGGCTTCAAGACGGTCAACGACAGCCTCGGGCACGCGGTCGGCGACCAGCTGCTGGTCGCGGTCGCCGAGCGGCTCAGCGGCTGCCTCACCTCGCCGGAGCAGCTGGTCGCCCGGATCGGCGGTGACGAGTTCGTCGCCGTCCACACCGACCCGCCGAGCCTGCGCGAGGTCACCGACCTGGCCGGCCGGATCCTCGCTGCCCTGGCCACCCCGGTCCTGCTCGATGGCCGCGAACTGACGGTGCACGGCAGCATCGGCATCGTGCACGGCCCGGCCGGCGGACGCGCCGCCGCCGACGTACTGCGCAGCGCCGACATCACCATGTACCGGGCCAAGGAGCTGGGCGGGAACCGCTACGAGGTCGCCGACCCCGACGCCGACGCCCGCGCGATCACCCGGCACGGGCTGACCAACCGGCTGCCCACCGCCCTGGAACGGGGCGAGTTCTTCGTCGAGTACCAGCCGCTGATCGGACTGGAGGACGGCGCCGTGCACGGCGCGGAGGCCCTGGTGCGCTGGTGCCACCCGGTGCACGGCGTGCTCGGCCCCGACCGGTTCATATCCCTGGCCGAGGACACCGGACAGATCGTGCCGCTCGGCCGCTGGGTGCTGGAGCAGGCCGCCGCGCAGGCCCGCGACTGGCAGCTCGAACACCGCGGTGGCCGCGCCCCGCGGGTCAATGTCAACCTCTCGCCGATCCAGCTGCACCACCCCGATCTCGTCGTCGACGTGGCCCGGGTGCTGCACGAGACCGGTCTCGCCCCCGAGTCGCTCTGCCTCGAAGTCACCGAGAGCGCCCTGATCGGCGCCGACGAGGACCAGCTCAAGCCGCTGCGCCGGATCGCCGACCTCGGGGTGTCCATCGCGCTCGACGACTTCGGCACCGGCTACTCCAACCTCTCCTCGCTGCGCTGGCTGCCGGTCAGCGTGCTCAAGCTCGACCGCGCCTTCACCCGCGGCATGCGCCGGCGGCCCGCCGACCCGGTCGACCTCAAGATCGTCGAGGGCATCGTCTCGCTGGCGCACGCCCTCGGCCTCACCGTCACCGTCGAAGGCATCGAGACCCGTACCCAGGCCGACTACCTCCGTGAACTGGGCTGCGACACCGGCCAGGGCTGGTACTACGCCCGCCCGGGACCGCCGGACCGCCTGCACACGCTGCTCCTCGCGGACGCGAGCTGACGCCACCGGCCGGCAGGTGCCGTGATGGAATCACCGGGTACGCGTCTGTGACCGGGTGACGAGGTTCGCCCACCGAGCCGCCCGGGAGAACCGCTGAACACCGCCACCGCCGAGGTCCTCTCCGTGGCCTGCCTGCTCGGGGTGCTCGCCTTCGCGGTGGTGCGCCCCCGGGGCCTGCCGGAGGCCGCCGCGGCGGTGCCGGCCGCGGCCCTGCTGATCGCGGTCGGGGCGGTCGGGCGGGGCGACGCCTGGGACCAGATCAAGGAGCTGGCGCCGGTCGTCGGATTCCTCGCCGCGGTCCTGGTACTGGCCGAACTGTGCGCCGACGACGGGCTGTTCACCGCGGCCGGCGACGCGGTCGCGCGGGCCTGCCGGGGTGAGCCGGGGCGGCTGCTCGCGGGGGTCTTCACGGTCGCCGCGGTGGTGACCGCGGTACTGAGCCTGGACGCCACCGTGGTCCTGCTCACGCCGGTGATCATCGCGACCGCGGCACGGACCGGCGCCAGGGCCCGGCCGCACGTCTACGCGTGCGCGCACCTGTCGAACTCGGCCTCCCTGCTGCTGCCGGTCTCCAACCTGACGAACCTGCTGGCCTTCTCCGCCGCCGGGATCACCTTCACCCGGTTCGCCGCCCTGATGGCGCTGCCCTGGCTGCTCTCGGTGGGGATCGAGTACGCGGTCTTCCGCCGGTACTTCGCCGCGGACCTGGCCGGCACCGAGCACCCCCCGGAGCAGGGCGAACCGCCCAAGGTGCCGGTGTTCACGCTGGTGGTGCTGGCACTGACGCTCGCCGGTTTCGCGGTCACCTCGTTCGCCGGCGTCAACCCCGCCTGGGCGGCGCTCGCGGGCGCGCTGGTGCTGGGTGTACGGGCCCTGCGCCGCCGCCGGGCCACCGTGCGGGGGCTGGTGGTGGCGGCCGGACCGCTCTTCTGCCTCTTCGTGCTGGCGCTCGGCGTCGTGGTGAAGGCGGTGGTGGACAACGGGCTCGCCGACGCCGCGGGCCAGGTGCTGCCCGGCGGCTCAGGACTGCCCGCCCTGCTGGGCATCGCCGCCTTCGCCGCCGTGCTGGCCAACCTGATCAACAACCTGCCGGCCGTCCTCGCCCTGCTCCCGCTGGTCGCCGAGAGCGGCCCCGGGCCGGTGCTCGCCGTCCTGATCGGCGTCAACCTCGGCCCCAACCTCACCTACGTCGGCTCGCTCGCCACGTTGCTGTGGCGCCGGGTGCTGCACGACCACGGCACCGACGCCTCGCTGCGGACCTTCACCCGGCTGGGCCTGCTCACCGTGCCGCCGACGCTGCTCGCCTCGACGGTCGCGCTCTGGGCGGGCCTGCGGATCGGCTGACCGCCCCGCTCACTGCTTGGTGAGGGAGTCCGGGGCCCCGTTCGCCACCGTCCCCCCGGCCAGGCCGAGCTTCATGTGCCGGGAGTCGGTCAGGGTGAGCGTGTAGACGTTCTCGGTCAGGCAGGTGTCCGTCGCGTTCGGGTCCGTGGGCCGGGCGCTGCTGACGCCGAGCTGCACGCTGCTGCCCTGCACACCGGTCAGCAGCAGTTGCTCCGTACAGCCGAGTTCGGCGCCGGTGCCGACCGCGCTGATGCTGGCGATGTCCTGGCCGACCACACTGCCCTTCTGGCCGGCGCGCAGGGTGAGGGTGACCTTGACGCTGTCGGTGGCCGGCTGGAAACCCGAGGCGTTCGGATCGCCGGGACCCGAGCCGGTCCAGGTGCCCACCATCGCGGCGGGCAGCGCGTCCGGGTCGGCGCTCTCGCTGGCGGTGCTCGGCGCCGAGGTGGACGGCGTACCGCCGCCGCCCCCGGTCGAGCCGGCGTTGTCGGAGCCGGAGCCGCTCAGCTTGTCCACCAGCACGCCGACGAGCACCAGCACCACCACCGCGGCCGCCACGCCCGCGATCAGCGGGCCGCGCCTGTGGGGGCCGCCGGAGGCACCGGGCGGCCGTGCGGGCGGCGGCACCGGGCCCCAGCCGCCGCTCGTCGGCCCGGACGGTCCGGGCTGCGCGGGCACGGACTGTCCGGGCCGGGCCTGCCCTGGTACGGGGGCCGCTGCGGACGGGCCGGTCCGGTACGCCGGGTGGTAGGCCGCCGGGCGCGTCGTCGTGGGGGCGTACGGGGAGGGACCCAGCGCCGCGTCCGCGGTCGCCGCGGCGGTCATCGGCGGACGGGCCGGGTCCTGGGCCGCCGGCTCACCCAGCAGGGCCCGCATCTCGTCCTCACGCGCCCGCAGGTCCGCCGCCAGCCCCGGCGGCTGCCGCTCGGCCCAGCCGCCGGTCCCGCGCTCCGCGGCGGGCAGCAGCTCCAGCGCCGCGTGCGCCGTGGGCCGCTCCTGCGGGTCCTTCAGCAGACAGGCCCGTATCAGCGGCAGAACCTCCGCCGGCACGCCGTCCAGGTCGGGCTCCTCGTGCACCACCCGGTAGAGCAGCGCCGGGGTGGACGGCTCCTCCCCGAGGCGGTTGAACGGGCCGCGGCCGGTCGCCGCGTAGACCAGCACCGCGCCCAGCGCGAAGACGTCCCCCGGCTCGGCGGAGGCCCCCGCCGTGGCCTGCTCGGGTGCCATGTAGCCGGGTGAGCCGATCACCCCGCCGGTGCGGGTGTGCCGGGAGTCCTCGGCGGCGCGGGCGATGCCGAAGTCGATCAGCAGCGGGCGGGTGCCGGGCAGCAGCACATTGGACGGCTTCACGTCCCGGTGGGCCAGCCCCGCCTGGTGGACGGTGTGGAGCCCCTCGCACAGCTCCGCCGCGAGCGCGGTCAGGCTCGGCGCGGGCAGCGGCCCGTGCGCGGTCACCCACTCGGCCAGCGACGGCGCCGCGACGTACTCGGTGGCGAGCCACTGCGGGCTGGTGCCCGGCGGCGAGAAGTCCACCACCGCCACCGTCCACGGCGACCGCGCCCGGTCGGCGTGCCGGATCTCCCGGGCGAAGCGCTCCCCGAACGCGGGGTCAAGCCCGAACTCCGACCGTACGGTCTTCAGCGCCAGCGCCCGGCCGGCCGGGGTACGTGCCAGATACACCTGGCCCATGCCCCCCGCACCCAGCCGCGCGAACAGCGGATATCCACCGACCGACTGCGGATCGGCGGCCCCCAATCTCTCCATGGCGGAAGCGTACGACGCGCCTGTGCCGCGCCCCCGCCGGATCCCGAAACCGGTACCCGGCGCCCGTCGCGCCCCCCAACAGGCGTAACGGGTCCCCATGCGTCGAAGACCCCCGCAGCCGGGCCGGAACGGTCGTGACGGAGCGGCCCGGATCGGGCATACTCCAACCCCCCGGACCCGTTGATCACTCGTGTGCCGCGACCCGGCAGGGGAATATCGGGTACGGGGTATCGCCCGCCGGACGGCTCCGCCACACCCTCAGCGGTGCCGCCGTCGCCCCGACACAGGGAGGACGTCCCGCAATGACGCAGCACGGACAGGACCCACGAGGTCCCCGACCCGTCCACCGCCGGCTGCCGACCGAAGAGGCCGGTGAACTGCTCGCCCTGACCCGCGAGATCGCCCAGCGGGCCATCGCCCCCACGGCCGCCGCCGAGGAGGACGCCGGGGTCTTTCCGCGCGACACCTTCCGGCTGATCGGCGAGGCAGGTCTGCTCGGCCTGCCGTACCCGGAGGAGCACGGCGGCGGCGGGCAGCCCTACGAGGTCTATCTGCAGGTGCTGGAGGAACTGGCCGCGGTCCGTCTCACCATCGGCCTCGGGGTCAGCGTGCACACCCTGGCCTGCCACGCGCTGGCCGCCTTCGGCAGCAAACAGCAGCGCGCCGACCACCTGCCCGCGATGCTCGGCGGCGGACTGCTCGGCGCCTACTGCCTCTCCGAGCCGGCCGCCGGCTCGGACGCGGCGCACCTGCTCACCCGGGCGGTGCGCGACGGCGACACCTGGACCATCGACGGCACCAAGGCATGGATCACCCACGGCGGCGTCGCCGACTTCTACACCGTCCTCGCCCGCAGCGGCGGCGCGGGCGCGCACGGCATCTCGGCGTACCTGGTGCCCGGCGACACCCCGGGGCTGTCCGCCGCGTCGCCCGAGCGGAAGATGGGCATGAAGGGATCGCCCACCGCCCAGGTGAACTTCGACGGGGTGCGGGTGCCCGACGACCGGCGGATCGGCGACGAGGGGCACGGCTTCGCCATCGCGCTGGCCGCGCTGGACGCCGGCCGGCTCGGCATCGCCGCGTGCGCCATAGGGGTGGCCCAGGCGGCGCTGGACGCGGCGCTCGGTTACACCCTGGAGCGGCGGCAGTTCGGCCGCCCGATCGCCGACTTCCAGGGACTGCGGTTCATGCTCGCCGACATGGCGACCCGGATCGAGGCGGGCCGCGCGCTCTGTCTGACCGCGGCCAGGATGCGCGACGCGGGCGAGGACTTCTCGCCGCAGGCCGCCATGGCGAAACTCTTCTGCACCGACACCGCCATGCAGGTCACCACCGACGCCGTCCAACTGCTGGGCGGGTACGGCTACACCGCGGACTTCCCGGTGGAGCGGTACATGCGCGAGGCGAAGGTGCTGCAGATCGTGGAGGGCACCAACCAGATCCAGCGGATGGTCATCTCCCGCCACCTCGCGGGACCCGAGTCCCGGGACTGACGAAGCGTCGGGGGCGCCCCCAGCGTCCACTGGGGGACTCCCCGGATGCCTCCCGCGAGCGGTGCCGCCGACCGGGTGTCAGGCCGCCAGGCGCGGCGCGGGCATCCGGAACGGCCGGGAGCCGGGTCCGCCCACGTGGCTGAACGGCTGGGTGCGCCAGTCGAGTTCGGCCGGCAGCGTCAGCAGCGTCGCCAGCTCCTGCTCCTGGTCCTGCTCGACGGTCACCGGGCGGGCGTCGTCGACCGCGCGGCCCGAGCCGCCGCAGACCGTGAGGCCGAACGGGTTCCAGGGGGTGGGGCACAGGGCGTGCTGCGGCAGGCTCTCCTCGTCGGTGAAGACCGCGATCGGCCGCCCGCAGTCCGGGCACGCCAGCCGGACGACATCGCCGAACTCGTCCTCGAACGCCTCGTCCGCGTCGTCGCTCTCCCCGTCCTGCGCGGCGAGCGCGAGCGCGAACTCGCGTTCGTCGCCCTCCTCGAAAGCGGACCCGGTCCGCTCACTGCCATTGCGACGCATGTGGTTACGCATGACGCGTCTCCCCCTTGGGTGGATGCCCTCTTACAGGCCGGCCCGGCTTCACGCTCGCGGCCATAGCGAGCACTTCCCGCCGCGCTACGCGTGTAATCACGCCACCCGATGCGCCACCGTGGCACACGGTGTGGCCTTCGTCACATTGCCGGGGGCAAGCGGAGCATGCGCCCCCGCCGTGCCACCACGCACCCCCGAACGCCTCGCCCGGCCCGGCGCGGCGCCTTCCGCCACGCCGGATAGGGTGCGATACGGCGAGGCCAGGCCGGTCCGCCGACGGACGGAGGCGGCAGCGAATGCCAACCAACTGGGCGGGCAACCTCACTTTCTCGGCGGCCCGGGTGCACCGCCCGGCCGGCCTGAGCGAGCTGCGCGCCCTCGTCGCCGGCAGCCGGCAGGTCAAGGTGCTCGGCAGCGGCCACTCCTTCAGCGCCATCGCGGACACCGACGGCGACCTCGTCGACCTGCGCGCCCTGCCCGCCGAGATCGACCTCGACAGCGCCACCGGCACGGTCCGGGTGGCCGCCGCGGTGCGCTACGCCGAACTCGCCCGCACCCTCGACTCCCTGGGCCGCGCCCTGCCCAACATGGCCTCGCTGCCGCACATCTCGGTGGCCGGGTCGGTCGCCACCGGCACCCACGGCTCGGGGAACGCCAACGGCGGCCTCGGCACCTCGGTGCGCGCCCTCGACCTGATCACCGCCGACGGCCTGACCCGCACCCTCAGCCGGGAGAAGGACGGCGACACCTTCGACGGCGCGGTGGTCTCGCTGGGCGCCCTCGGCGTCGTCACCCACCTCACCCTCGACACCGTGCCCGCCTTCGCGATGCGGCAGCGGGTCCGTACCGGTCTCGAACTCGGCGACGCCACCGCCCACTTCGACGCCATCACCGGCGCCGCCTACAGCGTCAGCCTCTTCACCGACTGGCGTGCGGCCCGCTTCGGCCAGGTCTGGCTGAAACGGCTCGCCGGAACGCCCGAGCCCGACCTGCCGTGGACGCGGCCCGCCGACGGGCCGGTGCACCCGGTGCCCGGCGCCGACCCGGTGCACTGCACCCCCCAGGACGGCGAGGCCGGTCCCTGGTACGAGCGGCTGCCGCACTTCAGGTCCGGCTTCACACCCAGCAGCGGCGAGGAGTTGCAGTCGGAGTACCTGGTGCCGCGCGCCCACGCGGTGGCCGCCCTGGAGGCGCTGGCCGGTCTGCGCGGGACCATCGCGCCGGTGCTCCAGATCTGCGAGGTCCGTACCGTCGCCGCCGACCGGCAGTGGCTCAGCCCCGCCTACGGCCGTGACACCGTGGCGTTCCACTTCACCTGGGTCAAGGACACCGCCGCGGTCCGCCCGGTGCTCGGCGCGATCGAGGCGGCCCTGGCCCCGTTCGGCCCCCGCCCGCACTGGGGCAAGCTCTTCACCACCGACCCGGCCCTGGTGCGGGCCGCGTACCCCCGGATGGCGGACTTCCTGGCACTGGTGGAGGAGACCGACCCCACGGGCACCTTCCGCAACGATTACCTGCGGCGGCTGCTCTTCTCCTGACCGCGGGCCTGCCGCCGGCGGCTCCACAGCCGGTAAGGTCATCGGCTGTGGAGGAGCTTGACCGGCACATCGTGGAACTTCTCGTCGCCGATGGGCGGATGAGCTACACCGACCTGGGCAAGGCCACCGGCCTGTCCACCTCGGCGGTGCACCAGCGCGTACGGCGGCTGGAGCAGCGCGGGGTGATCCGCGGCTACGCGGCGATCATCGACGCCGAGGCGGTCGGCCTGTCGCTGACCGCGTTCATCTCGGTGAAGCCGTTCGACCCCAGCGCTCCGGACGACATCGCCGAGCGGCTCACCGAGGTGCCGGAGATCGAGGCGTGCCACAGCGTGGCCGGCGACGAGAACTACATCCTCAAGGTCCGGGTCGCCACCCCCATCGAGCTGGAGCACCTGCTGGGCCGCATCCGCAGCCTGGCCGGGGTCTCCACCCGCACCACCGTGGTGCTCTCCACGGCCTACGAGTCACGGCCGCCGCGCATCTGACGGGCCGGGCCGGCCGGGGGTGACCCCCGGGACGGGCGGCCCCGGGCGGCGGGGGAGACTGGCGGTATGCACGACACCTCCGCTCGTCCGGCCGACGACGTGAACGTATCCACCCGGAACCCCGCGGGAAGCCGCACCGTGCTGCTGCGCGGGGGGTTCGTCTACAGCCCGGCGGACCCCTTCGCCACCGCGATGGTGGTGGACGGCGACACCGTCGCCTGGGTCGGCTCCGAAGGGGCCGCTGACTCCTTCGCGGACGGCGTGGACGCCGTGGTGCGACTCGACGGCGCGCTGGTCACCCCCGCCTTCACGGACGCGCATGTGCACACCACCGCCACCGGCCTGGCGCTCACCGGTCTCGACCTGACCGGTGCCGGCTCGCTCGCCGAGGCGCTGGCCCGCACCGCCGCGCACGCCGCCGCCCACCCCGCCGACCGGGTCCTGCTCGGCCACGGCTGGGACGAGACCCGCTGGCCCGAGCGCCGCCCCCCGACCCGCGCGGAACTGGACCAGGTGGCAGGGGGCCGGCCGCTCTACCTGACCCGTACCGATGTGCACTCCGCGGCCGTCAGCACCGCCCTGCTCGCCCTCGTCCCCGGCATCGAGCAGCAGCCCGGCTACGACCCGCGGCAGCCGCTGACCCGCGACGCCCACCACGCGGTGCGCCGGGCCGCCCACGCGGCCGTCACACCCGCTCAGCGGGCCGCCGCGCAGCGTGCCGCACTGGCGCACGCCGCCGCCCAGGGCATCGGCTCCGTCCACGAGTGCGCCGGCCCCGACATCTCCGGCGAGGACGACCTGACCGGACTGCTCGCGCTGGCCGCCGCCGAGCCGGGCCCGCGGGTCCACGGCTACTGGGCGGAAGCCTGGCAGCGCCCCGGCGACCTCGACCGGCTCCGCGACCTCGGCGCGACCGGCGCCGGCGGCGACCTCTTCGTGGACGGTTCGATCGGCTCGCACACCGCGCGCCTGCACAGCCCCTACGCCGACGCGCCGCACACCGGCGTCAGCCACCTGGACGAGGAGACCATCGCCCGGCACCTCGCGCTGTGCACCCAGGCGGGCGTACAGGCCGGTTTCCACGCCATCGGGGACGCCGCGGTCGACGCGGTGGTGGCCGGCGTCCGGGCCGCCGCCGAGACCGCGGGAGTGGACCGGGTACGGGCGCTGCGGCACCGGGTGGAGCACGCCGAGCTGATGAGCGAGCGGTCCATCGCCGCGTTCGCCGCGTTCGGCCTGGTGGCGTCTGTACAGCCCGCCTTCGACGCCGCCTGGGGCGGTACGGACGGCATGTACGCCCGCCGGCTCGGCGCGGAGCGGGCGGCGGCACTCAACCCCTTCGCCGCGATGACCCGGGCCGGGGTGCCGCTGGTGCTCGGCTCGGACAGCCCGGTCACCCCGCTCGACCCGTGGGGCGCGGTGCGGGCCGCCGCCTTCCACCGCACCCCGGGGCACCGGATCTCCGCGCGCGCCGCCTTCAACGCGCACACCCGCGGCGGCTGGCGGGCCGTCGGCCGCGACGACGCGGGCGTCCTGGTGCCCGGCGCGCCCGCCGACTACGCGGTCTGGTCGGTCGGCGACCTGGTGGTCCAGGCGCCCGACGACCGCGTCGCCAACTGGTCGACCGACCCGCGCTCCGGCACCCCCGGGCTGCCCGATGTGACACCCGGCGGCGATCTGCCCACGGCGCTGCGCACGGTGGTCGGCGGCCGCACCGTCTTCGCGCGGCCGAACGGGTGACCTGCGGTTTCGTACATGCCGCCGAACGGTGTGCCCTCACCCCGCTGCGGCGTGTCGCAGGACGGCGCGGCAGTCCGTACTGACCTGCTGATTTGGCGAAAGTCCGCAGGTCACAGGGGTGTTGACAGTGGCTGGTCGGGGGCGAGTAGGTTCGGCGGAGTCCACCACAGGACGCCGGACCGGGGGCACTCCGCAGCCCCGCGTCGAGCACCGCTGGGCCATGGGGCGTCGCACCCGCACGTGCACGCGCCACTGGCAGCCAGGTCCAGCGCGCATGACGCGGAACGCGGCTCGCCAGTCGGCCCCTCCACCCGCGAGGGTACGGAGCGGGAGGGCCGCCCGATCGGCAGGTGTGACCCGGGAAGGGCCCGGACACCCAGTAGACAACGGCCTTGGTACCGACTCGCAGCCAGCGGGTCCCAGGTCGGCCCGAAGGGTGTCCGGGCCCGTTCCGTGTGTGGTGGGGCGGGTGGGGTGTGGGCTCGCAGCTGGGGGTGCCCCCGGACGGAGTCTGGGGGAGGGTCCCAGGTCGGCCCGAAGGGTGTCCGGGCCCGTTCCGTGTGTGGTGGGGCGGGTGGGGTGTGGGCTCGCAGCTGGGGGTGCCCCCGGACGGAGTCTGGGGGAGGGTCCCAGGTCGGCCCGAAGGGTGTCCGGGCCCGTTCCGTGTGCGCTGGGGCGGCGGGGTGCTGGTGGGGACAGGAGGGACGCTTTGCATCCCCGCGACCCACCCTGGAGCCAACTCGGGGTACCGTCGGCTTCACCACCTCTCCACCTGCAGGAAGGCCGCGATCGTGCGCCTGCGCCCCCAGACCGCGACCGCGGCGCTCTCGACGGACACCGAGCGGACGGTCGTGGCACCCGCGCCGGGGACCGCCCGGCCGGCGCCCGCCACGCGGCGCAAGCGGTTCGCCGCCACCGCCCGGAAGGCCGCGCCGAGCACCGCCGTCGCGGCCGTCAGCGGCGCCGTCCTGACGCTGGCGTTCCCGCCGTACGACGTCTGGCCGCTGTCCGTCGTGGCGGTCGCCGCGCTGTCGCTGCTGATGCGCGGCCGGACCGTACGGCAGGGCGCCTGGCTGGGCTTCGCCTTCGGGGTGCCGTTCTTCGTCTGGCTGCTCGCCTGGCTCAACGTGGTCGGCTGGGACGCGGTGATCGGCCTGTCCGTCGCCGAGTCTCTCTTCCTCGCCGCGCTGGGCGCCTGCCTGGTGCTCAGCCAGAAACTGCCGTGGTGGCCGTTGTGGGCCGCCTGCCTGTGGGTCACCGAGGAACTCGCCCGGGACCGGCTGCCCTTCGGCGGCTTCCCGTGGGGCCGCCTCGCCTTCGCCAACACCGGCTCCCCGTACACCCCGCTGGCCGCGCTCGGCGGTGCCCCGCTGGTCACCTTCGCGGTGGCCCTCAGCGGCACCCTGGTGGCCGCCGCGGCGCTGGCCGGGTGGCGGCTGCGGACCGAGCCCCGGCGGCTGCGCACCGCCGTCTCCTGCGGCATCGCGCTGGCCGCCTCGGCGGCGGCCCTGCTGGCCGGCTTCCTCGTGCCGGTGCCCACCGGCGCGGCCGACCACGTCCGCGTCTCCGTCGTGCAGGGCAACGTCCAGCAGCCCGGGCTGCACTTCCTCGGCCGCCCGATGATGATCCTGGACAACCACGTCGACGCCACCCTCAAGCTCGCCGCCGACATCAAGGCCGGCAAGGTGGCCAAGCCCGACCTGGTGCTGTGGCCGGAGAACTCCTCCGACCTCGACCCGTTCAGCAACCCCGAGGCGTACGACAAGATCACCCAGGCCGTGCAGGCGGTCGGCGTGCCGATCCTGGTCGGCGCCCTGGTGGACGGCCCGGACAAGGACCACGTGCAGAACGAGGGCATCGTCTGGGACCCGGTGACCGGACCCGGCGCCCACTACACCAAGCAGCACCCGGTGCCCTTCGGTGAATACGTGCCGTTCCGCAAGGAACTCACCAAGGTCATCAGCCGCCTCGACGAAATCCCGCGGGACTTCTACCCGGGAAAGAAGACCGGCGTCCTGCAGATCGGTCCCGCCGAGCTCGGCGACGTCATCTGCTTCGAGGTCGCCTACGACGGCATCGTGCGCGACACCGTCAACGCCGGCGCCCGGGCCATCGTCGTGCAGACCAACAACGCCACCTACGGGCGTACCGGCCAGCCCGAGCAGCAGCTCGCGATGTCGAAGCTGCGCGCCATCGAACACGGCCGGGCCGTGGTCACCGCCGCCACGAGTGGCATCAGCGCGATTGTCGCCCCCAATGGCAAGATCGAGCAGCGCAGCGGTGAGTTCACCCAGCAGGTTCTCAACGCCGACATCCCGCTGCGTGATGAGAAAACGGTCGCCGACCGCCTTGGTGCGGTACCCGAGTGGACACTCGCTATGGTGGGGCTCCTGTCCTGCGCGGCCGCTGTCGCGATCGGCAGGCGCGACCGCTCACGCATGACAAAGGGGTAAGGGAAGCAGTGACAGAGAACGACGGGGAGCAGCGGAATCACGGCCCGCTCGGGCAGATTCTGGTGATCATCCCGACCTACAACGAGGCCGAGAACATCAAGCCGATCGTCGCGCGGGTGCGGGCATCGGTCCCCGAGGCCCACCTCCTGATCGCCGACGACAACAGCCCGGACGGCACGGGCAAGATCGCCGACGAACTGTCGCAGAGCGACGAGAACGTGCACGTCATGCACCGGCAGGGCAAGGAGGGCCTCGGCGCGGCCTATCTGGCCGGCTTCCAGTGGGGCATCGACGCCGGATACGGCGTCCTGGTCGAGATGGACGCCGACGGCTCCCACCAGCCCGAGGAACTCCCGCGGCTGCTCACTGCCCTCAAGAGCGCCGACCTGGTGCTCGGTTCGCGCTGGATCTCCGGCGGCCGGGTGGTGAACTGGCCCAAGTCCCGTGAGTTCATCTCCCGCGGCGGCAGCACCTACTCGCGGCTGCTGCTGGACGTGCCGATCCGTGATGTGACCGGCGGCTACCGGGCGTTCCGCCGGGAGACCCTGGAGGGCCTGGGCCTGGGCGAGGTCGCGTCGGCCGGCTACTGCTTCCAGGTGGATCTGGCCTGGCGCGCGGTCAAGGCCGGCTTCCATGTGGTCGAGGTGCCGATCACCTTCGTCGAGCGGGAGCGCGGCGACAGCAAGATGAGCCGCAGCATCCTCGTCGAGGCGCTGTGGCGGGTGACCGCGTGGGGCGTCGGCTCCCGGGTCGCGAAGGTCACCAAGCGCACGGACTGAGTCCCGGCGGGAGTCCCAACGGGTCGGCGCGGGCGGTCAGTCGAGGATGTTGACGGCCCGCGCGACCACCAGCACGACGACCACCAGCGACACCGCCGACTGCACCAGCATCCACAGCTTCGCCTTCCGCGTCACCGGCATCACATCGGTCGGGCTGAAGGCCGTGGAGTTGGTGAAGGAGAGATAGAAGTAGTCGAGGAAGGCCGGCTCCCAGTGCGGGGGCGCCAGATCCGGCGACTGCATCTGCACGAAGAGGAAGTCCGGCACCGGCCGTTCACCGGCCGCCCGGGCAGCCGGCCCGCCGCGGTCGAGCTCCCAGTACAGCAGCGCGAAGATCGCGGTGTTGGTCAGCCAGATGCCGCCGCCGTTCAGCAGCAGATGGCCCGCCGACTCGCCGTCAGTCCCCCGTACCACCCCGCCGATCAGCCGCACCGCGGAGTACGCGTTGGCGCCGCCGATGATCCCGGTCAGGGTCAGCCCCACCACCTGGTAGACGCGCGAGTGGCGCTCGATGCGGTGCGGGTTGAGGATGATCAGGCAGGCCAGCAGGGCCAGTTCGACGGCCGGCATCAGCGGCCTCGGCGGCACCACCAGCCGGGCGGGGAGCACCCACTGGATCACCAGCACCGCGACCACCGCGCTCGTCGCGGCCCACCGCGGCTCTCCCCGGGTGGCCCGCCGCCAGGCGGGCAGCAGCCGGTGCTCGGCCTCGTCGAACGTGCCCCGCGCCGGGGTCGTCAGCAGCGCCTCGATGCGGGCCAGCCGCTCGGCCAGGACATCCGGCCGCTCGATCGCCGCCGGGGGAACGGGCGGCCGGGACCCGCCGGGCGGAGGTCCGTCGTTGTCGTCGGGGGAGTGGGTCACGCCGGTCATGGTGTCGCCGTTGCCCCTGCGGTGTCCATTGCCGTGCCGCCGTGCCGCCGTGCCGCCGTGCCGCGGTGTGACCGCGGCACGGCGCCGCGCCCTCACACCGAGGGCGCGTCCAGTCCGATGAGGACGCGGGACGAGCGGCCGGCACACACCATCGCGTCCGGATGTTCCCGGCCCAGGGTGCGGGCGTAGCCGTACTTGGTGCGCTCCCACTGGCCGTTGGCGGCGATCCGGCGGATCGGCGAGCCGAGCGCGTCGATGGTGGTGACGTGGTTGGCGGCGCCGGCCAGCGACCACGGGTGGTCCTCACCGAGGGTCCTGTTGAGCAGCGGCTGCGTCTCGGTCTCCGCCCGGTCCGCCCGTTCGTACTCCCGGCGCAGCCAGGCGCCGGTCGCCCGGTTGACGCGGACCGCGAGGGCGTGCGGGTGGTCCTGCGGCAGGGAGGTGCCGAAGGCGGCCGCCGCGGCCTCGAAGAGCGGCTCGGCGGAGTAGCCGTCCCGCAGCGCCAGATGAACCAGTGCGAGGTTGTTGCGGCAGATGGCGGTGGACGGGTGGTCCTCGCCGTTCACCGCCACCGAGAGGTCCACCGCGCGCCGGCCGGGGACCAGCGCCTCGGTGGCCCGGCCGGTGCAGCGCAGCGCGGAGGCCAGTTCGGACAGGGCCATGATGTGCTCGGGGTGCTCGGCGCCGAGCACCCGCCGCATGGGCTCCACGACGTTCTGCACGTTCCGCCAGCCCTCGTCGTACGAGCCGACCGCCCGCAGGCACGCGGCGAGGTTCAAGGTGGCGGTCAGCGCGATCACGCTGTCGGGTTCGAAGAGCTTGC
Source organism: Streptomyces sp. NBC_01476 (assembly GCF_036227265.1). Classification (NCBI taxonomy): domain Bacteria; kingdom Bacillati; phylum Actinomycetota; class Actinomycetes; order Kitasatosporales; family Streptomycetaceae; genus Streptomyces; species Streptomyces sp. NBC_01476. Next base: position 1,234,440 of record NZ_CP109446.1, on the reverse strand, counting down.
GGCACCGCTGCGCGGTCTGCTCCTGCATCTCGGCGGCCTGCCGGTACTCCCCGAGGTCGCGGTGGGCGCGGGCGATCCGGTTGAGGGCGATCAGCGTCGCCCGGTCGCCGTCACCGCGGATCCGCCGCTGGTCGCGCCAGAGTGCCTGGTCCTGCTCCAGCGCCCGCCGTGGCTCGGCCAGCAGCAGGCTGGAGACGGCCGCGTTGTTCCGGGCCATCAAGGAGAGCCGGTCGTTCTCGCCGAACTCCGCGGCGGCCCGCTCCCGGGTGCGTTCGTCGACCTCCCGGGCCTCGGCGTAGCGGCCCAGCCGGCGCAGGTCGCCGCCGAGGTTGAGACCCACCCTGATCGCGATCTCCGGGCGGGTGTCGGGAACCTCCTCGATCCGGTCGGCGAGCGCCTGGTCCAGTTCCAGCGACTCCTTCGCCGCGCCCTGGTTGCGCAGCGCGTTGGCGAGTTCCAGGGTGGCTTCCCTGATGTCGGTGTGGTCACTGCCGAGGATCGGCTCCCAGGTGGCGAGCACCGCGCGGGCGGTGATCACGCTGTGCTCCGACTCGCCCCAGACCATCAGCGTGCGGATGACGTGCAGCATCAGCGACCGGGTGGTCTGGTCCCCGGCGCAACGGGTGCAGTCCCATGCCTGGGAACTCTCCAGGTTCCGCCAGATGTCCAGCATGATCTGCCACTGGGAGACCGAGCGGGCCGCGACCAGATCGCGCTCGCGCAGCATCAGGTGGATCAGATGGCGGTAGACCCCCAGGTCCGCCTCGGGGATGCAGCCCTCGATCACCCGCTGGGGGACGCGGTGCATCTCGATGGTCTGCTCGTCCTGGTCGAGGGTGATACGGGCCAGCGAGTGACGGCGGATCACATTGACGATGTCCCGCTCGCTGCCGCCGCGCTCCAGCAGTTGCGGCAGGCTCGCCAGGCCGGGGCTCGGCAGTGTCCCGGCGAGTGCCGGCAGGTTCCCGAACATTCGTACCGGGGTGGGCGCGCTGGCCATCAAGGAGAGCAGCTTCAGCAGTTCGCCGGCCGCGGGTGAGGCCGTGACCACATCGTCGAGCGCGGCCATGTAGGTCTGGTCGAGCGGCTTGGGGTATCCGGTGGGCCGGTACCGGAACGGCTGGGAGTCATGGCCGGTGACCCGGCGCAGATAGGCGTCGATCTGTACCGCAGGGGTGGCGGGGACGTCGATCAGCGCCAGGTCCGGCAGCGGCCACGGGCCCTCCTCGGCCGCTTCTCGCGGGACGGCGAGCACGACGTCACCGCGGTCGTCGCCCGCGCTGCTGCGGACCGTCACCCGGCGATGGCCGGCGACGACATGCGCGCAGGTCAGCACCTTGCCGGGGGCGACGAAGAAGCCGGAGCCGAGCAGGTCGGCGGCGCCGTCCGCGGTGAGCAGCGCCACGCAGGCGGCAGCCGCGTGGTTCTGCAGCTCACCGGCGCCCTGCGCCGGGCTACTCACCGGCGTCCGCGCCGCGGGCCGGGGGCGGGGCCGCCGGGGCCGGTCCCCCCTCGGGCGGTACGGCCGCGGCGGAGTCAGCCGCGGTGCCGTCCGGGCCGGCGGGCCCGTCGCTGTCGCTGTCGCCGTCGCTGTGGTCGTCCTCGCCGCTGCCCTCCTGGTCGCCTTCCCGCTGCCGGGCGCGGCCGTTCTCCCAGCCGAGGGTGATCCTGATGGACGAGGTGGCGTGCACATCGGCGAGCATGCTGACCAGTTCGCCCGAGGCGATCTCGATGTCGAGGCCGAACTCGATCTCCACGCTGTGCGGGGCGATGGACTGCAGGCCGTCGTGGACGCTGCGGGCGATTCCGTGGATCGCCTCGGTGAATCCGGAGAGCGGCACCGGGGTGTCCGGATCGCGGCGCCGCAGCCGGTCACGGAGACCGCCGGCGTCCTGGGCGTAGCCGCCGGCCGGGGCCTCGCGGGTGTCCTTGACCTTCACCCAGAGGAATTCGCCGCTGGGTAAGACCGCTTTGACCGATTCCTGCCCCGCTGCGTCCACGGCCCCCCCAGGCGAAATGTCGCTCCGACAGGCGACCAAGGTACTCGCGGGGACGGGGCGGTGTGAACGGTTCCGCGCAATCGCGCGGGACCGCCCGACAAGGGCGAAGGAGCAGGCGCCCGGGGCGCCGTTCGCGTGGTCGACTGCGGCACACTTGGACTATGACGACGAGTTCACCGCCCCCGGTCCGCCCGCAGCCGACCGAACGCCCCCAGCGGCGGCGCTCGCGCGCCCGCACGGTGGTGCCGCTGGTGATCGCGGCGTGGGCGGTGCTGGAGATCTGGCTGCTGATCGTGGTGGCCGGGGCGACCAACGGGTTCGTCGTCTTCCTGTGCATCCTGGCCGGCTTCGTGCTGGGTGCGGCGGCGGTGAAGCGGGCCGGCCGCAGCGCCTGGCGGAATCTCGCGGCGACCGTGCAGCGGCAGCAGCGCCAAGCCGGCGGCCCCGGGCCTGCCGAGGGCGAGGAGCCGCTGCAGCCCGGCGGCAGCCGTACCGGGCTGCACATGCTGGGCGGGATGCTGCTGATCATCCCCGGATTCGTCTCGGACGCGGTCGGCCTGGTGCTGCTCTTCCCGCCGACCCGTAAGCTCACCGGCGCGATCCTGGACCGGGTGCTGGCCCGCAAGCTCTCCGCCCCGGCCACCGCGGCCGACCCCGGCTCGCTCGGCGACCTGCTGTCGCAGGCCCGCGAGGCCGAGGAGCAGTCACGCATCCACCGCCCGGACGGCAAGGTCATCCCGGGCGAGGTCGTCGACCGCGACAAGCCCTGACGGAGGCCGGCGAACGGTGCGCGGTTCGTGGACGGACACGGAGTGGGCGTGACACCGGGGGGAGCGGATCCCCGGGCCGGGAGCGGGTCCCGGGTCCGCGCAAAGGTCCGCCCCGGTCCGCCCCGGGTCCGCCCCGCGGACAGAGAAAACCGCCCGGCTCGGGAGCGTGTACGCTCCCGCACCGGGCGGGGAAGTGTCGGGGGCCCGCGCCTTCGCGGGCCCGTGGGCCCACGGTCAGGCGCTCTTGCGGTTGTCTCGCGGATGCACCGCGATGTTCATCGCGCCGGAGCGCAGGACGGCCAGCCGTTCGGCCAGCACCTCCTCCAGCTCCTCCAGCGTGCGCCGCTCCATGAGCATGTCCCAGTGCGTGCGCGCCGGTTTGACGGCCTTCTCCTCGGGGCCCTCTCCGTCCACCAGAAGTGCGGTCTGGCCGCAGGCGCGGCATTCCCACTCCGGCGGAATCTCGGCCTCAACCGAGAACGGCATCTCAAATCGATGGCCGTTCCGGCATGCGTACTCAACGGTCTGGCGCGGGGCCAGATCGATACCGCGGTCGGTCTCGTAGCTGGTGGCCCCGAGTCGCGTGCCGCGGAGAGCTCGCTCACTCATGAATCGTGCCTCCCGGGCTTGGTCGCCCACAGGACAGGTGTCGCTGTCGTCGTCATCCGGTCAACGTCCGGTCGGCGGTGAAGATTCCCGTTGCGGGATATGCGTCGCCCGTCGTGTCAGCCCTGTTTGTACCCACCGGTGCCCGTTTTGTCACATCTGGGCAGAGATGTCACCCGGTGTCGTCGTATCTTTTCCTGCAGTAACGGTCAAGCTGCGGGGCCAACCGCGTACACTACCGGTCCGCGCCATCAAGGGCTAAATCGCCCCCGACAACCGCTGTCGCCCGTAGTTCCCGGGTGACTCCCGCGGTGACGCGAAGACCCGCAGGAAGAACTGGGCGAGCGGGCCGATAGTGGTCGCGTAAAGCACCGTTCCGACTCCTACCCCGCCGCCGAGCAGAAAACCCGCGGCGAGCACGGTCAGTTCGATCACGGTCCTGATCGACCGGAGCGAACGCCCGGTCCTGCGGTGCAGCCCGGTCATCAGTCCGTCGCGCGGTCCTGGGCCGAAGCGGGCGGCGAGATAGAGGCCGGTCGCCGCGCCGTTGAGCACCACGCCCGCGACGAGCAGCGGGATCCTGACCGCCAGGGCGCCGTAGTGCGGGACGACCGCCAGCGTCAGGTCGATTCCGGTGCCCACCAGGAAGACGTTGGAGACCGTACCCAGGCCCGGCCGCTGCCGCAGCGGCCACCACAGCAGCAGCACGGCCGCGCCGACGACAATGGAGACATCGCCGATGCTGATCCCGGTGTGCCGGGACAGGCCCTGGTGGAGCACGTCCCACGGGTCGAGTCCCAGGTCGCCGCGGATCACCAGGGCGTCGCTCGCGCCGTAGAGGCCGAGGCCGGCATAGAGGCGGACCAGCCTGCGGTACGGCAGCGGCCCGCGGAACGGCAGCCGCCGGCGGGACGGCGCGGGCGGCGGAGAAGGCGGTGACGGCACGGAACCCCCCTGGTTGTCGGTCGAACGCACGTGACACTCTGTGGCCTGAATATGCTGGTCTTCTACGGCCAATCACCGGAAGGTGGACTGAATTCGATGTCGCAGTGGACCGCGTCGGTGAGTGCGGCGCATCTCGCCCGGCTGCTCGAACCCCGGCCGCGCACCGGTGGGGGCGGCCGCAGGCTGCCCGCCTACCGCGGACTGGCCGATGGCGTACGGCTGCTGGTGCTGGAGGGCCGGGTCCAGGTGGCGGCCCGGCTGCCCGCGGAACGCGAACTGGCCCTCGCGCTCGGCGTGAGCCGGACCACGGTGGCAGCCGCGTACGAGGCGCTGCGGGCGGAGGGCTTCGCCCGCTCCCGGCGCGGCGCGGGGAGCTGGACCGCGGTCCCGGAGGGACACGTGCTGCCCTCGCGCAGCCTGGAGCCGCTGCCGCCGGACGCGGCCGGCTCGGTGATCGACCTCGGCACCGCGGCGCTGCCCGCGCCCGAGCCGTGGCTGACCCGGGCGATGGAGGGCGCGCTCGCCGAACTCCCCGCGTACGCGGCCACCCACGGCGACTTCCCGGCCGGGCTCCCGGTGCTGCGGGAGGCCATCGCGGAGCGGTACACCGCGCGCGGGGTGCCGACGATGCCCGAGCAGATCATGGTGACCACCGGGGCGATGGGCGCGATCGGTGCCGCGGCCCGGCGGCTGGTGGGCCTGGGGGAGCGGGTGGCCGTGGAGTCACCGAGCTACGCCAATGTGCTGGAGCTGTTCCGGGAGACCGGGTCCCGGCTGGTGCCGGTGGCCTTGAAGGAAGGGCTCGGCGGCTGGGAGATGGACGCCTGGCGCCGGGTGCTGCGGGATGCCGCACCGCGGATGGCCTACGTGATGCCGGACTTCCACAACCCCACCGGGACGCTGGTCGGCGACGACGAGCGGCGTGAACTGGTGGAGGCCGCGCGGGCCGCCGGGACGGTGCTGGTCGCTGACGAGACGATGGCCGAACTCGTGCTGGACGGCGCGGAGTCGGGGGTACGGCCGATGGCCGCGTTCGACCGCGGCGGCACGGTGATGACGGTGGGTTCGGCGAGCAAGGCGGTGTGGGCGGGGCTGCGGATCGGCTGGGTCCGCACCACTCCGGACGCGGTGCGGCGGCTGGTCTCGGCCCGTGCCTATCTGGACCTCGGCTCGCCGGTGGTGGACCAGCTGGCGGTGGCCTGGCTGCTGCGCGGCCAAGGCTGGGACCAGGCGCTGGCCGCACGGCGGCGGCGGGCGGCGGAGTGCCGGGACGACCTGGCGGCGGCGCTGCGGGAGCGGGTCCCGGACTGGGAGTTCACGGTGCCGCGGGGCGGGATGACCATGTGGGTCCGCACCGGTGACGTCTCCGGCTCCCGGCTGGCCGTGGCCGGCGAACGCCTCGGGGTCCGTGTCCCCTCCGGTCCCCGCTTCGGCGTCGACGGCGCCTTCGAGTCCTACGTCCGGATCCCCTTCACCGTCAGCGGGCCGCTCGCCGCCGAGGCGGCGGCCCGGCTGGCCCACGCCGCCGACGTGGTGCGCTCCGGCGGCGGCGCGGACGGCGAGGGCACCAGCCTCTTCGTGGCCTGACGGACAGGGCCCGCCAGAAGCCGGCGGGTCAGCCGAGTTCGAGGTCGGCGACGGTGCGGACCACCGCGTCCTTGCCGAGGGAGACCGCTTCGGGAGCCGGCGGCTCGGGGTCGGGCTCGGGCTCGGGGGTGGCGGCCGGCGCCGCCGGGGCCGCGCCCGGGAGGAGGGCCAGCACGCAGTCGCGGTCCGCGGGGGAGGTCTCCTCGTCGTACGGGTCGGGCGTGGCGGGGACCTGGAGCCGCAGGACCGGGCCGGTGCCGAGGCGGGCGTAACCGCGGCCCGGCGGCACCTCGGCGGCCGGGGTGGTCCGCTGCGGGGCGCCGAGCACCGCGGCGACGTGCTCCGGCGGCAGCGGCCCCAGCACGACCCGCGCCCTGGTCTGCGCGATGACGACCGGCGCCAGTGTCTCCGTGGCGTCGAGCTGGTCCGCCACCGCGACCGCCACATTGGCCGTCCGCCCGTGCCGCAGCGGAACGTCCAGCAGCCCCTGCGGATCCGGCCGCCCCTCGGCGAGGGCCAGTTGGGTCAGCGCGGTCGGCCGGTCCACCAGGATCCACAGCGGGCGCCGTACGTCGTCGGCGGCCGGACTGCCGGACTGCCGCGCCCGGTTGACCGCGATCAGCCGCCGCTCGGTCTCGTGCGCCGCCCACTCCAGCGTGGCCGACGCGCCGAGCAGCCCGTCCTCGACCGCCAGCACGCCGGGCCGGCCGGCCAGGCACGCGTACTCACCGGTCCCGCTCCCGTCGATCACCACGATGTCGCCGTGCACCAGCGCCTGGAGGGCGATCGACCGCAGCAGGCTGGTGGTGCCGGTGCCGGGCTGGCCGAGCGCGAGCAGGTGCGGCTCGGTGGAACGGGCGCCGGTCCGCCACACCACCGGCGGCGCGTCCTTGGTCTCGCCGCCCACGGTCACCGGCACGGTCCGCTGGACCGCGTCGGCGTCGGTGAAGCCGAGCACCGTCTCCCCGGGCGACGTGACGAACCGCTGCGCGACCACATCGGTCGGCAGCGGCGGCAGCGCGGTGAGCGTGAGCTGGTTCTCCTCCTCGTTCCAGTCGAAGCGGTACTCCCGCCCCCGGCCGGCCTTCGCGTGCAGCAACTGCTCGACCCTGGCCCGCGAGTCGGCCTCCCCGTCGGTGAAGTACGCCGGGTAGCGCAGGTGCAGCCGCACCAGCCGGCCGTCCTGGAACTCGTGCGAGCTGAACGCCTTCTCCCAGCTCCCGTCGTGCGCGTACAGCGGCGCCGGGTCGGCGGCATTGGACAGGTACGGCACCAGCGCCTCGTAGAGCGACTGCAGGCGCACCCCCTCCGCCTCGCTGGGCCCGGCAGGAGCCGGGGAGTTGCGGTCGCGGCCCATCCAGGCGGCGGACGCCATCAGCGCGACCACCGCGAGAATCGGGCCGTACGGCATCATCACCACGATGACGACGCCGGCCGCGGCCAGCAGCAGCGCCGGCCCGCGCTGCTCCTTGGCGGTCCGGCCCCACCAGCCACCGGCCCAGGCGGCCTGGCGGCGCATGCCGCGGCCGATGGTGATGACGGGGTGGAGCACGTCGGTCGCGCTGTCGGCCGCGGTGCGCGCGAGATCACGGCCGCGGACGAGCGCCGGTCGGCTGCTCAGGATGCTGGGAAGGGGACGCCTGACCACGGGGTGCTCCATGGGGTGGTTCGGGGGGTGGGGATGCGCTGTGGGACGCGCGGCCCGGGACGGGGGGACAGCCCGTACCGAACGGGTACAGGCCCGGAGCGGGTCGACCGCCGCCGGGCCCGTGGGGGTGGCAGGAGTGGCCGTCGGGGACGGCCGCTAGATCTTGAGCCCGCCGATGAGGCTGGCCAGGCTCTGCCCGCCCGCCTTGATGCTCGGGGCGATGGCGGTGCCCGCGAGGTAGAAACCGAAGAGAGTGCAGACCAGCCCGTGGGACACCTTCAGGCCGTCCTTGCGGAAGAACAGGAAGCAGATGACGCCGAGAAGAACGACGCCGGAGATGGACAGGATCATGTGGCTCTTCTCCTGGGTGATGGGGACGGTCACCTTCAGTTCTTCCAGGCTCACAAAAAGTAATAGGTCATGCTCGGTGGCAAATGGGTGATTTGTAGCGAATTTCCACCACGTGGGTGAGGCCCCGGCGGCCCGCCGCCCGGGCCCCGGCGCGATCACCGCAGGGCACCGCCGCACCACGCGCCGCCCCACCGCCGGTCCCGCTTCCGGACCGGCCACTTCCGCCGATCGGGTGAGCGCCCCTCCCGTTCGGCCCCGCCCGCCGCCCCTTGGCAGGATGGGAGGTGTGCGACTGACCCCGATCACCTGGCCGCGGCTGGCCGAGACCCTGGCAGAACGCGTCGCCACGGCGCCCCCGCCCGGACCCTGGTGGCGCGTCGCGGTGGACGGCGCCCCCGCGGCCGGCACCGGCGAACTCGCCGACGCCCTGGCCGCCGCGCTGCCGGCCCTCGGCCACCCGGTGCTCCGGGTCCGCGCCGAGGCATTCTGGCGCCCGGCCTCGCTGCGCCTGGAGTACGGCCACGAGGACGTCGACGCGTACTACCAACTCTGGCTGGACGCCGGCGCGCTCCGCCGCGAGGTGCTCGAACCGCTGGGCCCCGGCGGCACCGGACGCGCCCTGCCCTCGCTGCGCGACCCGGTCACCGACCGCTCCACCCGGGCCGGCTACGTACAACTGCCGCCCGGCGGGGTGCTGGTGCTGGACGGGCCGCTGCTGCTCGGGCAGGGGCTGCCGCTCGACCTGACCGTTCATCTGCGGCTCTCCCAGGGCGCGTTGGAGCGCCGCACCCCGCAGGAGGACCGGTGGACGCTGCCCGCGTACGACCGCTACGACCGCGAGGCACTGCCCGAAGAGACCGCCGATGTCCTGGTACGCGCCGACGACCCCCGGCACCCCGCCTGGACCGGCTGAACGGCCCGCGCCGGTACGGGTGCCCGGCGGCGCGGGCCGTTCGCCCGGTCCCGCCTTGCCGTGGGCCCGCGCCCCCCGCTAGCGTCCACGAGCACCATGACTGTCGCCATCGCGCCGCTGACCACCGAGCACATACCCATGGCCGCACAGCGGTACGACCGCTGGTTCTCGCGCGCCCGCCGCCCCCCTTCCCAGCGATCGTGGCTGGCCGACGGCCCGGTACGGGGCGATGAGCTGCTCGGCAAGCTGCACACCGCCCCCGGCCTTGAGGCGTGCCGCGCGCTGGACGGTGACGGCGAGCTGATCGGTCACCTCGCCGCGATCCCGGTCGACCTCGCGCCCGACGACCCGGCCGCGCTGCGCAGCCATCCGCGCTCCGCGCTGGTCCCGCACGGCGGCCACGCGCTGCCCTCCGGCCGGGAGAGCGAGGTGCTGCGCGCGCTCTACGTCCGGGTCGCCGCCCGCCTGGTCGCCGACCGGCGGCTGGTGCACTACGCCTGGGTGCCGGCCGGCGAGACCGCCACCTCCCCGTGGGCCGACCTCGGCTTCGGCCGCGAACTCGTGCATGGACTGATGGGCGTCAAACCGCGCGGCCGGCAGCCCCGCGGCGTCGAAGGGCTCGCCATCCGCCGGGCCGGCCCCGGCGACCTGCCGCAGATCGGCCGGATGGCCGCCGAGTCCTCCCGCCGGCACCGCGAGACCGCGGTCTTCCAGCCCCAGCCGGAAGGCGCGCTGGCCGCGCTCCGGCTCCGCTACGCCGACGCGCTCGGCGACCCCCGCTGCGGTGCCTGGATCGCCTCCCGCCGGGGCGAGGAGATCGGCATGGTGCTGCTCCACCCGGCGATACCGGACCCGGTGATACCGGAGTCCTGCGTCGAACTCGCCGAGGCGTACGTGGAACCCGCCGCCCGCGGCGAGGGCATCAGCCGGGTGCTGCTGGCCACCGCACTGGCCTGGGCGTACGACAACGGTCACCGCTACATGTCGGCCCGCTGGCCGTCCGCCTCCCCGACCGCGGCCGGCCACTGGCCGGCCTTCGGCTTCCGCCCGGTCGCCTACCGCCTCAGCCGCACCCTGGACGCCCGCATCGGGGGCGCGCCGGGCACCTACTGACCGGGACGTGCCGACCGGGACGTACTGACCGGGAGCCGGTCATCGGCAAGTGCGCCGCCGGCGCCTCGGTGCAGAGCGCCTCGGCCCGTTCGTCGGGTGACGGCAGCGGCAGCGGGCCACCAGGGCGTGCGCCCAGCCCTGCCGGCTGCGGGCGGCCCACTCCTCGAAGCGGGCCGGCGGCTCGTCCGCCTGCCGCGGTACGCCCAGCCGGACCGCGGCCTCCACCGGGTCGGGGACGCTGCGGACGGCGCAGATGTGGTGCCGGACCGACGGCCCGGACAGCAGGAGGAGCCGGTCGGGCGCCGACCGGGCGCGGCCCAGGCCGAGTTCGAGCAGCCCTTGCGACCAGTACGCCCAGGGCGCGCCCGGTGCCATCGCCGTACCCGCGCCGCGGGCGAGCGCCCGGTCCACGTGCCGCCGGCAGTCGTCCTGTTCGCCGCGGACCGCCGCGATGTGCGCCGGCGCGCTGCTCAGCTGGCTGACCCACTGGCCCTGCCCGGTGTCCCCGGCGATCCGCAGCCCGTGCGAGCACGCCGGGCGCTCAGGCCGGCAGGGTGCTCTGGATCTGCTTGAGGAAGGCCGCGTTGTCCGGGGTCTGCCGCATCCGCTCCAGCAGCACATCGATGCCCGACTGGGCGTCGCGCCCGTACAGGGCCCGGCGCAGCCCGCGTACCACCGACAGTTCGCCGGCCGGCAACAGCAGTTCCTCGCGGCGGGTGCCGGAGGTGAGCACGTCGACCGCGGGGAAGATCCGGCGTTCGGCCAGCGCCCGGTCCAGGTGGAGCTCCATGTTGCCGGTGCCCTTGAGCTCCTCGTAGTAGAAGTCGTCGGCACGCGAGCCGGTGTCCACCAGGGCGGTGGCCAGGATGGTGAGCGAGCCGCCCTCCTCGGCCAGCCGGGCCGCGCCGAAGAGCCGCTTCGGCCCGGTCAGCGCCGCCGCGTCCACGCCGCCGGACAGGGTGCGTCCGCTGCCGGCGCCCGCGGTGTTGTGCGCCCGGCACAGCCGGGTCAGCGAGTCCAGCAGGATCACCACGTCCTGCCCCAGCTCCACCAGCCGCTTGGCCCGCTCCACGGCCAGTTCCGCCACCGCGATGTGCTGCTTGGCCGGCTGGTCGAAGGTCGACGAGATCACCTCACCGCGCACGCTGCGCCGCATGTCGGTGACCTCTTCCGGGCGCTCGTCGAGCAGCACCACCATCAGATGGGCCTCGGGATGATTCGCGGCGACGGAGGCCGCGATGCTCTGCAGCAGCATGGTCTTGCCCGCTTTGGGCGGCGCCACGATCAGCCCGCGCTGGCCCTTGCCGACCGGCGCCATCAGATCGATGATCCGCCCGGCGGCGGCGCTCGACCCCTTGAGCCGATCGCTCTCCAGCCGTAGCCGCTGCCGCGGGTGCAGCGGGGTCAGATCGGCGAAGTGCCGCCGACTGAGGCCAGGCGGGCGTCCGTTGACCAGCCGTACCTCATCGAGGATGCCGGACCGGCCGGTTACCCCTTCGACCAGGTCCCCCTTGCGGAGGTCCGCGGCACGGATCTGCGCCGCGGAGACCTGGACGTCACCGGGTGACGGCAGCCACCCGGAAGCACGCAGCCGGCCGCCCCGGCCGCCGCTCACATCGAGCACGCCGGCCACGGTGGCCGGTGGCATGTCCCGCTGTACCTGCGGGCGTTCAAGAATGTCGGTCATGAATCGTCGTCCTTTCGAGGACGGGAGTCCCGAGCGGGTCGACGCGCGGCCGAGCAGGTCGGGGAGGAAGAATGCGGAAGATCACAAGGGGGATGCGGCGCGAGCGGAGAACCATCACGCTCCACGGACCGCGAGATGCCACCGGAGACCGGTGCATGGAGAACGTCGCGGAAAAATCACGACGGGGAGATCACAGAAGACCCCCGGAAGATCAGGGACAGCCGCCACAGAAAGGCGAGAACTATGCGTCCCTAGTAAGAGCTTAGCACGGCCGGTGCCGCGCCTGGTGTCACTCCACCTCGATGCCGTGTTCCTGCACCAGATCGAGCAGCCCATCGGGGCCCGGATACCCCTTGCCACCTGGCACGAAGTTCCAGTTCCCGTCCGCCCGCCGGCGGAAGGAGCCGAGCACCAGCGCGGTCTCGCCCGGCCTGCCGTCGGAGACCTCCAGCCGGTCGGCCTCGTCGCCCGCCGGATCGGTCAGGCGGATGCGGGCGTCGGTGAAGCCGGTGAGATCGGCGTGCGGATCCGCCTCCGGGTCGACCGCGGCGACCAGCACCACCCGGTCGGCGCGGGCCGGCAGCCGGTCGAAACTCACCCAGATCGCGGCCTTGTCCGTACCCAGGGCCGGCATCATCCGCACAGTGCCGTCCGGGGTGCGCGGGTTGTTGTAGAAGACGAAGTGGTCGTCACCCAGGGCCCGGCCGCCCGTGCACACCAGGGCGCAGACATCGAGCCGGACCGAGCCTGACCACCACATGCCGAGCACGCTGGCGTCAGCGTCCTCAGCGTCATCGGCGTCCTGAGCGTCATGGGCGTCACGGGCGTCCCGCGTGTCCTGTCCGGGGCCGCCGGCCGGGTGCGGGGCCGCTTCCGGAGCGGTCGCCGGGCCGAGCCGCCCGCGCAGCCCGTACTGGTGCAGCAGTGCCACCAGGTCGGTACCCGACACGAGAGTCATCGGTTTGCCGCTGACGAAGACATAGGAGCTGCGGCCGAAGCCGGAGGTGGTGACCAGCACGCCCTTGTTGGCGCCGATGCTCTGCACCGTGCCGTACAGGTCGCGCACCGCGGTCGGCGGCACCGTCTTGCGGTAACGCTTGACCTGTACGGCGATCTTCCCGCCGCGGATCGGATCGGGGTCGAGCGCGTCCACGTCCACCCCGCCGTCACCGGAGCGGACCGTGGTCACCGCCTGCATGCCCATCGCCCGGAACAGCTCGGCGACCAGCTCCTCGAACTCCAGCGGGTCCATCGCCAGCAGGTCGGGCTCGTCGTCCGCGTCCTCGCCGCCGTGCGAGACGACCGCCCGGCCCGCGGCCCCCGGCAGCCGGGCCGGCGGCACCGCGGTCCGCCGGTCGGGACGCGGTGACAACTGCCCGCCCAGCCCCTCGACCAGGCAGTCCGCCGCGTCGACCGCGGCCAGGTTGACCGCGGCGAAGTCGGACCTGGACACCGCGACACTGGCCAGATAGACCGGGGTACGGTGCCCGGTGGCCGGATCGACGTCGTCCACGAAGCCGTTGAGCACGACCGAGTCGAGCAGTTCGAAGCGGTCGGCGCCGAAGACCTCGCGCAGCACCAGCAGCAGACACTGGGCGAGCAGGTCGCGGTAGGCGGCGCGGCGCTCGGTGGCGGGCCTGGCCACTTCCTTGTCCCGGTCCGCGCCCGGCAGGTAGCGCACCAGCGAACTCTCCGGGATCACCGCGAAGGGCGGCAGCTCCCAGTTGAGCAGCAGCCGCCGCTCGGGCGGTTCGAAGGACGCCGACACCTGGCGGGGCAGGCCCTCCGGCCAGACCGGCGAGGCATAGAGAGCGGCCGTCAAGTACTCGACCACAGCTGCCGGTTCGCCCCGCCGCAGCGCCGCGAGGGTGGTTTGCACCTCGGCGTTGTGCCGCCGGACCTCGGCCAGGCGGCTGTCCGCCCACTGGCGGTACTGCTCGCGGTAGGCGGCGAGTTGCTGCTGCCGCCGCGCCTCCGCGGCCTGCGCGGCGCGCAGGCCGTCCTCGTAGCGGGCCCGCGCCGCCTGTTCCTGCGCGCGGTTGCCGAAGCCCCAGCCGGAGCGCTGCGCGGGCAGATACGCCTCGGGCCGCGGCATCGGGAGCGGGTCGGCGAGCCGGCCAGGTGCGAAGGGCTCCAACTGCTCCGAGGCGAGCAGGGCGTCCGGCGAGAACACCGCGGCGGTGCAGCCGGCCCGCAGCAGTCCTGACAACTCCGCCATTCTGCGGTCGAGTTCGTCGGTGCGGTTACGGGCGTCGGCCTCCCGCCGGGAGCGGTACTCCGCCTGCTGCTCCCGCCGGCTGCGTGCCTGGGCCCGCTCGGCGGCCCGCTGCCTGCGCTCCGCCTCCCGCAACTGCACGGCCTGGGCCCGGTGTTGTGCCTCGGTCTGCCGTTGGCGCTGCCGCTGTATCTCGGCCCACGTGGACACCGGACCGGTCGAACGACGGCTCATGACGCAGAAGGCTCCCTCCGGGCGGACGTCCCGGCCCCCCCGGGCGGCGTTGGCCTTGAGGCAACAGAGCGTACTGCCGACGATACGGCCACGTCAGCGCTTCTCCGCCACCGGCCCGGCAAAGATCGGGAACCGTCGCCTGCGGACCCCGATCGCGGTCACCGCGCGCAGGGCCTGACCGCGACGCCGGTCCGCCGGCGCCCTCGCGCCGGGCCGGGTTTCTGACCGGATCTCTGACCGGATCTCTGGCCGGGTTTCCGGCCGGCGGGCGCCTCAGCCCGTCCGCTCCGGCGCTGCGTCGTCACCCCGCTCGTAACGGACCGCGGCTGCCGCGATGTTGCGGGCCATGCCGCCGAAGACGGCCGAGTGGAAGGGGGAGATGCTCCACCAGTAGGCGTGGCCGAGCAGGCCGCGCGGGTGGAAGAGGGCACGCTGGCGGTAGTGGCAGCGATCCGGCCGGTCGCCGGGCATGACGGTCAGTTCGAGCCAGGCACGTCCCGGCAGCCGCATCTCGGCACGCAGGCGCAGCAGGCGCCCGAGCTGGAGCTCCTCCACCCGCCAGAAGTCGAGGGAGTCGCCGACCCGCAGGTGCTGGGCGTCACGGCGGCCCCGGCGCAGTCCCACCCCGCCCACCAGCCGGTCCAGCCGGCCGCGTACCGACCAGGCAAGCGGGAAGGAGTACCAGCCGTGCTCACCGCCGATCCCCTCGACGATCCGCCACAGCGCCTTGGGGGAGCAGGCGATGTGCAGCGACCGTACGTCGGTGTAGAGGCTGCCGCCGGCCCAGTCCGGATCGGTCGGCAGCGGGTCGCTGGGCGCGCCCGGCACCGCGGCCGACGACCAGCGCGTCTCCACCTCGGCGTCCCTGACCTTGCGCAGCGCCAGTCCGAGCGCCTGGTCCAGGCCGATCGGACAGCCGGGCGGGTCGGGAACGTACTCGGCGATGTCGTGCTCGGCGCAGACCACCTCATGGCGCAGCGACTCGGCCAGCGGCCGGGCGATCGCGGCCGGAACGGGGGTGACCAGTCCGACCCAGTGGCTGGACAGGCCAGGCGAGAGGACCGGGACCGGCACGATCAGCCGCCGGCTGAGCCCGGCGATCGAGGCGTACCGCCGCATCATGTCGCGGTAGGTGACCACGTCGGGGCCGCCGATGTCGAAGGTCCGGTTGATCTCCGGCGGCAGCCCGGCACAGCCCACGAGATACCGCAGGACGTCCCGCACCCCGACGGGCTGCAGCCGGGTACGGACCCAGCTCGGCGTGATCATGACCGGCAGTCGCTCGGTGAGGTACCGCAGCATCTCGAAGGACGCAGAGCCGGAGCCGATCACCACTGCGGCCCGCAGCACGGCGGTCGGCACTCCGGAGTCCAGCAGGATGCGGCCCACCTCCGCGCGGGAGCGCAGGTGCGGCGAGAGATCCTGCACGGGCACGCCGGGCGGGGTGAGACCGCCCAGGTAGACGATCCGCCGGACCCCCGCCGCCCGGGCCCTGGCCCCGAAGATCCGGGCCGACTCCCGGTCGGTCCGCTCGAAGTCGGCGCCGCCCAGCCCGTGCACCAGGTAGTAGGCCACGTCGATGCCGCGCATCGCCTCGGCCACCGCCCCGGCGTCGAGCACGTCCGCCCGGACCGTCTCCACGTCGGCCGCCCAGGGGTGGTCGCGGAGCTTCTCCGGGGTACGCGCGGCGCACCGCACCCGGTGGCCCGCGGCCAGCAGCCCGGGGACGAGCCGCCCGCCGATGTATCCGGTGGCGCCGGTCACCAGGCAGTGCAGGCCGCCGCCGTCGGTGCTCAACGCGGCCTGGCCGTCGCGCGCTTGCGCAGCACCAGCACCGACACGGCGGCCACCACGGCCAGCGCGCCGCCGATGTACCAGGCCGTCGGCGAGCCGGTCGGCGACGCGGTGTGCGCGGCAGGTGCCTCGGCGGGCAGTGTGGCCGGTGTGCGGCGGACCGGTGCGGCGGCGGCCGGGGCCTGCGCATGCGGGGCCCGGGCGGGCGGAGCGCCGGCGTGCGGGGCGCCGGCCGCCGGGGCGTTCGCCCCACTGCCCTGGAGCGCGGCCGGCTGGACGCTGTTGAGGGTGCCGACCGACCCGGTGCGTCCCGCCGCCTCGAAGCCCCAGTCCAGCAGCGCGGTGGCCTCGTGGTAGACGGCTTGCGGTTTGCCGGACTGGGGGTTCATGACGGTGGCGATGAGGGTGCGTTCGCCGTGGGTGGCGGCGGCGATCAGGGTGTTGCCCGCGTTGGTGGTGTAGCCGTTCTTCACCCCGATGACGCCGGGGTACTTGGTGACGCCGTCGGCGCCGGTGAGCAGCCGGTTGGTGTTCTGGATGCCGAAGGACTCCACGTAGTTGCCGTTGGCGTCGTAACCGCCGGGGAACTGCGCGCTCGCCGTCGAGCAGTACTCCGCGAAGTCGGGGTCGGCCAGGCCCGCCCGGGCGAAGACCGCCAGGTCGTAGGCGGAGGAGACCTGGCCCGGCTCGTCGTAGCCGTCGGGTGAGACCACATGGGTGTCGTCGGCGCCGAGCATCTTCGCCTTGGCCTGCATCTGGGAGACGGTCAGCGGCACCGAGCCGTTCATGTGCGCCAGGACGTGCACGGCGTCGTTGCCGGAGGCGAGGAAGACCCCGCGCCACAGGTCCGCGACGGTGTACGTCTGGCCGGCCTGGATACCGACCAGGCTGCTGCCCTCGCCGATGCCGGCCAGGTCCTCGTCGGTGACCTTGTGGGTCGTCTCGCGCGGGATACGGGGCAGCACCGTGTCGGCGAAGAGCGTCTTGAGGGTGGAGGCGGGCGGCAGCTGCCGGTGCGCGTCCTTCGCGGCGAGCACCTGGCCGGTGCGGGCGTCGGAGACGGTCCAGGAGAGCGCGGACAGGCCGGCCGGCAGCGCCGGGGTGTCGTCCTCGGGCCGCAGCTGGACACCGGGCCTGCCGAGCAGTGCGCCGCCGGCCGCGACGGAGGACGAGGAGCCGGCCGAGCCGTGCCCGTCGCCGGAGGCGGCAGCGGCGGGCAGCGTGCTCAGCGCCGCGAGGCAGCAGGCCGCGGCGAGGGCGCAGGCCGGTGTGGCGGTGTGGCGGCCGGCGGGTCCGGCCGCCCGGGTGGGGACACGGGAGCGAGGAGGGTGCGAGGCAGTCATGCCGCCACGTTAGGAACGCCCGCACCCGCCCGGCACCGCGGCGAGGCCCATCCGGATGAGAAGGCGTGCCTCCGGGTGACGCGGAACCGACGGGCCGTCACCCGGCAAGCCGACACACCGTCACTCCTCGATGTGCAGCAGGAAGTCCGCGTAGCGGTGCACACCGGGCCGGCCCCCGGCCTCGGTGAGGGCGCGCCGCAGCGCCCGCAGGTGCCCGGGGTCCATCTGCAGCGGCGCTTCGTCGGGCTGGTGGGTGGTGCCCCGCGGATAGTCGTCGCCGGGGGTGGTGGTCATCTCTATGTGGCACCCCAGCAGCTGGGTGACCGGGTGGCGCTCGCAGAAGTTCAGCAGCCGGTCCACGGTCGCGGTGTACGCCGGGAGGTCGCGGATGTAGAGGTGGCCGGGGTAGAGGGTGTCGCCGGTGAAGAGCAGCCCGGTGCGGCGGTCGTGGAAGACCGCGGCGGCCGGCTCGTGCCCCGGGCCCGGGATGACGTCCAGCACCCGGCCGCCCAGATCCAGCGACGCGGTGCCGTCCGGCCAGTGCGGAAGACCGAAGTAGCCGCGGACCGCGTCCAGCCCGGGGCCGACCGTCACGGTGTGCGGGCGGTCCGCGAACTGCCCGTCGCCCGCGATGTGGTCACCGTGGCCGTGGGTGTGCGCGACCACCATCCCGTACGACGGGTACGGGTGCAGCGCCAGCCACTGCGCCACCGCCTCGTCCACCACCCGCCGCAGCGGGAAGTACGCCGGGTCGGCGGTGGCCCCGGTGTCCAGCAGCAGCGCGCGCTCCTCGCCCAGCAGCAGGAACATGAACGGCGCCTCGAAGTGCACCGACATGTTCTGCCGCAGGATCAGCGTGCTCTCGTCGTAGGAGTGCAGCTGGATGTCCGGCGCCGGGTCGTGCTTGGCCGACGGCCACCCCGCGTGCCAGCGCACATCGAGCCCGCCCCGCTGTCGTTGAGTCATGCAACGACCCTATCCATCGGTGTCCCCCGTCGGTTCTCCGGTTCAGTGCGTCAGTGCGGCCAGCAGCTCGTACGAACGCAGCCGCTCGGCGCGGTCGTAACCGGTCGTGGTGACCAGGTACTCGTCCGCCGCGCTGCGGATCAGCAGCGACTCCAGCACCTTGGCCACCTGCTCCGGGGTGCCGTACAGCTGGCGGCTCGCGGCCTCCTCGAAGCGCTCGCGCTCCTGCACCGTCATGGCCCGCGCGGCGATCGCCTCGTACGGCTCCAGCGGCGGGAAGGCGCCGTGGCTGCGGCTGTAGGCGGTCGCCCATGCCTCGGCGGCCGGCAGCCGGCGGGCCTGCTCGGGGTCCTCGGCGACCGCGACCGTCCCGGAGAGCACCACATACGGCGCCGCGGCCCACGCGGACGGGCGGAAGGCGGCCCGGTAGCGGTCCACCGAGCGCAGCAGGTCGTCCTCGCTGCGGCCGCCGATCACCAGCGGCAGCCCGTGGGCGGCGGCCAGTTCCGCGCCGCTGCCGACGGCCAGCACGAACGGCGCAGGCCGCAGCCCTTCGGCCGGCCAGGCGTGCACCTGCGGATACGTCCGCTGGGTGCCGGTGAACCAGCCCAGCAGCTCGGTCAGCTGCGCGTCGAAGCCGTCGGCCGCGTCCTTGCCGGCGCCCAGTGCCTTGCGGATGCCCTCGGTGAAGCCCACCGACCGGCCAAGGCCCATGTCGATCCGGCCCGGAAACAGCGCCTCCAGCACGCCGAACTGCTCGGCGACCACCATCGGCCGGTGGTTCGGCAGCATCACCCCGCCGGTGCCGACCCGGATCCGGCTGGTGGCGCCGGCGATCGCGGCGGCCAGGACGGTCGGGGCCGAGCCCGCGACCCCAGGCACGCCGTGGTGCTCGGCGACCCAGAACCGGTGATAGCCCAGCGCCTCCGCCTGCCGGGCGAAGACCACCGTGTCCCGCAGCGCCCGCGCCGCGTCCTCACCCGCGCGGACATGGGCGCGGTCCAGGACGGAGAACGGGGTGGCACGCAGTACGGAACTCACGTACGTTTCAACGCCCCACACCCCCGGTGATTCCCCGGCGCGCCCCCGTACCCGCAGGCGCACACCTGTCCGACCTGTGGTATTGCGGGCACCCTTGTGGCGGAGTCGGCGGCGGGCCTATCTTGTCCCCGCCCGGCCACCGGAGAGGACTGCTGCCATGCCCTTACGCGGACGCCACCGCCGTTACCGCCCCAACAGGGTCTCCCAGGCCTCGCTGACCGTCACGGCGGGCGGCGCGGGTCTCGCCCTGCCGCTGATCGGACTCAGCAGCGCGCACGCGGCCTCCCAGAGCGTCTGGGACAAGGTCGCCAGCTGTGAGTCCTCCGGCAACTGGAACATCAACACCGGCAACGGCTACTACGGCGGCCTGCAGTTCGCCTCCAGCACCTGGAAGTCCTTCGGCGGTACGGCCTACGCGCCCCGCGCGGACCTCGCCACGAAGAACCAGCAGATCGCGGTGGCCGAGAAGGTGCTGCGCAGCCAGGGCCCGGGTGCCTGGCCGGTCTGCTCGGCGCGGGCCGGGCTCACCCGGGAGGTGGCGACGGCCTCGCACACCGTACGCATACCCGCCCAGAAGGCGAAGCCCAGGGCGGCGTCCAAGCCCGCGCCCAAGGCGACCCCGCACGTGGAGCCGGTGTCCGACGCGGTGCACACCGCGAAGATGCCCGCGAGACCTGCACATCCCGGACCCGCGGCCCCGGCCGCGCCCAAGGACCGCTACACCGTCGCCTCCGGGGACACCCTCTCCGGTATCGCCGCCGACGAGCATGTGAGCGGCGGCTGGCCGCAGCTGTACGCGGACAACCGCTCGGTCGTCGGCGGGGACCCTGACCTGATCTTCCCGGGCCAGCACCTGGCGCTCAGCACACCGCAGAAGAGCACTCAGGGCCCGAAGAGCACGCCGGCGCCGAAGAGCACGCCGAAGGCCGCCCCCAGGGCGACGCCGAAGCCCGCGGCCAAGCCGGCCGGCGGCACCAAGACGCTGGAGCGGCAGACCAGGCCCGCCGCCCCCAAGAAGAGCGGCTACACCCTGCCCGTCGAGCACGCGCCGATCGGTACGCCCTACAAGGCGGCCGGCAGCAGCTGGACCAGCGGCTACCACACCGGGGTGGACTTCCTGGTCTCCACCGGCACCGCCGTGCACGCGGTCGCGGCCGGCAAGGTCGTCACCGCGGGCTGGGGCGGCTCCTACGGGTACCAGATCGTGATCCGGCACGCCGACGGCCACTACAGCCAGTACGGCCACCTCTCGCAGATCTCGGTGAAGGCCGGCCAGCAGGTCAACGAGGGCCAGCGGATCGGCCGTTCCGGCGCCACCGGCAACGCCACCGGGCCGCACCTGCACTTCGAGATGCGTACCGGCCCCGACTACGGCGACGACATCGACCCGCTGCGCTATCTGCGGGCGCACGGCGTCTCCGTCTAGCCGCCCCCGGACGTCTCCTCCGTGTCGCTGTCGCCGGGGCCGCCGCCGTCGAGGTAGGCGGTCAGCGGCGGCAGCGTGAGACCGAGCCAGACGCCGGCCAGCAGCCAGCCGCCGACCACGTCGCTCGGCCAGTGCACGCCGAGGTAGACCCGCGAGCACCCCACGGCCACCGCGGCCGCGGCGCACAGCCCGGCCGCGGCCTTCCCGGCCGGGCCGGGCAGCGCCCGCAGCAGGCCCCACGCGAGCAGCCCCGCGGCGATCGCGCTGGAGGCGGTGTGCCCGGACGGGAAGGAGTGGCCCGAGACCGGGGCCGCCCAGTCCGCCACCGGCGGCCGGGCCCGGTCCGCCGCGGCCATCACGGCGGTACGCACCCCCTGCCCGACCAGCAGCACCAGCACCGCGAGCACCGCCGCCGCGGTCCTGCGCCGGACCGTGCCCTTCCCGGCGAGCCACCCGCCCAGCGCCGCCGCCAGCGGCGGGAAGGGTCCGGTACCCGCGTCGGTGACGATCCGCGCCGCGGTACGGAATCCGTGCGGCCGGTGCGCGACCGACCAGCGGTGCGGACCGGTGTCGAAGCCGTACGGGGCGCCGTGCCGGGTGAGCACCACACCGGCCAGTACCGCGAAGGCCACCGCGCAGGCGGCCGGGAGCAGCAGCCGGGACGGGCGCAGACCCGCCGTCAGGACCGCCGCTCCCCTGACCACCGGTTACGGCCGCTTGGCCGGCACGTTGTCGTACACGCGCTTGGGGTCGGTGGTCGCCACCGGCTCCAGGATCTCGTCGATCCGCGCCTTGAGCGCCGGGTCGAGGCGCACACCCGCGGCCTTGGCGTTCTCCGCGACCTGCTCCGGGCGGGAGGCGCCGACGATCGCCGCCGACACGTTCGGGTTGTCCAGCACCCATGCCACGGCCAGCTGGGCCAGGGAAAGACCCGCCTCCGCGGCCAGCGGCTGCAGCCGCTGCACCCGCTCCAGCACCTCGTCGCGCATCCAGCGGCTGATCATGTCCGCGCCGCCCTTGTCGTCGGTGGCGCGCGAGCCGGCCGGCGGCTGCTGCCCCGGCAGGTACTTTCCGGTCAGCACACCCTGCGCGATCGGGGAGAAGACCACCTGGCCGAGGCCCAGTTCCTCACAGGCGGGAATGACCTCGCCCTCGATGACCCGCCACAGCGCGCTGTACTGCGGCTGGTTGGAGACCAGCGGGATGTGCAGCTCGCGGGCGAGCGCGTGCGCCCGGCGGATCTGGTCCGCGGTCCACTCCGAGACACCGATGTAGTGCACCTTGCCGGAGTGCACGAGGTCGGCGAAAGCCTCCATCGTCTCCTCCAGCGGCGTGAACCGGTCGTAGCGGTGCGCCTGGTACAGGTCGACGTAATCGGTCTGCAGCCGCCGCAGCGAGCCGTCGATCGACTCCCTGATGTGCTTGCGCGAAAGGCCCCGGTCGTTGTGACCGGGGCCGGTGGGCCAGAAGACCTTGGTGAAGATCTCCAGCCCTTCGCGCCGTTCGCCCTTCAGCGCCCGGCCGAGCACGGATTCCGCGCGGGTCTGCGCGTAGACGTCGGCGGTGTCGAAGGTGGTGATGCCCGCCTCCAGGGCCGCGCCGACACAGGCGGTGGCCGCGTCCTCCTCCACCTGGGAGCCGTGGGTGAGCCAGTTTCCGTAGGCGATCTCGCTGATGATCAGGCCGCTGCGGCCGAGGTGACGGTAGTCCATGGTGATCGACTCTAGATCGTCACCCCGGCGCGCCGCGAGCGGTGGTCGGTGGTCGGGACAGGCGGGGCTCAGGAGGCGGTCAGGAAGCGTATGCCTCCAGCTCGGAGAGCTGTCCGGCCGGCCAGCCGGTGTTCCCGGTGAAGGTGAGCCGCAGGTAGCGGGCGGAGGCGGGGGTCAGACTCACGGTGACGGTGTCACCGCTGCTGGGGTTGAAGGTGTAGCCGGCTGATGCCTTCAGCGTGGTGTAGCTGGTGTTGTCGGTGGAGCCGAGGACGCTGAGGGTTTCGGTGCGGGTGCCCCAGCCCGCCGGGAGTTTCAGGACCAGGCGGCCGATGGTGTGGGTGGCGCCGAGGTCGACGGTGAGGGACTGGGGGAAGGCGTTGTTGGTGCTTTCCCAGTAGGTGGCGGTGTTGCCGTCGACGGCGTTGCCCGCGGTGTAGATGTCGGAGTGGCCGGTGTCGGTGGCGGGGTGGCCCTGGGCGAGGTTGGGGTTGCCGGCCGGCGGGGTGGTCGGCGGGGTGGTCGTGGGCGGGGGTGTGGTGGGCGGCGGGGTGGTGGTGCCGTCGGGTGCGTAGATCTGGAATTCGGAGATCTGGCCGGCGGTCCAGCCGGTGTTGGCGGTGATGTTGAGGCGGACGTAGCGGGTGTTGGCGGTGGTGAAGGTCACGGTGGCGGTGTTGCCGGTGGCGGGGTTGAAGGTGACGCCGCCGGAGGCCTTGAGGGTGGTCCAGGTGGCGTTGTCGGTGGAGCCGAGGACGGCGAGGGTTTCGGTGCGGGTGGCCCAGTCACTGGAGGGCGGGAGTTTGAGGGTGACCTTCCCGACCGGGGTGGCGGTGCCGAGGTCGACGGTGAGGGTCTGCGGGAACGCCCCGCTGGCTGATTCCCAGTAGGTGGCGGCGTTGCCGTCCACCGCGTTGGCCGGGGTGTAGCTCTGCACCGAGGACGACGCCGACGCCGGACGGCCCTGCGCCAGATTCCCACCCGCCGGCGGCGTGGTCGGCGGGGTGGTGGGAGGCGTGGTCGGGGGAGTGGTCGGCGGGGTGGTGGTGCCACCGCCGGTCGTGCCGCCGCTGCCGCCGGTGGGTACACCGCCGTTGGTCCAGATCGGCGCCGGCCAGGTGCCGGTGCAGGTCTGGCCCACGTTCCAGCCGGAGTTGCCGCCGCCGTCGGTGATCTGCAGGCTGGTGCCGACGCAGTTGTGGATCGGCGTGGCGGCCTGGCCGATGTTCTTGGCCTTGACGTTGATGAAGGTCATGTTGGCCGCGGCCTGCGCCTGGATCGCGTAGGTGCCGGCCCCGTCGATGTTCACATTCCGCATCGTCACACCGGTGACACCGGTCTCGATCGACTGGATCGCCTCGTAGGAGCTGTCGAGGATGTCGGTGTCGCTGATCTGGATGTCGGCGTTGACCATGCCCTGGAGCCCGTCGAACCAGATGGCGCCGACGCCGAACTGCCAGTTGTAGTCGCTGTTCCCGGCTCTGATCAGGGTGTTGCGGGCCGCCGTGATGGTGCCCGAGACCCCGTTGGGACCACCGCCGTTGACGCCCGGGTAGCGGTTGGCGATGTGCAGGCCGCCACCGTTGGTGATGGTGTCCGCCATGACGTTGTCGGAGAGATTGAAGTCCTTGCCGCCGTACGTGACGATGTTGTTCGCCAGGATCGGCAGGACGACCGTGCTGTGGTCGAAGCTGTCGTTGGTGTTCGGCGCCTTCTCCGGCCAGGAGGCCAGCCCGTCGTCACCGACGTTGCGCACAAAGGTGTTGGTGACCGTCGAGTTGGTGACACCGGAGTGGAAGTTCACGCCGTCGGCGGTGGTGTCGAGGATGCGGCTGTTCTTGATGGTGAAGTGGTCCATCGGACCGTCCATCCAGGCGCCGACCTTGACATGCTGGATCCACAGGTCGTCGATGGTCGAGTTCGACATGGCGCCGCCGAGACCGTTGACCTGGTCGTCGTCGACCCGCTCCTGGATGTCGCCGATGATCGCGAAGTCCTTGAGCGTCACATTCTGACTCGGCCCGCCGGCCTCCTGCGGGCGGATCGCGCCGCCGTAGCCGCCGCCGGCCACGTACTTGCCGTAGAAGCCGGCCGCGCGGTTGCGCTGTACGGGGTCACGGCCGCCGAAGACGGTGTACCACGGGCCCGCGCCCTGGACCGTCACGCCGTCGACGATCACATGGTCGTAGAGCGTGTAGGTGCCCTGCGGAACGTATACCACCTTGTGCTGCGCCTGGCCGGCGTTCACCGCCGCCTGCATCGCGGCGGTGGAGTCGGTGGCGCCGGTCGGGTCCACGCCGTAGTCGGTGACGGCGTTGATCGACCCGGCGGGCTGGCCGATGGGCGTCGCCACCTGCTCGAAGTCGGCCAGGTCGATGGTGAAGGTCGGCGACTGGGCGGTGGAGGTCACCTGGACGCGGATCTTGGTGCCCACGCCGTAGGTGGTCCCGAAGAGGGTTCTGGCCTCGTCGTAGAAGTGGTGCGGGTTACTGTCGCCGGGGTTGTTGTTGAAGGGGTAACCGCCGTAGTACCAGCTGTACTTCGAGGTCACCGGCAGCGTCTTCACCGACTGCCCGTTGGCCTGGACGTCCAGGGTGGCGCTGCGCCCCTTGCCGTCCGCGGAGTCCGGCAGGCTGTAGCGCAGGGACATCGCGTTGGCCGGCTTGGTGAGCGTGAACTCGACGTACTGGCCGACCGAGTTGAGGGTGACGGCCTGCCGGCCCGACGCCTCGGAGGGCAGGTGGCCGTAGAGCCGGTCCGGGCCGATCAGGGTGCCGTTGGTCGTGGCGTACTCCGCCTCCAGCTCGGTGAACGGCACAGTGGCGCCGCGTCCCGAGATACCGATCGGCGACGGCGCGGGCACGCCCGCGGCGCTCGCGGTCGGGGCGCCTGCCAGCGTCACGGCGGTCAGCGCCGCGGCGGCGGCCACGGCGAAGGACAGGACCGCGGCGAACCCTCGCCGTCCGGCCCGTCGATGGGGTTGGGGACTTCTGTCATCACTGCGAGGTGAGTGCGACACAGGCACACGTCCTTGCGGTCGGGGGTGAGGGGAGAAGGCTGAGCACCCGGCCGGGCGTGGAGAGACTACGAGCGTGGCCGCAGTAAGTCCATGAGTCTGCGCAAAACAGCGATGGTTCTTCGCAATATCCGCGACACCGTGCCGTCATAGACGGGCTCGGAGAGCGAGATTCCCCGACACGGGCTCGGGGCGGCGGGAGTTGACGCCGTGTCCGGGCGCCGCGGCGCCCTGCGGGGCGGGGCCGGAACCGGGCCGGGACCAGCGGTGCGGTGGTGCCCGCCGCGGGGTGGTGCCTGCCGCGGGGTGGTGCCTGCCGCGGGGCGGTGCCTGCCGGCGGGGCGGGACCGGGCCCGCGGGGCGGTGCCCGTCGGCTGATGCGGGATCGCGGTGCAGCGGGACCGGCCGGGTGGCGGTGACCGCAGCCCGCGGGGCCGGGACCGGAACCGGGGTGGGGCGGGACCGGCTGGTGGCGGTGCCCGCCGGCTGATGCGGGATCGGCGGTGCAGCGGGACTCGGCCGCATGGTGGCGCTCGTTGCCGGCGGACAGCGCAGCGGGGCATACGGTGTCGCGGCGGTCGCGGCGGTCGCGGCGGTCGCGGCGGTCGCCGCCGCGGGTGCTCGCGGCCCGCCCGGGATCGGCGGGGGCAACCGCGTGGCGGGAGGCGCGGGGTCAGCGGTGGGGGGAGGTCACCAGGAAGGGGTGGCCATCGCGGGTGCGGTGCTCGGTGCACTGCCATCCGCAGGAGTCGAGCAGGCGGGCGCACTTGGCGAGCGCGGCCGGTGCGGGGCCGGCCGCGGACCAGTTGATTTCGGCCATGCCCGGCTCGGCCGCCGGGGTCACCCGGTAGCCCGCGGTCGCCGCGCCGGCCGGCGGGCAGCCCGCCGCCTCCAGCGCCAACGACACCGCGTGCACACACCGTTCGCGCTCCCATGGCGCGGGGACGTCCGTGGCGCCGTCGAGCAGCACCGCCCGGATCTGCAGCAACCCCTCCCAGGCCGCGGCGACCTCCGCCGCCCGCCGTGCCCCGCCGCCGGGCGGCGGTCCCTGCCCCGTACCGTCGTCCGCGGTGAAACCCCCGCCCGGCCGCGGCTCCGGCGCCCGGTCCGGCGCGCTCTTCACGGCCGCGCCCGCCAACTCCGCCCGCACCCGCAGCCCTTCGGCCGTCAGGTAGTACGCGTGATGGCCGCCGCGGCCGTGCGGCACGGCAAGTCCCGCGGCGGTCAGCGCCGAACACACCTCGGGGCGCGCCGACAGCCGGCCGGTCGCCGGGTCGGAACCGCTGACCGCCCGCCGCTGAGCTGCCGGAAGTGCCTTCGCCATGCTCCGGACCTTAACTCCCGGCGCCGACATCTCCGGCGACCGCCAAGATCGTAAAAGCCGTTCCGGGCACTTTCGATCACGTTCCCTTCCTACGGAATCCGTATATCAGGGGGGTGCCCGCACCCCCTTGTAGATCAAGGTGTACGTTCCCGTTCTCGCGCGCATTCAGGCGGACGGGGGGCCTCGCCCGGGCAAGTTCCGGAAATACCAGGAGGATTCATGAGAATGTCGCCAAAGAACCGCAGAAGATCAGCTGTCATAGCCGGTACCGGAATGACTGCCCTGCTCGGTGCCGTGGTATTCGCGGGACCGGCGTCCGCCCACACGGGGGACTGGTCGGTCACCTGCGACACGGTGACCGTGCACCTGACGAACTACAACGGCCGGGCGCACAACACCGTGACGCTCTCCGACGACCAGGGCGACACCCTGGTGCCGAAGACGTCCTTCGGCGCCGGGTTCGACTTCACCGGTCCGCTGGCCGACCACGACGCGCCGCTCAAGCTGCACCTGGTGGTGAAGGCCGGCGACGGCAAGCAGTACAACAAGGACGAGTACAAGCTGGCGCCGGTCTGCGAGAAGCCGCCGACCACGCCGCCGACCACTCCTCCCACCACCCCGCCGACGACCCCGCCCACCACGGCGCCGACGACGGCTCCGCCTACGACTCCGCCGACCACGCCGCCCACCGGCTCGCCCACGGCGACCACCAACGCCCCCGTGGTGGCGGGCACCACCTCGCCGGCGGCCGGCACCGGCGATCTGGCCGAAACCGGTAGCTCCAGCGCCACTCCGATGATCGCGGGCATCGCGGTCGCCGCGGTGGTCGTCGGCGGCGGCGCGCTCGTATTCACCCGCAGGCGCCGTACCTCCTCGCACCGCTGAGCGTCCGCGGCAGCGGACAGCGCGTTGTGACCGACGCCCGGCAAGGGCCCGTACCCGATGGGGTGCGGGCCCTTCCGCGGTGCACGCCGAGGTAATCGGTGCAATTGCGGCGGCCTGTCGGCGGGACCGGTCGTCGATCAGCTCAATGATCATCTGGTGGCCCGTCAAACCATCCCGGAATTGGGCCCATTACCGACTTCACCGGCTGTTGCTCCGGCGAATGCCCGCCGCCGCTTTGCGGCCCGCCCGGCGAACCGGCCCCGGAGTCTGTGAAAACCCGGAGAAACGCCCGGCCCTGGCAGTTCCTGCCCCGCCGCCTGCCCGGGGCTGCCCTTAGGATCAGGGGATGGATCTTCGATGGCCGCGGCGCAAGCGGTGGTTGGCCGGGGCCGGCGCGCTCGCGGTGCTGGCGGCGGGGTCGGTCACGGTCGGTACCGCCGACGCGGCCGGCGGTGGCACGGTCCACCGCAGCGACGCCCTGCTCACCGGCGCCGGAGGAGTACGCCTCGACACCTCCTTCTTCACCGCCGGCGGCAGCGGTCGCAGACCCGCGGTGCTGCTCGGCCACGGCTTCGGCGGCAGCAAGGACGACGTACGCGGCCAGGCCGAGGACCTCGCCCGGCACGGTTACGCGGTGCTCACCTGGTCGGCCCGCGGCTTCGGCCGCTCCGGCGGCAGGATCGGCCTCAACGCACCCGGCGGCGAGGTGGCCGACGTCAGCAGGCTGATCGACTGGCTGGCCACCCGCCCCCAGGTGCGTCTCGACGCCCCAGGCGATCCCCGGGTCGGCGTCTCCGGTACGTCCTACGGCGGCGCGCTCTCCCTGCTCGCGGCCGGTTACGACCGGCGGGTGGACGCCATCGCACCCCGCGAGACGTACTGGAACCTCTCCGACGCGCTCTTCCCCGACGGCGTCTACAAGAAGCTGTGGGCCGGCATCTTCTTCGCCGGCGGCTCCGCGCCGCTGCCCGACAGCTCGTCACAAGGGAACACCGACACCCCCGTGCCCACCGTCCCGCCCGGCAGCGGCAGCGGCACCGGTACTGGTGCCGCGCCCGGCGCCGCCGCGCCCGGCGGCGATCCGCTCTGCGGCCGGTTCGCGCCGGACATCTGCGCCCTGTACCAGCGGGTCGCCCAGGCCGGCGTGCCGGACGCCGCCGCCCGTGACCGGCTCGCCGCGCTCAGCCCCTCCGCGGTGGCCGGCCGGATCAAGGTGCCCGCGCTGATCGTCCAGGGCCAGACCGACTCCCTGTTCACGCTCGCCCAGTCCGACGCGATGGCGAAGGCCATCAAGGCCAACGGCGCCCCGGTGGCGGTGGACTGGATCGCCGGCGGCCACGACGGCGGCGACACCGAGGACGCCCGGGTCGACCGCCGGGTCACCGCGTGGTTCGACCGCTACCTCAAGGGCGACACCGGCACGAGCACAGGACCGGCCTTCCGGGTCACCCGCACCGGCGGCCTGAACTCCATCGACGGCAGCGTGGTGCTGCGCGGCGCGACCGGCAGCGTCTACCCGGGTCTCGACGGCGCCGCGTCCCGCAGCGTCCCGCTGACCGGCCCCGGGCAGCGCATCACCAACCCGGCCGGCGGGGCCCCGCCCGCGATCTCCGCAGTGCCCGGCACCGGGGCACTCAGCGTGCTCTCCGGCCTCGGCGCGGGACTGACCACCGACTTCCCCGGTCAGTCGGCGTTCTTCCAGTCCGCCGCGCTGACCCACGCGGTCACCCTCACCGGCGCTCCCTCGGTCACCGTGAAGGTCGCCACCGGCGCACCGGACGCGGTGCTCTTCGCCAAGCTCTACGACGTCGGCTCCGACGGCAAGCAGACGCTGCCGGCCTCGCTGGTCACCCCGGTCCGGGTGGCCGGCTCCCCGCAGGGCCGCACGGTGCGCATCCGACTGCCCGCCGTGGACCACGAGTTCGCGGCCGGCCACCGGCTGCGCCTGGTGCTCGCCACCACCGACCTCGGGTACGCCACCCCGGTCGCGCCCGCGGTCCTCACCGTCTCGCTGGCCGGCCCGCTGCTGACGCTGCCCACCGATCCCGCGCTGAGCGCCTCCTCTGCCCCGCTGCCCTGGTGGGCGTGGGGGCTGCCGCCGATCGCGCTGGCCGTGGCGGCGGCGCTGCTGCTCACCGGCCGCCGCCGTACCCGGCCGGGGTCCGCCGATCCGGAGTCGGCGGGCGTGCCGCTGGTGATCACCGGGCTGAGCAAGCGGTATGCCAAGTCCGCGGACCGGTACGCGGTGCGCGACCTCTCCTTCCAGGTCGAACCCGGCCAGGTGCTCGGCCTGCTCGGGCCGAACGGCGCCGGCAAGACCACCACGCTGCGGATGCTGATGGGCCTGATCCGCCCCGACGAGGGCGAGATCCGGATCTTCGGCGAGCAGATCCGGCCGGGTGCGCCGGTGCTCTCCCGGGTCGGGGCCTTCGTGGAGGGCGCCGGCTTCCTGCCGCACCTCACCGGCCGCGCCAACCTCGACCTGTACTGGCAGGCCACCGGGCGCCCCGCCGAGGACGCCCATATGGCCGAGGCGCTGGAGATCGCCGGCCTCGGCGACGCGCTGCAGCGCGCGGTGCGCACCTACTCCCAGGGCATGCGGCAGCGCCTGGCCATCGCCCAGGCCATGCTCGGCCTGCCCGATCTGCTGATCCTGGACGAACCCACCAACGGCCTGGACCCGCCGCAGATCCGCGAGATGCGCGAGGTGCTGATCCGGTACGCGGCCGAAGGCCGTACGGTCATCGTCTCCAGCCATCTGCTGGCCGAGGTCGAGCAGAGCTGTACGCATCTGGTGGTGATGGACCGCGGCCGGCTGATCACCGCCGGCCCGGTGGACGAGATCATCGGCTCCGCCGACACCGTACTGATCGGTGTCGCGGGCGAGGTGTCGCAGAAGGTGGTGGACGAGGTGGCGGCGCTGCCCGGCGTGGCGACGGCGGTCCGCGAGGAGGACGGTCTGCTGGCCGTGCTCGACGGGATGACCGCTCCCCAACTGGTCGCGGAACTCGTCCGGTTGGGGGTGCCGGTGGACCGGGTCGGCCCGCACCGCCGGCTGGAGGACGCCTTCTTGACCCTGATCGGAGGCTCGGCATGAGCGACACGGCATCCACCGCGCCGGCGCCCCTGCCGGTGTCGGCCACCGCGCCCGGCTACCGCCCGGGGCGCACCCTGCGGCTGCGGGTCGAGGTCCGCCGCCAGCTGCGCAGGCGCCGCACGATGATCGTGGGCGCGCTGCTCGTCGCGCTGCCCTTCATCCTGATGGCCGCCTTCGCGATCGGCGGCACCCCGGACGGCGGCGGCCGCAACGGCCCGACGCTGATCGACACCGCGACCTCCTCGGGCGCCAACTTCGCGGCCACCTGCCTCTTCGTCTCGGCGGGCTTCGTCCTGGTGGTGCCGGTGGCGCTCTTCTGCGGCGACACCGTGGCCTCCGAGGCCGGCTGGTCCAGCCTGCGTTATCTGCTGGCCGCGCCGGTGCCCAGGGCCCGGCTGCTGGCGGTGAAGCTCACCGTAGCCCTCGGGTTCAGCGCGGTGGCGCTGGTCCTGCTGCCGGCCGTGGCACTGGTGGCCGGCACGGTCGCGTACGGCTGGGGCGACCTGCAGCTGCCGGCCGGCGGGACACTGGACTCGGGCAGCGCGCTGCCCCGGCTGGCGGTCGTGGTGGCGTACATCTTCGTCAGCCAACTGGTCACCGCTGCACTGGCGTTCTGGCTCTCCACCGTCACCGACGCGCCGCTGGGGGCGGTCGGCGGCGCGGTCGGGCTGACCATCGTCGGCAATGTGCTGGACGCGGTCACCGCGCTCGGCGGGTGGCGCGACGTCCTGCCCTCGCACTGGCAGTTCTCCTGGCTGGACGCGGTCCAGCCGACCATGGAGTGGACCGGCATGATCCAGGGCACGTCCGTGTCGGTGTCGTACGCGGTGGTGCTCACCGCGCTGGCGTTCCGCGGCTTCCGCACCAAGGACATCGTGTCCTGACGGCAGGCCGGGAGCCGGTGGCCACCGCTTCGCGGAGGCGGTCTCCGCGGCGGGTGCCACCGCTCTGACCGCCGCCGCCCTGATCGCGCGATTATCTGTTAGGGCTCTTGACAGTTGGGTGGTACAGACCAGCATATTGGTCCAGACCAAATGCGTCCCCCCACCGTCGAAGGGAGCGCGGTCCATGACCGGACCCGTTCGCAGACCCTCCCCCATAGCGCGTGTACGTGCATGGGGGCGCCCCAAGGCCCTGCTCACCGGCCTCGTCACCGCCGTCGCGTCGGCCGGGCTCGCGCTCACCGGCGCCGGCACCGCGCACGCGGCCACCGCACTGCCCAGCCATGTCTTCGCCCCGTACTTCGAGGCGTACAACGGCGACAGCCTCTCCGGACTCGCCTCCGCCTCCGGCAACAAGTATTTGACGATGGCCTTCATCCAGACCCCGTCGGTCGGCTCCTGCACCCCGTACTGGAACGGCGACAGCGGGATGCCGATCAGCCAGGCGAACTTCGGGGCGGACATCGACACCATCCAGGCCGGCGGCGGCGACGTCATCCCGTCCTTCGGCGGTTACGCGGCCGACAACAGCGGCACCGAGATCGCGGACAGCTGCACCAATGTCAACTCCATCGCCGCGGCGTACGAGAAGGTCATCACGACCTACGACATCAGCCGGATCGACCTGGACATCGAGGACAACTCGCTGACCAACTCGGCCGGCATCGACCGCCGCAACAAGGCGGTCAAGATCGTCCAGGACTGGGCGGCGAGCAACGGCCGCCCGCTGCAGTTCTCGTACACCCTGCCGACC
Organism: Streptomyces sp. NBC_01476; assembly: GCF_036227265.1. Lineage (NCBI taxonomy): Bacteria > Bacillati > Actinomycetota > Actinomycetes > Kitasatosporales > Streptomycetaceae > Streptomyces > Streptomyces sp. NBC_01476. Next base: position 1,202,072 of record NZ_CP109446.1, on the reverse strand, counting down.
ACCACGGCGGGCCTGGAGGGCGGCAGCCTCGGTTCCGGCAGCGGTCTGGCGGTGATCCAGAACGCGGTCAGCAACGGTGTCAACCTGAACGTCGTCAACCTCATGACCTTCGACTACTACGACGGCGCCACCCACAACATGGCGACCGACACCCAGACCGCGGCCACCGGCCTGCACAACCAGCTCGCCACGCTCTACCCCAACAAGACCGACGCGCAGCTGTGGGGCATGGTCGGGGTCACCGAGATGCCCGGCATCGACGACTACGGTCCGGCCGAGACCTTCACCACCGCCAACGCCACCACCGTCTACAACTGGGCGGTCAGCAAGGGCATCAACACCCTGTCCTTCTGGGCGCTGCAGCGCGACAACGGCAACTGCAACGGCCAGGGCGGCTCGGACTCCTGCTCCGGCACTCCGCAGAGCACCTGGCAGTTCAGCCACATCTTCGAGCCCTTCACCAGCGGCGGCAGCACCACCCCGCCGCCGGCCAACGACTTCTCGGTGTCGCTCTCCCCGGCGTCCGGCTCGCTCGCGCCCGGCGGCAACACCACCTCCACCGTCCACACCGCGGTCGCCGCCGGCTCCGCCCAGTCGGTCAGCCTCTCGGTGACCGGCGCCCCGGCCGGTGTCACCGCCGCGGTCAGCCCCGGCTCGGTCACCGCGGGCGGCAGCGCCACGCTCTCGGTCACCAGCACCTCGGCGGCGGCCCCGGGCTCGTACACCCTCACCGTGCACGGCACCGGGCCGTCCGGCTCCCACACGGCGGCGTACGCGCTCACCATCACCGGCACCGGCGGCGGCTGCACCGCCACCGCCTGGCAGTCGTCGGCCATCTACGTGGGCGGCGACACCGTCTCCTACGGCGGCCACACCTGGAAGGCCAAGTGGTGGACGACCGGCGAGACCCCCGGCACCACCGGCGAGTGGGGAGTCTGGCAGGACCTCGGCGCCTGCTGAACCGGCCGGTCCGCGACCGGCGACCGGCCCCGGCTTAGGAGCCGGCCCGCTCATCCTCTAGAGTCTCACCGGACGTCTACGCGTATGTAGTCGGTACGGGCCGGACATGCCCATGGGGGGCACGTCCGGCCCGTCCGTCCACCGCGGGGGCCAGGAAATACCACCGGACAGACCAGGGGACGGGACCACCCAATGAGTGTCATCGGCGTCGGCCAGGCCGTCATTCTCGGCGTAGTGGAAGGAGTCACCGAATTCCTGCCGGTCTCCTCCACCGGCCATCTCAAGCTGGCCGAGGGCCTGATGAACATCCCGGTCGACGACAACGCCGTGGTCGGCTTCACCGCGGTGATCCAGGTCGGCGCCATCGCGGCCGTCTTCGTCTACTTCTTCAAGGACATCGCCCGGTTCGTCGGAGCCTGGCTGCGCGGACTGACCAACAAACGGGAGCGGGACAACCACGACTACAAATTCACCTGGTGGGTGATCTACGCCACCATCCCGATCGTGATCGTCGGCCTGGCCGCCAAGCCGCTCATCGACGGTCCGCTCGGGTCACTGTGGGTGGTCGCCTTCTCGCTCATCGGCGGCAGCATCGTCATGTGGTGCGCCGAGCAGATGGCGCGATTCAAGCGTGGTGAGGACCAGGTCACCATGAAGGACGCGATGTACGTCGGCACATCACAGATCCTCGCGCTGCTCTTCCCCGGCTTCTCCCGGTCCGGTGCCACCATCTCCACCGCGCTCATCCGCGACCTGGACCGGATGGCCGCCACCCGGCTGTCGTTCTTCCTTGGCCTGCCCGCTCTCACCGGCGCCGGCCTGTACGAACTCAAGGACGCCACCAGCGGGGGCGTCGGCGTGCCCGCGCTCGCCGTCGGCACCCTGGTCTCCTTCGTCGTCGCCTACGCCTCCATCGCCTGGCTGCTGCGGTTCGTGGCCAAGCACTCCTTCAACTCCTTCGTGATCTACCGGATCGTGGTCGGCGCGATCATCATCGCGCTGCTCGCCGGGAACGTCATCGACGCCTGAGGAATGCATAGTTCACGACTTATTTTTTGATGTGTATTGACTCCTCGGGCGAGCGGCGCCTAGCGTCCACACCGCATCGCGACCCCACAACGCGACCGAGGAGCCACCTGTGAACCAGGTACCCGCAGTGCCCGGCCCGCTCATCCGCCCCCCACGCCACCGCAGACGCATAGCCGCCATCGTGGCGGCGGTCGCCCTCCCGGCATCCGCCTGCATCGCGCTGGTCTCCGCCTCGGGCGCCGGCGCTGCGACCATCCCGACCGCACCCGCGACCATCACCGGCGTCGGCAGCGGCAAGTGCGTGGACGCCCGCGCCGCCGCCACCGCCAACGGCACCGCGGTGCAGCAGTACACCTGCAACGGAAGCAGCGCCCAGTCCTGGCAGTTCACCGCCACCGACAGCGGCTACTACCGGATCGGTGTGTCGACCGCGCCCGACCAGGTGGTGGACGTCACCAACGTCTCCACCGCGGACGGCGCGCTCGCCCAGCTGTGGCTCTACGGCGGCGGCGTCAACCAGCAGTGGCAGCCGGTGGCCGAGTCCAGCGGCGCCTTCCACCTGGTGAACCGGAACAGCGGCAAGTGCCTCGACGTGCCCTCCGCGTCCACCGCGGACAGCGTCCAGCTGCAGCAGTACACCTGCAACGGCACCGCCGCGCAGTCCTTCAACATCAGCGGCAGCACCGGCGGCGGCACGACCACCCCGCCGCCCGGCAACACCCCGGACTTCGGCCCCAACGTGACGATCTTCGACCCCTCGATGTCGGCGTCGTCGATCCAGTCGAAGGTCACCTCGGTCTACAACGCCCAGGTCGGCAACGAGTTCGGCACCCAGCGCAACGCCCTGCTCTTCCGGCCGGGCACGTACAACGTCGACATCCCGGTCGGCTACAACACCCAGGTCTCCGGCCTCGGTCTGTCCCCGGACGACGTCAACATCACCGGTGGCGGCGTGCACGTCGCCGGCCACACCAGCGACGGCAACGCCACCCAGAACTTCTGGCGCGACGTCGAGAACATGTCGCTGAGCCCCAGTTCCGGCAGCACCATGTGGGCGGTCTCGCAGGCCGACCCGTTCCGCCGGATGGACGTGCACGGCGGCATGCTGCTGTACGACAACACCCACGGCAGCTCGGGCAACTGGTCCAGCGGCGGGTACATCGGCAACTCCCGTATCTCCGGCACGATCAGCTCGGGCACCCAGCAGCAGTTCCTCACCAAGAACACCGCGATGAACGGCGGCTGGAGCGGCCAGAACTGGAACATGGTCTTCGTCGGCGACACCAACGCGCCCTCGACCAGCTTCCCCAACCCGCCCTACACCACGGTCGCGCAGAGCCCGGTCTCCAAGGAGAAGCCGTTCCTCTACGTCGACTCCGCGGGCAACTGGCAGGTGTTCGCCCCGGCGCTGCGTACCAACGTCCAGGGTCCTGACTGGACCAACGGGGCCCCGCCCGGGACCTCGCTGCCGATCAGCCAGTTCTACATCGTCAAGCCCGGTGACACCGCCACGACCATCAACGCGGCGCTGGCCTCGGGCAAGAACCTGCTGGTCACCCCGGGTGTCTACCACCTGTCGACGGCGCTGAACATCACCCGTCCCGACACCGTGGTGCTCGGCCTGGGCCTGGCCACGCTGGTGCCGGACAACGGCTCCACCGCGATCACCACGGCCGATGTCGACGGCATCGACATCGCGGGCCTGCTGATCAGCGCCAACACCACCAACTCGGCCACGCTGATGCAGATCGGTCCGGCGGGTTCCTCGGCGAGCCACGCCGCCGACCCCACGGTCCTGCAGGACGTCTTCTTCCGGGTCGGCGGCGACATCGCCGGCAAGGCCACCCAGACCCTGGTGGTCAACAGCGCCAATGTCATCGGCGACGACCTGTGGCTGTGGCGCGGCGACCACTCCAACGGCGTGGGCTGGAACACCAACCCGGCCGCCCAGGGCCTGATCGTCAACGGCGCCAACGTGACCATGTACGGCCTGGCGGTCGAGCACTACGAGAAGTACCAGACCACCTGGAACGGCAACGGCGGCCGGACGTACTTCTACCAGAGCGAGACCCCCTACGACGTGCCCGACCAGGCCAGCTGGACGACCACCGGCGGGGACCTCGGCTACGCCTCGTACAAGGTCGCCAACACGGTCACCTCGCACGAGGCATGGGGGGTGGGCATCTACGCCTATCTGCGCGACCACCCCGACCTGGTGCTCGGTCATGCCATCGAAACCCCCACCGCGGCCGGAGTGAAGTTCCACAGCATGGTCACCACCGTGCTCGGCGGGGCAGGCACCATCAACCACATCATCGACAACTCCGGGGGCCAGGTGACCGCGAGTCACAACGTCGAGGACCTGGTCAGCTACCCGTAACACCGCTCCGGCGGACGGTCCGCCGGTGACGGTCCCGGTGCGCCCGCGCCGACACCGGCGGGCGTCGCACACACAGGACAGAGGGGCCGGCCGTGGGCGGGCTGCCTGGCGGCTCGCCCGGCCGCGCCCTCCGCCCGCCGGAAAACCACCGGCCGGCCCATCCCCCCACGGGTGGGCCGACCGGTGAACCGGGGGTGTCCCGGCTGGCGGTGGCGGCGGCGCCGGGTCAGGTCAGCGTCGCCACCACCGGGTCCCAGTCCTCCGGAAGGACCCGCACATCCGGAGCGCGTGATTCGAGCCCTACGAAGCCGTGCCGCTCCGCGGAGACCGCCACGCTCGACATCAGTTCGAGGACGTGCTGGGCGAGTTCACCCGACGCGCGGTGCTCGGTGCCGCCGCGGATCGCGCGGGCCATGTCGAGCACGCCGATGCCCCGCCCCGCGGTCGTACCGGTCACCGGCAGCTCGCGCCACTCCTCCTCGCCGAACGCCCGCACCAGCAGCGGCCCGTCGAAGGTGTTCGGGTCGGGCAGCGCCAGCGTCCCCTCGGTGCCGGTGATCTCGATCATGCGGCGCGGCACCGACGAGTCGAAGCTGAAGGTCGCCGACGTGCTCGGCCCGCTCTCGAAGTCCAGCAGCGCATGGACATGGGTGGGCACTTCGACCGCGAAGGAGGTGCCGGCCCGGGGTCCGGAACCGATCACCCGCTCCGCCCTGGCCTGCCGGGCCGTCGCGGCCACCCGCGACACCGGCCCGAAGAGCGCGACCAGCGCCGTCAGGTAGTACGGGCCGATGTCGAAGAGCGGCCCGCCCCCGTACTGGAAGAGGAACTCCGGGCTGGGGTGCCACCCTTCGGGCCCCGGCCCCTGGGTGACCGCGACCGCGCTCACCGGCTCGCCGATCACCCCGGCGGCCAGCGCCCGCGCCGCCGACTGGAGCCCGGCGCCCAGGAAGGTGTCCGGCGCGCTGCCGACCCGCAGTCCCCGCGACTGCGCCTCGGTCAAAATCTTCGCGCCGTCCGACGGGGTCAGCGCCAGCGGCTTCTCGCCGTAGACGTGCTTGCCCGCCTGCAGCGCCGCCGCCGCGACCTCCGCGTGCGCGGCCGGAATGGTCAGATTGACGACGATCTCCACCTCGGGGAGCGCCAGCACCGAGGCCACGTCACCGGCCGCCGGCACCCCGTACCGCGCCGCCGCCGCCCGGGCCCGCTCGACATCGAGGTCGGCGACCGCCAGTACCCGTAGGTCGGGGAACGCCGAGAGCGCGGTCAGATACTGGGTGCTGATCACCCCTGCGCCGACCAGCGCGACGCCGACCGGACCTCTCCCCACGGGTCCGCCGGTCATGAACGCCCCTCCAGCGCGGTCAGATACGCGTGGCTCTCGGCGACCGCGGTGAAGATGTCGGTGGCGCAGCTGTCGAGTTCGACGATCCGCTGCGCGTCGGGCGCCGCCGCCAGGATCGACGGCACATCGATGGTGCCCTTGCCGACCGCGGTGTGCGGCTCGTCCTTGACGCCGGGCCCGTCCTTGATGTGCAGGGCGAGCACCTTGGTGCCGAGCGTGCGCAGCAGTGCGGGGACGTCCGCGCCGCCGACCGCCGCCCAGTAGGTGTCCACCTCCAGGAAGACCTCGGGCGCCAGCAGACCGGCGAACACCTCCAGCGCGGTGCGGCCGTCGAACCGCGGCTCGATCTCCCACCAGTGGTTGTGGTAACCCATCCGCATGCCGTGCTCGGCAGCCTTTACGGCGAAGCCGTTGAGCAGGTCGGCGGTGCGCTGCAGCCCGTCGAGGGTGGTGAACTCCTCGTGCTCAATGCCGCCGGGGATGATCACCAGGTCGGTGCCGACAGTGGCGACCGCGTCGAAGACCTCGCCGGCGTCCTTGCTGAACAGCGCGTAGGCGTGGGTGCTGGAGACGGTGATCCCCAACTCGTCGGCGGTCTTGCGGAAACCGGCCGGGTCGGCGGTCGGGTCGTACGCCTCGACCTGGCGGTAGCCGATCTCGGCGAGCCGGGCCAGCGTGCCGTCGCGGTCGGCGGCGATCTGGTCCCGGAGGGTGTAGAGCTGGATGCTCAAAGGTGTGGCCATCGAAGCGATGCCTCCTGGAAGTCCGTTGCGTACGGCGGTGGTCCGGCGGATGCGGTCGGTCCCGCCGGGCGGTGCGGTGCGGGTGGCGCGGGCGGATGCGGGTGCGGTCCCGGGATCAGCCGACGATCAGCGGTCGCAGTGTGCGGTGGGCGATCTCCAGCCCCTGGGTGATCCGCTGGACATCGCCGCTCCACACCGGGTCCTCGTGCTCCACGGAGAGCACTCCGGTGAAGCCGCCCTCGTAGAGCGTGTCGACGATCCGCCGCCAGTCGACGTCGCCGAGGCCGGGCACCCGGTAGCGCCACCAGCCGCTGTCCCAGCCGTCGTCGCGTTCGACGGCCTTGCCGAAGAAGCCGTAACGGTCCCGCGCCCGCGGGTCGAGTTGCGCGTCCTTGGCCTGGGCGTGCGGGATCCGGTCGATGTACGGCCTGAGCGCCGCCACCGGGTCGATGCCCAGCCACAGCAGGTGCGAGGGGTCGTAGTTGAGGTAGAAGCCGAGGTCGAACATCCACTCCCACAGTTCCGGGGAGTAGGCGAGGTTGCCGGGGTAGCCGTCCGGGTGCCACCCCTCCATCACGCAGTTCTCGATGATGAGTTTCACGCCGTGCTCGCCCGCGTACTCCACCAGCGGCGGCAGTTCCCGTTCGGCGAGCCGCAGGTTCTCCTTGACCGAAAGCCCCGGGTGCCGTCCGACGAAGGTGCCGACGTACTCCACGCCGAGCTTCTGGGCGGCGTCCACGTTGGCCCGTACGTGGGCGGCGATCTCGGACCTGCGGGTCTGGTCGGGGTGCAGGTTGTTCTCGTAGTAGGCGAGCGCCGAGAGGGTCAGTCCGTGCTTGTCGAACAGGGTGCGGACCTCGTCGGCGTGCTGTCCGGTGAAGCCGGTCACGTCGATATGGCTCGCCTCGAAGTCCCGGGAGCCGGTGGACGGCCAGGTGGCCACTTCCAGCGCCTCGTAGTCGTGCCCGGCCGCCCAGGCGGCGATCTCGTCGAGCGGGAGCTGCGGAAGGCAGGCGGTCAGAAAGCCCAGCTTCATCTCAGGAGACCTCTTTCCAGGACCGGTCCGCCGCGGAGCCGAGGACGGCTTCGGTGAGGCGGACCATGCGGGCGGCGTCGTCGAAGGTGGGGAAGGCGGGGGGCGTGGCGGGTTCGCCGGACGCGGCGCCGCCGGCCCGGATCGCGCTGTGCACATCGCGGACGAAGGCCGCGAAGCAGTCGAGATAGCCCATCGGGTGGCCGCCGGGCACCGTGGAGAGCCGGGCGGCGGCCGGCGAGAGGGTCGCCGGGTCGCGCAGCACCACGGCGTTCTCACCGCGGCTGCCGACGAAGAGCGACTCCGGGTTCTCCTGGTCGAAGGCGAGCGAGGTACGGGCGCCGTCCACCTCGAACCACAGCCGGTTCTTGCGGCCCGGGGAGATCTGGGAGACGGTCAGCGTCCCGGTGGCGCCGCGGTCGGTGCGCAGCAGCAACTGGACCGCGTCCTCGGTGGCGGGCCGGCCGCCGTCCCGGTCGACGGTCTGGGTGACCGCGGTCACCTCGGTGATCCGGTGGCCGGTCACCCACTCCACCAGGTCGCACCAGTGCGAACCGATGTCGGCGAACGCCCGGGAGGGGCCGCCTGCCACGGGGTCCACCCGCCAGTTGGTGTCGCCCGGCTCGGCGAGCCAGTCCTGCAGATAGTGGCCGTGCAGCAGCCGGATGTCGCCGGCCCGGCCGTCGCGCACCCGGGAGCGGGCCTCGGCGGCCATCGGGTGGTAGCGGTAGACGAAGGGCACCGCGGCCACCAGCCCGGTGCGCGCGGCGAGCGCGGCGAGCGCGTCCGCGGTGGCCGCGTCGGTGGTCAGCGGCTTCTCGCACACCACGTGCTTGCCGGCCCGCAGTGCGAGCCCGGCGAGTTCCGCGTGCGCGGCGTTGGGCGTGCAGATGTGCACCACGTCCACGTCGTCGCTGGTGACGAGGGCCTGTGAGCTGTCGAAGGCCCGCTCCACGCCGAGTTCGGCCGCCGCTTCCTTGGCACGCGCGGGGGAGGACGAACTGACCCCGACGACCGGGGCGCCGGAACGGCGTACCGCGTCGAGGTGGACCCGTCCGATCATGCCGGTGCCGGCGATGGCCGTACGCAACGGCGGCGGATTCGCTGAATCCGCGGAGATTCGGCCCACGAATGCCCTCCCTTTCGGTTCGTAGAAAACGCTAGCTACCCGGCTTTCGGTTGACAATGGCAACATTTCCGCTACCTTCTGTCATAAATACGGGGGCCACGGGTCCCGGGCCGAGGAAGGGCGGGCGCAGGTGACGGCACCAGTGGGGGACCGGCAGTTGACGGCGCTGAGCGAGCTGGCCGGTCTGGTGGCCGGCGGCGCCACCCGCCGCAGCCAGCTCGCCACCGCCACCGGGCTGTCGCGTGCGGCCGTCGCGCAGCGGGTCGACCTGCTGATCGACCGCGGGCTGCTGGTGGAGACCGGCACGGTGGCGACCGACCGCGGGCGCCCGCCGCTCACCCTCCAACTGGCCTCGCGCGCCGCGGTGGTGTGCGCGGTGGACCTCGGCGCCACGCACAGCACGGTCGCGGTCGCCGAACTCGGCGGCACGGTGCTGGCCGAGGCCACGGAGGAACTGGACATCAACGATGGGCCCGAGGCCGTACTCACCGGGCTGCACGAGCAGGTGGGGCGGCTGCTGGCCGAGGCCGGCCACCCGGCCGGGCATGTGCGGGCGATCAGCATCGGCGTCCCCGGGCCGGTCGAGGCGAGCACCGGGACGGTGGTGCGGCCGCCGATCATGCGCGGCTGGGACGGCACCCGGGTGCCGGACTTCTTCGCCGGACGCTACGACGCGCCGGTCCTGGTCGACAACGACGTCAACATGATGGCGCTCGGCGAGTACGCCCACCGGCCGGCGACCGCGCATCTGCTCTACGTCAAGGTGGGGACCGGGATCGGCTGCGGGATCGTCTCGGGGGGAGTGGTGCACCGGGGGGCGTCCGGTGCGGCCGGGGACATCGGGCACATTCCGGTGCCGGGACACGACCATGTGCCGTGCCACTGCGGCAACACCGGCTGCGTCGAGGCGGTGGCCTCCGGCGCGGCCATCGCGGCCACCCTGCGCGAGGCGGGGCTGCCGGCCGAGCACGCGGCCGACGTGGTGCGGCTCGTCACGGCGGGGGACCCGCTGGCCCGCCGCCAGGTGCGGCTCGCCGCCCAGCGCATCGGTGAGGTGCTGGCGTCCCTGGTCAGCTTCTACAACCCCGACACGATCGTCCTCGGCGGCAGTATCGCCAGCCTCCACGACGACCTGCTCGCCGACATCCGCGGCGCCGTCTACCGCCGGGCCCTCCCACTGGCCACCAGGACCGTCGCCATCGAGACCACCCTCCTCGGCCGCCGCGCCGGTATCGAGGGTGCCCGCCGCCGCGCCCTCCACCACCTGCTGTCCCCCGAGGGCATCGCCCACATGCTCACCGCCGCCAGTCGGTAGGGCCCCAGGTAGGGGCCGGACACGGGCCTGGCACGGGCCGGCGGCGCCCGGAAGGGGCCGCGGCCGGCGGGGCCGCCGCAAGGGGGAGCGGACTGATGGGCCGGTGGACGCGGGTAGCGCGGGAATGTCAAGAGGCCCCCTTTTGGGGAACCTCTCCCGTGCGGCGGGTCCAATGGGCATGCTGGAGTCATGAATCCGCAAGGCGACGATTCCGCTTACCGGACCGCACCGGGCACCGCGTCGGACTCCCCGGTCGCGGCGCTCGCCGACGTGGAGGCGTGGAAGGCCCGCAAGACGTATCCGTCCACGTTGCTGGCGGGCGGGCCGGTCTTCGGGGTGGCCCGCGAACGGTCCGAAGGCGGCTGGGAGGTGCAGCCGTACTTCTCCGGACTCGCCCCGCAGGACGCCCGCGACAGCCTCGCCGGACAGCTCCGCGACCTCGCCGGGGCGGCGGAATCCGACGGGCCGGACGGATCGGACGGGCTGGACCGGTCGGATGGGCTGGACCGGTCGGATGGGCCGGACGGATCGGAGTCGCCGGACGGATCGGAGTCGCCGGACGGGCCGGAGTCGCCTGACGGTGCCCGGGCCGCGCGGGACGCCTGCCTCGCCGCCGCCGACCGCCTCGACCGCGGGGAACTCGACGAAGTCACCGTCGGCGGCGTCCGCTTCCGGGTGGTCCGCGCCGAACGCTTCATCCGGATGGGCCCGGACGGCCCGGAGCCGCCGCGTACCACCGACCCGGACCCGGCGCCCGCCGCCGCCCGCACCGGCGACCCGTTCGCCGCCCCCGACCCGGCGGCCGGCCTCGTCATCGACCCGGCCCCGCACGGCAGTTCTGAAGCTGTCCTCGACGCGGAACTCCTCGCCGCCCTGCGCCGCAACGACACCGTGCCCAGCGCCGTCCGCGACGACTCCCGCCGCGCGGCCCGCACCCACCCCGGCACCGTCCGGCTGCCCGCCACCTTCATGACCGCCGAACGCGAGGGCGGGCGCTGGCGCCCGCACTCCACCGGCACCGCCGCCACCCCGCGCGACGCCCGCAACGGACTCGCCGTCCACCTGCGGGTCATCGTCCCCTGGCAGCGTGACCTCACCGCCGAGGAGCACGAGCTCTACAGACGCGCCGCCGACCACCTCGACGCCGATCAGCCGGACGAACTCGACGTCGCGGGACGCCACTTCCGTATCGTCCGGGTCGAGCGCCTGGTCCGCACCGGCCCCGAAGGACCCGAGGGACCCCGCCCCTCCGACCTCGACGCACTCCCCGAACGGGACGACGTCGCCGAGCCCGCACCCCGCTCCGGCCGTTTCCTCGAACTCTTCGATGAGGAGAAGCGCCGCCTCGACGGGCTGCGCGACAGCGCGAGTTCGTAGCTCAGCGCATCGCCCTGCCAGCGCAGGGCAACCCTTCGGCGTTCTGCGGTGTCCAACCTGTGTCCCGCGCAGCCGACGACGACGCCGCACTGTGACCGGGCCACACCACCGGGGAGTTCAGGTGCATCTCCGTCCCGCCACAGCTCGTACCATCGCCGCTGCCGCACTTCTCCTGGCCACGACCGGGCTCGGGGCACTGCCCGCCCACGCGACCGTCGGCCCACCCGGGCAGCCCTATGAGCTCAACCTCGCCACCGACCGCCCGGCCACCGACTTCGACCACCGCACGGTCGATCTGACCGGTGTGCTGACCACCGCCGACGGCGCACCCGTGGTGAACGGCAGCGTCGTGGTGAGCGAGGACATCGTCTTCGAGACCTGGAACCCGTGGGGCGATCCCATCGATCCGGTCTACACCGAGAGCCGCGCCCTGGGCACCGTGCAGACCGACGCCGAGGGCCGGTTCGCCCTCCCCGGCACGCTGGTCGACCATGTCGGGGACAGCTCGCTGGCGCAGGTCACCCACCTCGTCGACTTCAACGCCGAATATGACCCGGACGGCAACCCGGAGACGTACAACAGTGTTTACGACTCCATCCGGCGGGAGGCCACCGCGCTGCCCACCACGGTGACCTACAAGGTCAGCCGCACCCGGGTGCACACCGGTGACGTCCTCACCGTCAGCGGCACCGTCAACCTGCCGCCGGGGCACGGCAGTCCGGCCGGTACCGAGATCTTCCTGCGGGCGTACTGGGAGGCCCAGTACAACGCCCGGACCACCGCGGACGCGAGCGGGCGGTTCTCGCTCAGCTACACGGTCCGCGACGACGACGGGGACTTCGCGGTCACCACCGCCCCACGGGACTTCTACCTCGCGGGTGTCAGCCACGACCTGGCGGTCAGCCACCCGCTGCCGATGTCCTTCGGCAGCCTCTCCGCGACCGTGGACGCGAACGGGCTCGCCACCGTCAGGACCCAGCTCAACCAGGTCTGCCACCAGGACGAACGGCCCGTGCTCGGCCTGCAGTTCGCCAAGGCGGGCAGCACCGCCTGGAAGACGGTGGCCACGGCCACCAGTGATGCGAACGGCGCGGTGAAGGCCACCTACCAGGGCGGCAACGGCAGTTACCGTTGGGTGCACGCCGAGAGCAACTCCTGCCTCGCTGCCACCTCCGCGGCGAAGGCCGTGCACCGCACCGAGGAACGGATCACCGGCTTCAAGGGCACCCCGCAGCCGGTCCGCAAAGGTGCGCGGCTGGTGCTCACCGGCACCCTCCAGTACCTCAGCGGCTCCACCTGGAAGCACCGCGGCACCGAACCGGTGGAGATCTGGTACCGGACCACATCCACGAGCGCGTGGGTGCGGAAGTCGGTGGTCACGTCCACCACCTCGGGAGCGTTCCAGAAGACCGTCACCGCGAGCGCCGACGGCTGGTGGCGGGCCGTGCAGGTGGGCGACGCCGGCAGCTACACCTCCACCAGCGCCGCCGACTGGATCGACGTCCGCTGACCCGCGGCGGGCCGCCGGGCCGCTGCTACCGGCGGGGGACCGAGTGGGGGCCGATACACACCGCGCCCACCGCTTCCACCCGGCGGCGCAGTTCGCGGTCCGCGGTCACGACCAGGCAGTGCCGGTCAGGGGTGTCCGTACGGCACTTCACGGCGAGCGCGGTGATCAGGTCGTCACCGCTGCCGGAGGCGGACTCCACCCGTACGCCCGGCACCGATGCCACCCCGCGGGCCGCGCCCTCCACCACCAGCACGACCTCCAGCGGCGTGCCGACCGCCCACGGCGGCGCGCCGCCGGCGGCGGGCAGGCCGCCCGCGCCGACCGGCGCCAGCGCGTCCCGCAGCCGCTCGGCGGCGCCGCGCCGGTCGCGCCACCAGCCGTCCGGTACGGAACCGACGACGTTGGCGCCGTCCACGATGAGCAGCGGCCGGTCTGTCATGGACGGCCTCCCGGCGGAGCGGCGGCGATACGGAGCATGCCCGCAGTATGCCGCCGCCTTGCCGCCCGGCCGGGGAGGCGCCGGGCGACGGCCTGCCGCTCAGTCGGCCGGCGCCGTCGACTCGCGGGTGACCAGCGTGTACCCGGGCTGGATCCGTTCTGCCCGGATCTGCGGCGTGCCCGACAGCCGGGCCACCACCCGTTCGACCGCCAGCCGGGCGATGGCCTGCTTGTCCGGGGACACCGTGGTGAGCGCGACCGTGGAGAAGCGGCCCTCCTCGATGTCGTCGAAACCGACCACCGACACGTCCCGGGGCACCCGCAGCCCGCGTTCCACCAGCGCCCGCATCGCGCCCAGCGCCATCAGGTCGTTGTACGCGAAGACCGCGTCGGGCGCGGCTCCGCGGTCCAGCAGCCAGGTCATCGCCGCCGCGCCGTCCCAGCGGCCGTAGCCGTCGGTGGCCGCGACCAGCTCCTCGCCGCAGGGCAGCCCGGCCGCGGCCAGCTCTTCCCGCCAGCCGCGCAGTCTCAGATGGGCCGGGCGGCGGGCCAGCTCGCGGCGGGCGCCGATGAAGGCGATCCGGCGCCGCCCGAGCGCCGTCAGATGGCGTACCGCGGTCCGTGCGGCGGCCACGTTGTCGATCGCGATGTGGTCGTAGGGCGCGTCGTACTCCCGCTCGCCGAGCAGCACCAGCGGCCCGTCGTCTGCGCGCCGGCCGAGCAGGTCGGCGGCCTCCAGCTCGATCGGGCTGAGGATGAGGCCGTCGATCACATGGGCCCGGAAGCCCTGGGAGACCAGCACCTCCTGCTGCCGCAGGCCCGCGGTGTGGTCGAGCAGCACGGTGTAGTCGTGCCGGGCGGCGGCGTCGATCACCGCGCCCGCCAGCTCCGCGAAGTAGGGATTGCCCAGCTCCGGGACGGCGAGCGCGATGATCCCGGTACGGCCCTTGCGCAAGTGACGGGCCGTCAGATTCGGCCGGTAGCCCAGCTCGTCGATCGCCCGCTGCACGCGGTCCCGCATCGCGGGCGTCACATGCGGGTAGTTGTTCACCACGTTGGACACGGTCTTGATGGACACGCCCGCCAGCAGGGCAACGTCTTTGAGGCTGACGCCCACGGACTTCCTTCCCTCTTCCCGCCCCCGGCGGCCTTGCGTGGCGCCGGAGGTTCCGGCCCCAGTGTGCACAAGGTCCGGTGCCGTGCCGGCGAACGGGCGGCACGGCACCGGACCGCTCAGGTGCCGCGGCGGGCCGCGGACAGATACCGCTGGGCGACCACCACGACGATCAGGAAGCCGCCGCTGACCACGGACTGGTAGGAGGAGTCGAGCGAGCCGATCTGGTTGATCAGGTTCTGGATCACGGCGAGCAGCAGCACACCCCACAGCGTGCCGGAGACCGACCCGGCGCCGCCCACCAGCAGGGTGCCGCCGATCACCACCGCGGAGATCGCGTCCAGTTCCATCCCGACGCCGACGATGGTCACACCGGACGACAGCCGGGCCGCGTTGAGCGCTCCGGCCAGCCCGGCGAGCAATCCGCTGAGGGTGTACACGGCCACCTTGGTACGGGCCACCGGCAGCCCCATCAGCAGCGCCGCGTCCCCGCCGCCGCCCACCGCGAAGAGCGCCTGCCCGAAGGAGGTGCGCTGCAGCAGCAGCCCGCCGGCGCAGAAGAGCGCCACCGCGATGAGCACCGGGTAGCCGAAGCCCCACACCTGCCCGCCGCCGAGTTGCCGGAAGGCCGAGCCGCGGGGAACGAGATACGTGGTCGCGCCCTCGTGGGTCAGCGCGAGCAGCAGGCCGCGGGCGCCGAGCAGTGAGGCCAGAGTGACGATGAACGGCGCCATACCGGCGCGCGCCACCAGCAGCCCGTTGACCGCGCCGATCGCCCCGCAGACCGCGAGCGGCAGCAGCAGCGCCGGCAGGAAGCCGTACTGCGAGGCCCAGGCGGCCAGTACCCCGCCGAGTGCGAACACCGACCCGACGGAGAGGTCGATGCCGCCGGTGATGATCACCAGGGTCATGCCGAGGGCGACGATCGCAGGAAAGGACGCCTGGATGGTGATGCCGCGGGTGTTGTCCAGGGTCGGGAAGGCCGAGAAGAGGAAGGAGGAGACCAGGCAGAGCAGCACCAGGACGGCCAGCGCGCCCTGCCGTTGCAGGAGTTCGGCGGCGCGCTGCCGCCCGGAGGGGCGCAGGGCGGCGATCGGGGCGGGCGGTGGGCCGGCCGGGACGGCCAGTGCGGTGTTCAGCGCGGACTTCATCGGGATCGACGCTCCCGGGCTACGTAGACGGCGAGCAGGATGATGCCCGCCTGGACCATCTGGGCGGTGGAGTCGTGCAGGTTGTGGCTGACCAGCGTGGCGTGCAGCAACTGCATCAGCAGTGCGCCCATCACGGTGCCGAGGACCCGGACGGAACCGCCGCTCAGCGGGGTGCCGCCGACCACCACGGCGGTGATCGCGGAGAGCTCCATCAGATTGCCGAGCGAGGACGGGTCGCTCGCGGTCAGCCGGGCGGTGGCCAGCACACCGGCCAGCGCGGCCAGCACACCGCAGATCACGTACACCCCGAGCAGCACCCGGCGTACCGGCAGCCCGGCCAGCGCCGCCGCCGCCCGGTTCCCGCCGACGGCCACCAACTGCCGCCCGAAGGTAGTGCGTTGCACCAGCAGAGCGACCAGGACGGCCAGCACCGCGGCGATGACGACGACCACCGGCACACCGAGCACGCTGTCGGTGCCGAGGTTCAGCAGGTCCTGGTTCCTGATCTGCTTCAGCCGGCCGTGGGCGATGACGAGCGCGAGCCCGCGGCCACCGACGAACAGGGCCAGGGTGGCGACGATCGGCTGCAGGCCGACCACCGACACCAGGGAGCCGTTGACCAGCCCGACCACGACGCCGGCGAGCAGGGCAACCAGCAGCCCCGGGAGCAGGCCGTACCCCAGATAGAGCGGCAGCACCGCGCTCGCCAGGGCCATCGTCGAACCCACCGACAGGTCGACGCCCTCGGTGCCGATCACCAGCGCCATGCCGAGCGCGACGATCAGGACGGGGGAGACCTGAACGGCTTGCGTGCGCAGGTTGTCGGCGGTGAGGAAGCGGTCGGTGAACAGGCCGTTGAAGGCGAGCAGGGCGAGGACCGCGGCGTAGACGCCGTACCGCTGGAGCCAGCCGGTCATGCGCGGGCGGTCCAGGCCGCGGGGGATGGCGAAGGCGGTCACAGCTCGGCCTCCGGGGGGTCGTCGGGGGTCTGGGGGGTCTCGGGGGGCTCGGAGGTCTTGGAGGTCTTGGACGGACGGGGATCGGTGCCGGGACGCGGGGGCTTGCTCGCTACGGGTACGGCGGGTGCGGGTGCCCGGTCGCCGGAGTCGGGACCGCCGGACACCGGGCCGGAGGCGGGGCCGGCGTCCGCTTCCGGGGCCGCCTCCAGACCCGTTTCCAGACCCGTTTCCGGATCCGTTTCCGGGTTCCCTTCCAGGTCCCCTTCCGGGTCGCCCTCGGCGAGCACCGCGAGCAGCGCCGCCTCCGAGACGTCCTCACCGGTCAGTTCGCCGGCCACCGCTCCGGCGCGCAGCACCACGATCCGGTCGGCGCCTTCCACCAGCTCCTCCAGCTCGGAGGAGATCAGCAGCACGGCAAGCCCCTCCGCCGCCAACTCGTCGATGAGCGCCTGGACTTCCGCCTTGGCGCCGACATCGATACCGCGGGTCGGCTCGTCCAGCAGCAGCACCTTCGGCTCCAGGCAGAGCCACCGGGCGAGCAGCACCTTCTGCTGATTGCCGCCGGAGAGCTCGCCGACCTTCTGCTCGGGGCTCGCCGCCTTGATCCGCAGCCGCTTCATGAAGATCTCGACGACACGGTCCTGCCGGCGCCGCGAGACCATGCCGCCGCGGGAGAGCCGGGGGAGCGCGGCGAGCACGATGTTCTCCCGCACCGACAGGCCCGGCACGATCCCCTCCGCCTTGCGGTCCTCCGGCAGCAGGCTGATGCCGGCCCGGATCGCGGCCGCCGAGGTGAGCCGGCGCAGGGTCCGGCCGCCGACCCTGACCTGGCCGGCGTCCAGCGGCAGCGCGCCCGCCAGCGCCTTCGCCGTCTCGCTGCGACCCGACCCCAACAGGCCGCCGAGTCCCAGCACTTCACCCGGTCGCAGCTCCAGGCCGACCTCCTGCAGCAGGTGCCGCCGGGTCAGTCCGGTGGCGGTGAGCACCGGTTCCGGTGCCGCCTCGTGCCCGGCCCCGAAGGCGGTGGTGCCGCTCCTGCGCACCTCGGCGATCTCGCGGCCGAGCATCATCGACACCAACTGGACCCGTGCGGTGTCCCGCAGTGGCCCGGAGTGCACCAGCCGGCCGTCGCGCAGCACCGTCACGCGGTCGCAGATGCGGTAGAGCTCGTCCATCCGGTGGCTGACGTAGACCAGCGAGATGCCCCGCTGGTGGAGTTCACCGATGACCCTGAAGAGGGTCTCGACCTCGCGGGGTTCGAGGGACGAGGTCGGTTCGTCCATCACCACCACCCGGGCCTGGACGCTGACCGCCCGGGCCAGCGCGACCATCTGCTGGGTGCCGACGCCGAGGGTGTGCAGCGGCCGGCGCGGGTCCGCCGTGATGCCGAAACCGGCCAGCAGTTCCGCGGTCTGGCGGTGCATGCTGGTGAAGTCGATCAGGCCGAGCCGGGTCTTGGGCTCGCGGCCCAGGAAGATGTTCCGGGCCACGCTCATCAGCGGGACCAGGTTGACTTCCTGGTAGATGGTGGAGATCCCGGCGCGCTGCGCCTCGTGCGGCCGGTGGAAGACCACCGGCCGCCCGCCGAGGCGCAGTTCGCCCTCGTCGGGGCGGTGCACCCCGGTGAGGATCTTGATCAGGGTGGATTTGCCGGCGCCGTTCTCGCCGACCAACGCGTGGATCTCCCCCGTCCGCAGGGTGAACGACACGTCGTCGAGCGCGACCACACCGGGGAACCGTTTGCCGACGCCGACCGCTTCCAGCACCGGTGCCGGTTCGCGCTCCGGCGGTGGCTGCTGGGGTGGGGCGGACCGGGCCGCGGCGGTGTCCGGCGGCACCATCAGAACGCGCCCGCCACCGACGTCTTGGCGTTGTCCTCGTCGTAGGCGCGGTCGGAGATGATCACGTCCTCGGGGATCGACTCACCGCCGTAGAACTTCTGCGCGGTGGCGAACGCCAGCGGCCCGAAGCGGGGGTTGGACTCGATCACCGCGTTGTACTTGCCGTCCACGATGGCCTGCACCGCGTTCCGGGTGCCGTCCACCGAGACGATCTTGACGTCCTTGCCCGGGTTCTTGCCGGCGCTCTGCAGCGCGGTGACCGCGCCGAGGCCCATCTCGTCGTTCTCCGCGTAGACGGCCGTGATGCCGGGCTTGGACTGGATGAGCTGCTCCATCACCTGCTGGCCCTTGTCCCGGGTGAACTCGCCGGTCTGCTGGGCGACCACCTTCAGCCCGGGCGCCTTGGCGGCGATCTCGTCGACGAAGCCCTTGGTGCGGTCGGTGGTGACGTTGTTGCCGGACGAACCGAGCAGGATCGCCACCTGCCCCTTGCCGCCGGTGGACTTGATCATGGCGTCGGCGGCGCGCTTGCCCTGCTCCACGAAGTCCGAGCCGAGGAAGGTCACATAGTCCTTGCAGGACGTGGCGTTGATCTTCCGGTCGATGGTGATGACCGGGACGTGCTTGGCGGCGGCGGCCTGGAGTGCCGGGTCCAGCCCGTCGGAGTTGAGCGGGGCGACGATGAGCAGCTGGGCGCCCTGCGCCAGCATGTCCTGGATGTCGCTGATCTGCTTGGGGAGCTGGGACTGGGCGTCGGTGGTGAGCAGTTTCTTCACGCCCAGCCTGGCGGCCTCGTCCTTGATCGACTGGGTTTCGGCGATCCGGAACGGGTTGTCCTCCTTCTCCGACTGGGAGAAGCCGACGACCGCGTTCTTCAGGTCGAGCTTGGGAGCGCCGTAGGCGGAGAGTGTGCAGCCCCCGCCGGCCGAGGCGCTCGGCGTCTGGGTGACCTGCTGCTGTGCGGCCTGGCCGGAGCCGCTGGGCGCGGCAGCGGCGTCGCCGTCCTCGGACTTGGAGCAGGCGGTGGCCGTGAGGCCGGCGGTGGCCAGCAGTACGCAGACGGCGAGCGCGCGCGTTCTGCGGGTGAGCGGGCGTATGGTCATGCTCACGACACTCCTTCTTCTACGGTGCCCCGGCGAGCGGGTACGGCGTACGGGGAGGGTGGGTGCACCGGGAGCCTGAAGTGGCCGTCCCGTGCTGCGGATTTACAACGTTATACAGACGGCGCGGCGACTCGACAAGGAGTCGCGCGGAGACTTTCGGAAGCTTGCCGTTCGTCGACCCACCGCGTTGACCAGCCATCAAAAACTCCTCCCGTGAGTTCTGTTGCCACTGTGGACACGGCCCCGAAGCCGTGCTGTCATGCCGGATGGCAGCGCATCTTTCCAACGTTGGAATAGCCGGTTCGGAGGGATGCCCCCCAGTGCCAGGAGGCCACCCCCATGCCCCTGAACCGCAGATCCTTTGTCACCACCACGCTGGCGGCGGGAGCCGCCGCCGGCATCCCGCCGGCCCTGGCCGGTCCCGCCAGGGCCGCCGCACCCACCACCGCGGCAGGCGCCGCCGGCCGGGTCGCGCCGGCCCCCGGCGGTCTCTACACACCCAACGCGGCGCCGCTGGCGCCCACCGCCTTCCTCCGCCTGCCGCCCGGCGCGGTCACCGCCCGCGGCTGGCTCGACGGCGAGCTGCGCCGCCAGCTGGCCGGGCTCTGCGGGCAGTACGCGGCGGCCTCGCACTTCCTCGACATGAACACCAGCGGCTGGGCCCACCCCGCCAACACCGGCTGGGAGGAGGTCCCTTACTGGCTGCGCGGCTACACGGACCTCGCCGTGCTCACCGGGGACGCCACCGCACTGGCCGCGGTGCGCCGCTGGATCGACGCCATCCTCGCCACCGCCCAGCCGGACGGTTTCTTCGGCCCGACCGCCTTGCGCACCTCGCTCGGCGGCGGCCCGGACTTCTGGCCGTACCTGCCGCTGACCTGGGCGCTGCGCAACTGGCAGGAGTACAGCGGCGACGGCCGGATCGTCCCGCTGCTCACCGCCTTCTTCCGGTACATGAACGCCCAGGGTCCTGGTGCCTTCAACCAGAGCTGGGTGTCGGTGCGCTGGGGCGACGGCCTGGACAGCGTCTTCTGGCTCTACAACCGCACCGGTGACGCCTTTCTGCTGACCCTCGCCGACAAGATCCACGCCGGCGGCGCCAACTGGGTGAACAACCTGCCGTCCCTGCACAACGTCAACATCGCCCAGGGCTTCCGTGAACCCGCCCAGTACGCACTGCGCTCCCCGTCCACCGCCCTCAGCCAGGCCGCTTACCAGAACTACACCGCGGTGATGACGAGTTGGGGCCAGTTCCCGGGCGGCGGCTTCGCCGGTGACGAGAACGCCCGGCCGGGCTTCGGCGACCCCCGGCAGGGCTTCGAGACCTGCGGCATCGTCGAGTTCATGGCCAGCCACCAGCTGCTGACCCGGATCACCGGCGACCCGGTGTGGGCCGACCGCTGCGAGGACCTCGCCTTCAACTCACTGCCCGCCGCCCTCGACCCCGACGGCAGGGCGGTCCACTACATCACCGCCGCCAACAGCGTCGACCTGGACAACGCCCCCAAGACGCAAGGGCAGTTCCAGAACGGCTTCGCCATGCAGGCGTTCATGCCCGGCGTCGACCAGTACCGCTGCTGCCCGCACAACTACGGCATGGGCTGGCCCTACTTCACCGAGGAGCTGTGGCTCGCCACCCCCGACCACGGCCTGGCCGCGGCGATGTACGCGCCCAGTTCCGTCACCGCGAAGGTCGCCGACGGCGTCAGCGTCACCATCACCGAGACCACCGACTACCCCTTCGGCGACAGCATCACCCTGACCGTGTCCGTCCCGCGCCCGCTCGCCTTCCCGCTCTACCTGCGTATCCCCGGCTGGTGCACGGCCCCGCGCATCACGGTCGGCGGCGCCACCACCACCGCCCCCGCGGGACCCGCCTTCACCGTGCTGAACCGGACCTGGCGGAACGGCGACACGGTCACCCTGCGGCTTCCGCAGAACACCACCGTCCGCAGCTGGCCCGGCAACCACGGCGCCACCGCGATCGACCACGGACCGCTCACGTACGCGCTGAGCATCGGTGAGAGTTACGTCCAGTACGCCGGCAGCGCCCAGTTCCCCAGCTACGAGGTGCACGCCACCAGCCCCTGGAACTACGGCCTCGCCCTGGACGCCGGCAACCCCGCCTTCAGCCGGACCGCCGGGCCGCTGCCCGCCAACCCCTTCACCCAGGGCGGCACTCCGGTGCGCATCACCGCGCCGGCCCGCCGGATCGCCGAGTGGCAGGCCGACAGCGAGCACGTGGTCACCCCCTTGCAGGACTCCCCGGCCCGCAGCACGGCGGCCGTCGAGACCGTCACCCTCGTCCCGATGGGCGCGGCCCGGCTGCGGATCTCCGCCTTCCCCACCGCCACCCCGGACGGCCGGCCGTGGACACCGGCCGGCGACTACCGCCGCATCCGCAACCG
The DNA here is from genome assembly GCF_036227265.1 of Streptomyces sp. NBC_01476. Taxonomy (NCBI): domain Bacteria; kingdom Bacillati; phylum Actinomycetota; class Actinomycetes; order Kitasatosporales; family Streptomycetaceae; genus Streptomyces; species Streptomyces sp. NBC_01476. The sequence continues at coordinate 1,180,237 of NZ_CP109446.1, read as the reverse complement.
CAACTCCGGCAAGGTCATGGGTGTCGACCTGATGTCCACCGCGAACAGCGCCCACGTGGTGCAGTTCGACGACAACGGCACCGCCGACCACCTCTGGCAGCTCGTCCCGGACACCGACGGCTGGTACCGGATCCGCAACCTCAACTCGGGCAAAGTGCTCGGTGTCGACCTGATGTCCACCGCCAACAGCGCCCAGGTCGTGCAGTTCGACGACAACGGCACCGCCGACCACCTCTGGCAGCTGATCGACAACGGCGACGGCTGGTACCGGATCCGCAACCTCAACTCCGGCAAGGTGCTGGGCGTCGACCTGATGTCCACCGCCAACAGCGCGCCTGTCGTGCAGTTCGACGACAACGGGACCGCGGACCACCTCTGGCAGTTCAGCTGACCCCGCTTCCCCCACCCTGACCAGGACGGACTTCACCGTGACCTCCGAAGACTCCCGTATGCCCCGGCCCGGACGACGCGAACTCCTGCGCTGGAGCGCGGTATTGACGGTGGCAGCGGCCACCGGTGGCCGGCTGGCGGCGGGCACCGCGCACGCCGCCGCGCCCACCGCCTCCCCGCAGGCCGCTGCCACTTCCACGTTCAGCCCGCTGCGCCCGCCCGCGGTGCCGCTGGCCGTCCGCTCGCCGTATCTCTCGACCTGGCTGCCGGCCGACAACCTCGCGGGCACCTGGTCCACCTTCTGGAACGGCCACATCGCCGCGCTCTGCGGCCTGGCCCGGATCGACGGCGCCGCCTACATCTTCGCCGGCGCCCCCTCCGTGCCCGGCGGCCCCACCCTGACCCCCATGGAGCAGGTCTCCCTGCACTTCACCGCCACCCGCTCGGTGTTCACCCTCAGCGGCGGCGGCGTCACGCTCACCGTCACCTTCTTCTCCCCCGTCGACCTGGGCAATCTGCGCCGCCAGAGCGTGCCGCTGAGCTACGTCACCGTGCGGGCCGCCGCCAACGACGGCCAGGCGCACACCGTGGACATCCACCTCGACGTGTCCGGCGAGTGGGTGCACGGCGACACCGCCACTCCCATCACCTGGGCGCAGGAGCGGGCCGGCCGGATGACCGTACTCAGCTGCCGGCCGGCCACCCCGGGGGTGCTCCAGGAGCACGGTGACCAGGCGTCCTGGGGCCGTATGGTCCTGGCCGCCCCCACCGGCACCGGCCTGACCTGGCAGATCGGCCAGGACACGGTGGTGCGCGCCGCCTCGGCGGCCGACGGGCGGCTGGCCGGCACCGTGGACAGCGACCAGCCCCGCGCGATCAACGACCGCTGGCCGGTGCTCGGCCTCAACCGCGACTTCGGCACCGTCGAAGCCGGCAGGCCGTCACCGGAGTTCACCGTCACCCTGGGCCATGTCCGCACCCCCGCGGTCAGTTACCTCGGCGCGCAGCTCCAGCCCTGGTGGACGCGGTACTGGCACACCTGGACCGACATGGTCGGCTGGTTCGACGCCGACCACCGCGCCGCGCTGGCCGCCGCCACCGCCCTCGACCGGCGCATCCACGACGCCGCGGTGACCGCCGCGGGCGGCGGCAGCACCGGCGAGAACTACGCCGCGGTCTGCGCCCTCGCCCTCCGGCAGGCGGTGGCCGGCACCGAACTGGTCGACCACGGCGGCAGCCCCTGGGCGTTCCTCAAGGAGATCTCCTCCGACGGCAACATGTCGACGATCGACGTCACCTATCCGGCCTTCCCCGCCTATCTGTACCTCTCCCCTGACTATCTGCGGCTCCTCCTCGAACCCCTGCTGGACTACGCCGAACACGGCGGCTGGCCCAAGGAGTTCGCCGAGCACGACCTCGGCTCCGGCTATCCCAACGCCACCGGGCACAACGACGGCAACGAGGAGGACATGCCGGTCGAGGAGTCGGCGAACATGCTCATCATGGCCGCCGCCCTCATCCAGCGACTGCCCGCCAGTGAAGCGGCCGCCTTCGCCCGTGCGCACTACCCGATCCTGCGCCAGTGGGCCGAGTACCTCGTCGCCAACGCCCTCGACCCCGGCTTCCAGAACCAGACCGACGACTTCACCGGTTTCATCGCGCACAGCGCCAACCTCGCCCTCAAGGGCATCATCGGCATCGGCGCGATGAGCATCGTCGCCACCGCGCACGCGAAGGCCGCCGACGCCGCCCACTACCGCACCCTGGCCCGCGGCTACATCAGCCAGTGGACCTCGCTCGCGGAGGACCCCAGCGGCAGCCACCTCAAGCTCGCCTACGACCAGGACGGCACCTGGAGCCTGAAGTACAACGGCTTCCCCGACCGGCTGCTCGGGCTCGACCTGGTGCCGACCGGCACCGCCGCCAGGGAAGCCGCCTGGTACTCCGCCCACGCCGGCACGTACGGCATCGAACTCGACCCCCGCAACGACTACACCAAGGGCGACTGGGAGCTGTGGACGGCGGCCTGGCTGGCCGGCCATCCCGGCACCCGCGACGTCCTGGTCAACGGCGTCCACAACTTCGTCAGCACCTCGCCCCAGCGGGTGCCGTTCACCGACTGGTACGTGGTGGCCACCGCGGCACAGCGCGGCTTCCAGGACCGGCCGGTGGTCGGCGGCATGTTCGCCCTGCTGCTGCCACCGGCCCGCTCCGCGGTCCGCTGGCACCGCATCCAGAACCGCCGCTCCGGGAAGGTGCTGGCCGTCGCGGGGATGTCCCTGGCCGACACCGCCGAGGTCACGCAGTCCCGTAGCCATGGGACCGCCGACCAGCTCTGGACGCTGCTCGACAACGGCGACGGCACCGTACGCCTGCAGAACCGCAACAGCGGCAAGGTGCTGGCGGTGCACGACCAGAGCCTGGCCGACGGCGCGCATGTCCAGCAGTTCCAGGACAACGGCACACCCGACCACCTCTGGCGGCTGGTGCGGGACCGCGACGGCTGGTCGAAGATCGTCAACGTGCGCTCGGGGAAGGTCCTCGCGGTGGACGGCAGGTCGCTCTCGGACGGCGCTCAGGTCGTCCAGTGGACCGACGACGGGACCGCCGACCACCTGTGGCGGCTGGTCTGACCACCGCGCCGCCCCGGCTCCGGGGCCCCGCACGCGGGGCCCCGCACCGCCCGGCGCGCGGAGGCCGGACTCAGTAGAGCGGGCCGGGCGCCGGGATCGGGTTGGGCTCGGGCGTCGGCGGCACCGGGTCGGGGCCGGGTGCGGGCGGCGACGGCTCGGGTCCCGGGGCCGGGGGCACCGGGTCGGGCGCCGGGCCGGGCACAGGACGCGGTTCGGGCGCGGGTACGGGGTCGGGCCCCGGCGCCGGCTCCCCGGGGCGCCCCGGAGGCACCGGTGCGGGGAACGGGTCGGGGGTGGGCTCGGTCATCGGACACTCCCGTGGCTCGGGCGGGAACGCGGACCGCTCCCGCGGTTGAACCCAGCGCGTACCCCCGCTGCGCCCACCCATGCCGCGCACGGCGAGCGGGCCGCGGGTGGTCCGTCGCGGCCTTCGATCCAGGACAATGAACGCAAGGGGTAGATAATAGCCATATTGCTTCCCTGGTATCCGTCCCGCCCGTCCCGCCCCGCCATTTGCCCATGGCCGCAGATCCGACCCCGGAGCACGCGCATGGCACCTCCTCAGCACTCGCTGCGCGGCCGTCCCTACGATCCCCGGCTCGACCCGCCCGGGGGGCGCAAGGGCGGGCGGATCACCGCGTCGCGGATCGGCCCCGGCGAGCGGCTCGCCATCAACGGACTGGGCAGCTTCGACTGGGACCTCGACCAGGGCACCTTCGACCTGGACCAGGCCGGGCTCGCCGTCTTCGACCTGCGCCCGGAGGAGTACGACCGCAGCCCCGAGTCCCTGGTGCTGCGGGTGACCCCCGAGGAGGGCGCCCGGCTGGACAGCGCGGTGCGCAAGGCGCTCCAGTCGGGACGGCGCAGCTACGGCGGGTACTTCCAGGTCACCCGGCGTGACGGCATCAAGCAGTGGACGTACACCCAGGGCACGATCCTGCGCGACGAGCGGGGCAACGCGTACCGGATCGTGGGCATCGTCCGGGACGCCACCGACGAACTCGCCCACGCCCCGCTGGGCGGCGGTCTCCCGCCGGGGCCGGAGCGGCGCACCCTGCCGTCCATCCTGCGGTGGACCACCGAAGCGCTGTCGCACGCGGTCACTGTGGAGGACGTCACCGCCGTGCTCACCGGAGCCGGCGGGCTGGAGCGGTTCGGCGCCGAAGGACTCGCCCTGGGGCTGGTCGAGGGCCTCACCTTGAGGTTCGTGGCGGCGGCCGGCTACTCGGTGGGCGGCCTCGATACGCTTCCGCCCCGCCGGCTCAGCGAGCCGCTGCCGCTGACCACCACCGTGATGACGCAGCGGCCGCTGTACTCCACCGACTTCGACCAGCTGCGGAAGCGCTTTCCGCTGCTGGGCCCCTACCGGGAGTGGACCGGCATGTCCTCCGCCGCCTTCCTGCCGCTGATCGCCCAGGGCCGCTCGATCGGGGGCCTGGCGCTGTTCTACGGCAGCCGCGAGGGCTTCAGCCGCGAGGACCGGGAGCTGGCCGAGTCGCTGGCCGGCATCCTCGCCCAGTCCTTGCAGCGGGCGATCCTCTTCGACCAGGAGCGGGAGTTCGCCACCGGGCTGCAGGAGTCGATGCTGCCCCGGCACATCCCGCGCTTCGAGAGCGCCGAGATCGCGGTCCGCTACCACGCCGCCTGGGGCGGCCGGGAGGTCGGCGGCGACTGGTACGACGTGGTGGCGCTGCCGCAGAACCGGGTCGGCCTGGTCGTCGGCGACGTGCAGGGACACGACACGCACGCGGCGGCTGTGATGGGCCAGCTGCGGATCGCGCTGCGGGCGTACGCCGCCGAGGGCCATCCGCCGTCCACCGTGCTGGCCCGGGCCTCGCTCTTCCTGGCGGAACTCGACACCGATCGCTTCGCGACCTGCGACTACGCCCAGCTCGACCTGAACACCGGCACCATCTGGGCGGCGCGGGCCGGACACCTCGGGCCGCTGATCCGGCACACCGACGGCCGTACCGGCTGGCCCAACGTCCGCGGCGGCCTGCCGCTGGGCCTGGCCACCGTCCTTGATCTGCAGGAGTTCCCCGAGACCCGGCTCGACCTGGTGCCCGGCGAGACGATGGTGTTCTGCACCGACGGCATGGTCGAGGAGCGCGGTGTGGACATCACCATCGGCATGGAGGCGCTCGCCGAGGCCGTCCACAACGGCCCCCAGCACGCGGAGCAGTTGGCCGACCACCTCGCCGACAGCCTCTGGGAGCGCTGGGGTTCGGACGACGACGTGGCCCTGCTGATCGTCCGCAGGTCGCCCGACCCCGGCACCGAACGTGCGCCGCGGATGCACGCTTACGTACACCAGGCCGACCCCGAGGGTCTGGCCGATGCCCGTGATGCGCTGCGTCAGGCGCTGCGCGACTGGCAGCTGTCCGATCTCGCCGACGACGTCGAACTCGCCGCGGGGGAACTGCTGGTGAATGTGCTGCTGCACACCGAGGGCGGCGCTGTGCTCACCTTGGAGGTGCTGCCGGAGCCCGTCCGCCGGGTGCGGCTGTCGGTGCAGGACCGCTCCAGCGTGTGGCCGCGCCGCCGGTCGCCCGGCGAGGCGGCCACCTCGGGCCGCGGACTGCTGATGATCGACGCGATGGCGGTGCGCTGGGGGGTCGAACCGCGCGGCGAAGGCAAGGCCGTCTGGTGCGAGTTCGGCCCCACGGAGCAGTGACCCCGCCGCCGGACCCGTCAGCCGACCCGTCATCCGACCCGCCGCCGGACCGGCCGGGGGCCGGACCGGCGGCAGGCAGCGCGGATCAGCTGACGTTGAGCGCCACGTCGTCCACCACGAAGGACGTCTGCAGCTTGGAGCCCTCCACCCCGGTGAACTTGACCGTCACCGTCTGCCCGGCGTACGCGCCCAGATCGAAGCTGCGCTGGGTGAAGCCGGAGGCGGCGTTCACGTTCGAGTACGTGGCCAGGGTGCTCAGTACCGTGCCGGAGGAGTTCAGCACCTGCGCCTTGAGTGTGTCGTACACCGTCGAACCGGTCTCGGCGGTGTCGATGTGCAGCCAGAAGCTCAAGGTCGCGGCGCAGCCGGAGCCGATGGTCACCGACTGGGAGAGCGTGTCGGTGGTCGCCTTGCCGTAGCCGTCGAGCCACGCCTTGTACGAACCGCTGTGCGCCGCTTCGCTGCTGGAGTTGTTGATCACTCCGCTGGAGGCGGACCAGGAGGAGGCACCGGACTCGAAGCCGGGGTTGGCCAGGAGCTGGGCGTCCGTGCAGCTGCCGCCACCGCCGCCGGTGGTGGTCCCGCCGGTTGTGGTGCCGCCGGTTGTGGTGCCGCCGGAGCCGCTGCCGGCCAGCCACGCGGTGGCGTTCAGCGCGAGCGCCGCGTCCGTGCCGGCCGGGTCGTTCCAGCCGTCGTAGAGCGTGTTGCCGGACTGGCCGGTGCCGTCGTCGACCGGTGAGCTGTCGCCCCAGATGGCCACCCGGCCGCTGCCGAAGGTGCTGGTGACGAAGAACGCCCCGGAGTTGCCCGAGCTGCCGGCGGTGTAGAGCAGGCCCTTGACGTTCGGGTTGTCGTTCGGCTTGAGGGTGAAGGTGGTGCCGTCGCGCAGGATGCTGCCGGTGACGGTGCCGAACGGGCCGTGCAGTACCGGGTCGGAACTGCTGCTGATGGCACGGGGGTTGTCGGTGCTGATGTCCTTGAGGTCGACGGAGAAGCCGAACGGGTCGGTGTTGTCGACGCCGTTGTTGGTGAGCAGGTCGTTGATGACGCACGGCGAGTCGCAGCCGTCGTTGTTGCGGTCGCTGTTGTTGTGGTCGGAGATCAGGAAGAGGCCGCCGCCGGCCTGCACGAACTTCATCACCGCGGTCTTCTCCGCGGCGCTGAGCTTCACGTTGGGCTCGGTCAGCACGAAGGTGTCGAAGTTGCTCAGGTCCTGTGCGCCGGACGAGCCGTAGGTGATGGTCTTCCCCGACGGCAGGGTGTTCAGCTGGTACCCGCCGGTCTTCTGCAGGGCCACGCCCCACGAGGACAGGGCGCCGGTCCAGTCGGTCTCCGAGCTGGGGCTGGAGTCCTGGCCGAGCGGGTCGGGCTGGCTGGTGCTGATGATCCAGTCGGCGTTGCCGGCCGTTTCGGCCTTGGTGTTGTCGAAGAGCACGCGGTGCGCCGGTGCGGCGGGCGCGGCCTGCGCACTGCCGGTGGCGACACCGGCGGCGCCCAGGGCGAGCACGCCCAGCGCGGCGGCCGCGCCGATCAGCACGCGGCTGCGGGGCATACGGGGACCAGGCATCCGTCAACCTCCAGGTGGGGGGGCGATCAGTGGGGGGAGTGGATCGGAGACACGGGAGACTCGGGAGACACGGAGAACCACGGAGGTGCGCGATGATTCTGCGCGCGTAGAACCGGTGACCGATGTGCCGGGAGTTACCGGCCGGTGAACGCTTCCGGTCGGATCCGCGGGGGGCGGTCTGGCGGCGGGCGGCCACCGGTGGCGGGACCGGGCAGGACCGCGCCAGGCCCGGGGCGACCCGGTTGGGCGGCGAGCTGGTGCGGCCCGGCGGGGGGCGGGAGAGGATGGGGCCGCATGGACCGGCGGGGTGCGGGTAGGCGGCCCGGCCGGACCGCCCGTGCGGACGCCGGGCCGTGAGCCGGCATCCGGCCCCGGCAGGAGGAGGAACCCAGCATGCCCATCGCCACCGTGAACCCCGCGACCGGGGAGACCCTGCGGACCTTCGACGCGCTCGGGGCGGACGGGATCGAGGAACGGGTCGCCCGGGCCGAGAGCACGTTCCGGAGCTACCGCCTGACCGACTTCGCCACCCGCGCCGGGCTGCTCGAATCCGCCGCCGACCTGCTGGACAAGGAGCGGGACGAGATCGCCCGCACCATGACCACCGAGATGGGCAAGACCTTCGCCGCGGCCAAGGCGGAAGCCGCCAAGTGCGCCAAGGCGATGCGCTGGTACGCGGCCAACGCCGAGCGGCTGCTGGCCGACGAGCTCCCCGCCGAGGCCGACGTCGAGGACAGCGGCGCGCACCGCGCGTACGTGCGCCACCGCCCGCTGGGTGTCGTGCTGGCCGTCATGCCGTGGAACTTCCCGCTCTGGCAGGTGGTCAGGTTCGCCGCCCCTGCCCTGATGGCCGGGAACGTCGGCCTGCTCAAGCACGCCTCCAATGTCCCGCAGACCGCCCTCTACCTGGGTGACCTCTTCCACCGGGCGGGCTTCCCCGAGGGCTGCTTCCAGACCCTGCTGGTCGGCTCCGACGCCATCGAGCACGTGCTCCGCGACCCCCGGGTGGCCGCCGCGACGCTCACCGGCAGCGAGGGCGCGGGCCGCGCGGTCGCCGCGATCGCCGGCGACGAGGTCAAACCGACCGTGCTGGAGCTGGGCGGCAGCGACCCCTTCGTGGTGATGCCCTCCGCCCGCGACGAGCTGGACCACGCGGTGCACACCGCGGTCACCGCCCGGGTGCAGAACAACGGCCAGTCGTGCATCGCCGCCAAGCGGTTCATCGTGCACGAGGACATCTACGACGACTTCGCCGCCGCCTTCAGCCGTGCGATGAGCGCGCTGGTGGTCGGCGACCCGATGGACCACTCCACCGACATCGGCCCGCTCTCCACCGAGCAGGGCCGCGCCGACCTGGAGGAACTCGTCGAGGACGCGCGCGCCAAGGGCGCCACCGTGCTGTGCGGGGCCCGCCGCCCGAAGGCGCTGCCGCCGGGCTGGTTCTACGAGCCGACCGTGCTCACCGACGTCACCGAGGCGATGCGGATCCACCGCGAGGAGGCGTTCGGCCCGGTCGCCACGCTCTACCGGGTGCCGGACCTGGACGCGGCGGTGGCGCTCGCCAACGACTCGCCCTTCGGCCTGAGTTCCAACGTCTGGACCCGGGACACCGACGAGCAGCAGCGCTTCGTCCGCGACCTGCAGGCCGGCGGCGTCTTCTTCAACGGGATGACCGCCTCGCACCCTGCCCTCCCGTTCGGCGGCATCAAGCGCTCCGGCTACGGCCGTGAACTCTCCGGCCAGGGCATCAAGGCGTTCTGCAACGTCACCACGGTCTGGTACGGCCGCTGAGCCGGTCCGGGAGCAGACTCTCCCGGCCGGCTCAGGGCTCAGCAGAACCAGCCGTTCTGCACCCACCCGTGCCGGTTGATGTCCCCGTAGGCGAAGCCGTACACCCATGTGCCGTTCACCTGCTCCACCAGGAAGGTCTGGCCCTGGTAAAGCGTGCCCATCCAGGCGCCGACCGGTTCGGTGCGGACATAGAGGTCCTGGGCGCAGACGGTCTCCCGGACTCCGACGGTGCCGTTCGCGGCCTGCGCCGGGACAGCGCTGGCCAGCAGGGCCGCGGCGGCGAGCACGGCGCCGGCGGCAGTGGTCGTTGCGGTACGCAGCATGATCGACTCCTTTGGTGTGCGCGGGTAGTGGGGGCGGGCGGCGGGCCGGGCGCCGTCACCAGGAGTCGTAGCCGCCGATGCACTCGATGCGCAGATAGCCCCAGTCGTTGGGGCCGTAGTCGAAGCCGGCGGCCCACCCGTTGTAGACCGGGTGCGAACCGGGGGTGTGGCCGATCTTGTCGCCGTAACCGAGGGTGCGCTTGAGCCCGGTCGGGCCGCCGGAGCTGTCGTAGTTGGCGTAGAAGCCGGCGCTCTGGCAGACCACGATCGCGTGCTCGGGCGGCACCGCGGCCTCCGCGGAAGGCAGCAGGGCGCTGAGGGCGGGTGCGGCCAGGGCGCAGGCGGCGATGAGCGTACGACGGCGTCGCGTCATGTCACGTCCAGGGGTGAGGGAGGTGCCGGACGGTGCGGAAGTGCCGGGAGCTACGCGCGTCACTGTACGATCCTGACGCGCCCCTGACAACACCGGATTTCCACCGGCCGGCTGACCTCCGGCTGGTGTGCGGGCCGGCCGGAGCCGGCCCGCACACGGTCACTCCTCGGCTCAGCCGACCGTCCACACGAAGGTCGCCGTGTCCGCGGCGCCATGACCGTTGGAGGCGGTCACGCTCACGGTGCTGGTCCCGGCCTTCGTCGCGGTGCCGGAGATCACCCCGGCCGGGCTGATGGACAGCCCCGCCGGCAGGCCGGTGGCGGTGAAGGCCAGCTGCTGACCCGCGACCGACGCCTTGGCGGTGACCGGCAGCCGGACCGCCCTGCCCGCCGGGCTGCTCATACCGTGCGGGTTGTCCACCGTCACCGACGCGGTCGCGGTCGCCGCCGCGTCCACCGTCTTCGCGCTCATCGCGGTGGCCACGTTGAGCGTTCCGGTGAGCGGCAGATTCCGTGACGAGTCGCCGACCATGATCTGGTAATTGCCCGCGGCGGTGGTCCAGTTGCTGCCGCTGGTGTTCCAGTAGGCCAGGTCGTGCGCGGTCACCGGGAAGGTGACCCTCGCGCTCGCCCCCGGCTGGAGGTCGACCCGCTGGAAGCCCTTGAGCTGCTTGGCGGGTTCCCCGGTCGAGGCCGGGTCACCCACGTACAGCTGGGCGATCTCGGCGCCTGCCCGGGTGCCGGTGTTGGTGACGGTCGCGCTCACCGTGGCGTTGCCGCTCCCGTCCAGCGCACCGACCTGCAGCCCGGAGAAGGAGAACGAGGTGTACGACAGGCCGAACCCGAACGGGAAGAGCGGCGCGATGTTCTGCGCGTCGTACCAGCGGTAGCCGACCTTCAGGCCCTCGCTGTACTGCACGCCCGTGCTGTCGCCCGGCCACTGGGCGGGGGTGTGCGCGGGCACGTCGTTCAGCGAGCCGGGGAAGGTGACCGGCAGCTTGCCGGACGGGTTCACGTCGCCGAAGAGCAGCGCGGCAAGGGAGTTGCCGACCTCCTGGCCCGCGTACCACTCCTCCAGCACGCCCTTGACCTGGCCGAGCCAGGGCATGGTGACCGCGGAGCCGGTGTTGAGCACCACGATCGTGTTGGGGTTGACGGCCGCGACCTGCTGGATCAACTGGTTCTGGTTGCCCGGCAGATCGATGGTGCTCAGGTCGGTGCCCTCGTTCTCGCCGTAACCGACGCAGACGATCGCCACGCTCGTGGTACGGGCCGCGTTGACGGCGGCGTTGATGTCGGTGCCGTCGTTGTACGTGACGGTGCCGGCCGTGCCGAGCCGGTTCTGCAGCGCGGTCAGCGGCGAGACCGTACCCGAACTCGTCGCGGTGGCGCTGCCGCCGCCGACACTGCGGACACCGGCGCCGCCGTCCGGGCCCAGCAGGGCGATGGACTTCGTAGTGGCGGTGGAGAGCGGCAGGACACCGCTGTTCTTCAGCAGCACCGAGCCCTGCTCGGCGACCTGACGCGCTGTCGCCTGGTGGGCGGGCGAGGTCACCACCGCGTTGCGGTCGCCGGTCTTGGCGTGGTCGAAGAGACCGAAGGCGAACATCTGGGTGAGCACCCGGCTGACCATGGTGTTGAGCGTCGTCTGGCTCACCTGCCCGTTGGCCAGTGCCTGGTTGAGGAAGTCGGCGTAGAAGTAGCCGTTCGGCATCTCGATCGTCATGCCGTTGTTCGCCGAGTCCACCGTGGAGTGCGCGCCGCCCCAGTCACTGGTGACGAAGCCGCCGAAACCGGCCTGTTGGTAGAGCGCGTTGTTGAGCAGGTAGGCGTTCTGGCAGGCGTACACGCCGTTGACCGTGCTGTAGGCGCACATCACCGACGCCGACGCGCCCTTGCTGACCGCCGCCTGGAAGGCCGGCAGATAGATCTCCTGCAAGGTGCGGTTGTCCACGATCGCGTTGTCCGCCGGCCCGTTGCGGTTGGTCTCCTGGTTGTAGACCGCCACGTGCTTGGCCTGCGCCATCACGCCCTGGCTCTGGATGCCCTGGATGCTCGCGGTCGCCATCTGGGCGCTCAGGTACGGGTCTTCGCTGTACGTCTCGAAGGCCCGGCCCCAGCGCGGGTCGCGGACGATGTTCATCGTCGGGCCGAGCGCCACATCGGCGCCCTTCCCCTTGAACTCGGCGCCGGCCACCGTGCCGTAGCTCTTCTGCAGACCGGTGTCCCAGGTCGCCGCGGAGGAGACCGCGGCCGGCAGCTGGGTCACCCCGCCGAGGCCGTCACCGACCCCGCTCGGGCCGTCCTGGAAGCCCATCGCGGGGATGCAGAGCGACGGGATGGCCGACATGTCGCCGATGTACGGCTGGGTGGCGCCGTTGCCGTGCAGCATCTGGATCTTCTGCGCCTGCGTCATCTGCGCCAGCAGCTGTGAGACGCGGGTGGCCACCGGCGCGGTCGAATTGACCCATGGGCAGTCGCCGTTGCCGCCGCCCGGCGGGGGAGTGGTGGTGCCGCCCGGGGTCAGGACGGTGAACTCCCACAGGGAGTAGCCGTACTGGGTGGCCCGGACGGTGCCGTACATCCGCACATAGCGGCCGGTGGCGGTGAAGTTGTGCGTCTCGGTGCCGCCCGCTCCGGTGGTGGTGGAGTAGACGGTGTTCCAGGCCGACCCGTTGTCGGAGGTCTGGATCTGGAACGCCTTGCCGTACGCCGTCTCCCAGGTGAGGGTCACCCCGCACAGCGGCTGCGAGCTGCCGAGGTCCACCTGGACCCACTGCGGGTCGGCGGCGGCGCTGGACCAGCGGGTGCCGGGGTCGCCGTCGAAGGCCGCCGAGGCCGGGGTGCCGGCGTTCTCGGTGGAGGAGGCGGTGGCGGGCTTGCCGACGGCCGCGGTGGTCGTGGCGCAGACGGTCGGGGTGGTGCCGCCGGAGCCGCCGTACACCTGGAACTCCCACAGGGAGTAGCCGTACGCGGTCGCCCTGGCGGTGCCGTTGATCCGCACATAGCGGCCGGTGCCGGTCACGTTGAGGGTCTGGGTGCCGCCGGTGCCGGTGGTGGTCGAGTAGACGCTGGTCCAGTTCTGCGCGTCCGTCGAGGTCTGGATCTGGAAGGACGTGGCGTACGCCGCCTCCCAGTTCAGCACGACCTTGGATATCGGCTGGCTGGACCCGAGGTCCACCTGCAGCCACTGCGGGTCGCTGAAGCCGCTGGACCAGCGGGTGCCGGCGTCGCCGTCCACGGCCGCGGAGGCCGGGGTGCCGGCGTTCTCGGTGGAGGAGGCGGTGGCCGGCCTGCCCTGCGAGAGCAGCACCGGGTCGGCGGCGCCGGCCAGGTGCGGGGTCGCGACCAGCGCGAGGGCCGCGACGAGGGCGAAGCCGATCAGGGCGGCGATCCGCGAGCGGCGGGTCGCGGCCCGCCGCCGGGCCCGGCCCGGCGGCCGTGGGGGTGGGCTGAACGGGGAGTGCCAAGCGAGCTGCATCGATTCGCCTCTCGGGTGCGGCCGTGGGGGCCGGAAGAGGTGGGGTGGGGGGGAAGACCGGCCGCCCCGGGCCCAGTTGCGGGCCCGGGGCGGCCGGTGGGCACCGGCTACTGCGAGACGCGCACGTAGTCGATGAGCATCCGCTGCGGGAGGACGGTGGTGGCGTCCGGGTTGCCGGGCCAGTCACCGCCCACCGCGTTGTTGAGGATGATGTAGAACGGGTGGTCGTACACCCACGGGCCGCGGGTCGACTCGACCGTCGCCTTGTCGGCGGTGAAGAAGGCGTGGCCGTCCACCGAGAAGGTCATGTGGCTGGAGTCCCAGTCGACCGCATAGGTGTGGAAGTCGTTCGCGAAGTCGCTGCCGGCCACGGTGTACGGCGAGCCGTAGCCGTTGCCGCCGTTGTACGCCGGGGCGTGCAGCGTCGAGTACACCGAGTCCGCGACCTTGCCGACGTGCTCCATGATGTCGATCTCACCGGAGTTGGGCCACGGCGTGCCGGTCTTGAAGTTCGAGCCCAGCATCCAGAACGCGGGCCACAGACCCTGCGTACCGGAGACCTTGATCCGGGCCTCGACATGGCCGTAGGTGAAGTTGAAGTGGTCGGAGGTGTTGATCCGGCCCGAGGTGTACTGCCCGTTGGCCTCCTTGCGGGCCTCGATGACGAGGTTGCCGTTGCCGTCCATGGTGGTGTTGTCACCGTTGGTGTAGGTCTCCAGCTCGCCGTTCTGGCCGTTGCCGGGGTCCTGGCTCCACTTGCCGGTGTCCGGCTTGGTGCCCGCGGCTCCGTTGAACTCGTCGCTCCACACGAGGTGTTCGGGGTTGCCCGGGTTCGGCGGCAGGGCGGGCGGGGCGGTGGGGTTGCCGCCAGTGCCGTACACGTCGAAGGTCCACAGGGAGTAGCCGTAGCCGTTGCTGCGGGCGGTGCCGTACATCCGCACATAACGGCCGTTGCCGTCGACGTTCAGGGTCTCCTTGAAGCCCTTGCCGGTGGTGGTGGAGTAGATGCTGGTCCAGTTGGTGCCGTCCGCCGAGGTCTGGATCTGGTAGGCGACCGCGTAGGCCGGGTCCCACTGCAGGACGACCTTGGTGATGTGCGCGGTGGCGCCGAGGTCGACCGCGATCCAGCCGGGGTCGACCCAGCCGTTGGAGTCACTGGTGGCCCAGCGGGTCGCGGGGTCCTCGTCGAACGCCTTGGCCGGGGTGCAGCCGACGCAGCTGTTGGCGTTCTGGTAGGTCGAGGCGGTGGCGGGCTTGTTGTACGACAGCAGGGTGGCGCCGTCGGACGGCGGGGGAGTGGTGCCGCCCGTACCGCCGCCGGTGGAGCCGCCGTTGCCGCCGGAGCCGCCGGTGAAGACCTGGAACTCCCACAGCGAGTAGCCGTACTGAGTGGCGCGCTGCGTGCCGTACACCCGGATGTACCGGCCGGTGGCGGTGAGGTCGATCAGCTCGGTGGCGCCGGGGCCGGTGGTCGTGGAGTAGGCGCTGGTCCAGTTGGTGCCGTCCGCCGAGACCTGGAGCTGGTAGGCCTTCGCGTACGCGGCCTCCCAGCTCAGCTGCGCTCCGCAGATGTTCTGCGACGAGCCGAGGTCGACCTGGAGCCACTGCGGGTCTGCGGCGGCCGACGACCAGCGGGTGCCGGTGTTGCCGTCGACGGCCGCCGAGGCGGGGGTGCCGGCGTTCTCGGTGGAGGACGCGGTGGCGGGCTTGTTCAGCGCGGCGTTGGTGGTCGAGCAGGCCGCGTTGCCGGTCTGCGTCGAGCCGTAGACCTGGAACTCCCAGAGGGAGACGCCGTATTGGGTGGCGCGCTGGGTCGTGTAGATGCGGACATAGCGCCCGGAACCGTTTACGGAAAGCGTCTGCGTGCCACCGGTCGCCGTCGTGGTGGAGTAGACGCTCGTCCAGTTGGTGCCGTCGGCGGAGGTCTGGAGCTGGTACGCCTTCGCGTACGCCGTCTCCCAGTTGAGGGTCACCTGGGAGACGGTGGAGGTGGCGCCGAGGTCGACCTGGAGCCACTGCGGGTCGGCGGCGGCCGACGACCAGCGGGTGCCGGCGTTGCCGTCGACGGCCGCGGAGGCGGGGGTGCCGGCGTTCTCGGTGGAGGAGGCGGTCACCGGCTTGCCCTGGGAGAGCAGGGTGCCCGCGGCCCTGGCCGGGGTCTGGAGGATCACCAGTGCGAAGGTCGCGATCAGCGCCGCGACGCAGACGAAGATCAGCGGTCGGGGGTTGGTACGGGACAGACGTGGGGGGGAGCCAGTCACGGCGTCTCCTGGGGGTGTCGCTGAGGGTGAGAGAGCGCTCTCTGGATGCTGCGATGATTACGGCGCTGTTGCTGACACGTCAAGAAAGTGAACAGGATTCGTCCCACTGATTCACGGCTTCGCAAGCTCGTTGTCGACACCCGAAGCCGAGGTGAACTTCTCGTCCGGTTAAGGGAGTTATGCCGGTTGTGGCTGTGTGCAAGAGCTTGACGCGGGCGATCGGCCCCGAAGACGCCGGTGGCGGCGGAGATCGCTCTCCGCCGCCACCGTTGGTTCATCAGGGCTCAGCACCGGCTCGCTGCCCGCTCGGCACCCGGTCGGCCGCAGGCCGGCCCCAGCTCAGCCGCAGCTCAGCACCGGCCCGGCCCAGTCGGCGTGGTCGTAGTCGATGCCGTCGCCGCCGTCGGTGACCACCAGGCGGAGCGTGCTCCCGCCGCGCAGGTCCGCGGTCAGCTGCCGGGGCGGATCGTTCTGGGTGACCACTCCGCTGTCGGCGACCTTCGTGCCGTCCCGGAAGATCTGGAAGTCCACCGATCCGCCGGCGGTCGACTCGTCGTCCACACCGGCGTACGTACGGAGCGACGAGCAGTTTCCGCCCAGGTAGTAGGTGATGTCGGCGGCGGCGTGGACGCCGAGGCCCTTGGGGTAGGCGGTGCCGCCGATGGTGAGGGTCCGGCCGTCGCCCGCGGCCTGTTCGCCGTTGCTGCGGTCGCGCTCCACCGGCCCCCAGCCGCTGACCGCCGAGGTCCACGGCAGGGCGCTGAGTTCGTTCGCCCCGGCCGGCGGCGGCACCGGCGAGCCCGGCGTCACCCGGTACATCACCGTGCCGTGCGCCGGCACCGACGCGCTGATCGTGCCGCTGGTCGAGGAGGCGGCCTTGGACCACAAATCCTTGACCGCGTAGGAGGACGCGCCGCCGAGCCCGATGGCCTGCACGGTGGTGCCCACCGTCTGCGCCGAGCCGTTCTCGTTGGTGAGCGTCACCGCGCGGGCGCCGTCGGCCAGCGGCTTGGACATCACCACCAGCCCGCCGGACGACGACACCACGGTGCCCTGCCGGCCCAGCGGGTCCTGGTCCACCGCGATCACATCGGTGTTCTTCAGGATCGCCAGGGTCGCGGCGCTCGCGCTGCGCAGATCGCTGCCGATCAGCAGCGGCGCGGCCATCTGCGACCAGAGGCTGAAGTGGGTGCGGTACTCGGTGTCGGTCATGCCGCCGTTGCCGACCTCCAGCATGTCCGGGTCGTTCCAGGCGCCGGGTCCGGCATACCGTGCCAGCGGCTGGTTCTGGTGTGCGATACCGATCATGCTCGACCAGGAGTCGGCGATGTCGCCGGTGGTGCGCCAGGAGTTTCCGAGCCCGGGGGCCCAGTTCCAGGGCTGGTTCGAGCCCCACTCGCAGATGCTGTAGAGGATCGGCCGGCCGGTGGCCTTCAGCGCGTCACCCATCGCCTTGTAGCGGGCCTGCGCGTCGGCGCCGGTGTTGTTGCAGTTGTCGTACTTCAGGTAGTCGACGCCCCAGGACGCCCAGAGGTTCGCGTCCTGCTGCTCGTGGCCGAGGCCGCCGGGGAAGCCGTCGCTGTCACAGGTCTTGGTGCCGGCGCTGGAGTACAGGCCGAACTTCAGGCCCTTGGAGTGCACATAGTCGGCGACGGCCTTGATGCCGTGCGGGAAGCGGACGGGGTCCGGGACCAGGTTGCCCTGGGCGTTCCGGTCGGGCAGCGCCCAGCAGTCGTCGATGTTCACATAGGTGTATCCGGCGGCCTTGAGGCCCTGCGAGACGAAGATGTCGGCGATGCCCTCGACCATCGACTCGTTGAACTCGGCCCGGCAGTGCGTGGAGTTCCAGTTGTTGAAGCCCATCTGCGGGGTCCTCGCCAGGCCGTTGTCCACCGCCGCGGCGGGCCCGGCGGTGGCGATCTGGGCGGTGACGGCGGCCCCCGCGGTGAGCGCGGCGACCCCGGTCAGGCCGCCCGCGGCCAGCGCCGCGGAGACGACCGAGGCGGTCAGCCGGCGGCGGAGAGCGGTCAGCGCCGTGCGCCGGAGAGCGGGTCCGCCGGCCGGGGCGGGGGCATGGCGATCGTACGTTCGGTGCGGCATGTGCGGCTCCGGGTGGGGGGTCAGTAGCGCACAATCCAACGGGGTCGAACGAAAGCAACCACATCACAGCGTCGCCGGGCGGACATGTCAACGACCCGCGCGCAGGAAAAGGCGCCGCCCGGCGGGCGCGCGGGTGAACGGGCGGCGCCGCGCCGTGCCAGCGGCGGTTCCGGCGCCGATCGACTTTAGGCTGTGCCCAGCGCGGCGCGGGAGCAGCCCAGGCGTGCGTCAGCGGGGTGCGCCGCGGCCCGGCGGTGTGCCGCAGGCCACGGTGTGCCGGAGCAGTCGGATCGCCGAGAGCGGGAAAGGGCAGGAGATGCCCGACGTACCAGAGCCCGTGGTCAAGCTGGTCCGGTGGACCACCGAGCCGGCCGGCGCCCAGATCGCCAGGTCCACCGCCGCCGCCGTCATCGCCTACCAGGTCGCCGTCTGGCTGACCCCCCAACCCGCCCCGCTCACCGCGCCGCTGACCGCCCTGCTGGTGGTCCAGGTGACCCTCTACTCCACTCTCACCACCGGCATCCGCCGGGTGAACTCGGTGGTGGTGGGGGTGGTGATCGCGATCACCTTCAGCGCACTGGTGGGGCTGAGCTGGTGGAGCCTGGGGCTGACCATCTTCACCGCGCTGCTGATCGGCCGGGTGGTGCGGGTCGGTGAGTTCGTCGTCGAGGTGGCGATCAGCGCGATGCTGGTGCTCGGGGTCGCCCGGGTGGCCGACACCGCGTGGGACCGGGTCCTTGAGACGCTGATCGGCGCCGCGGTCGGACTGCTCTTCAACCTGCTCTTCGCACCACCGGTGTGGGTGCAGTCGGCGGGGAGTTCCATCGACTCCCTCGCCCGCCGGATGGCCGCGCTCATCCGGGACATGGGCGGCGAGGTGGCCGGCCAGCTGTCGGTCGAGCGGGCCGCGGCGCGGCTGCACGAGGCGCGCCGGGTGGACCACGCCATCACCGAGGTCGACGCCTCGCTCCGCCAGGCCGAGGACAGCCTGCGCTGGAACCCCCGGGTGCGGGAGGGGCTGCTCTCCCGGATCGTGCTGCGTACCGGCCTTGACACGCTGGAAATCTGCGCGGTGGTGATGCGGGTGCTCTCCCGCAGCCTCACCGACCTGGCCAAACACCGTACCGACGAGCCGCTCTTCCCCGAAGAGGTGGCCCACGAGCTGGAGATCCTCTTCGACCACGTGGCCAAGGCGGTCGAGAGCTTCGCCGAGCTGATCACCACTCAGGTGGCCGCCAACGCCGAGGACGCGGAGGAGCGGCTGGCGCAGGCGCTCGCCGGCGCCGCCGTCAGCCGGGACCGGGTCGCCGACCTGCTGCTGGCCGGGGTCCAGCGGCACCCCCGGCAGTGGCAGCTGCACGGCGCGCTGCTCGCCGAGGTGGACCGCATCCTGGACGAGCTGGCGGTGGAGAAGCGGTCCGAGCGGCTGGTGGAGGAGCTGGACCGCAACTCCCGCGAGCTGAGCAACCGTCACCCGCGGCTGGCGCTGATCAGGCGCCGGCTGACCGGCAGCCGGGTCTTCTACCGCCGCTCGTCGTCGGCCCGGGACGCCTTCAGATAACGCCCGCCCGGCGCCCGCCGCGGGCCTCCGTCCGCGCCCGCCGAACGCCCGCCGCGGCGGCCTTCGGACCTGCCCCGCCGCCGCGGCCGGCCGACCCGGCGCCCCCGCCGCCGAACGTTTTCCGCCGCCACGACCGGATCGCGCCGGCCGGCCCGCGGGGTCGGCCGGTTTCCGGTGCCGGGACACGAATCGTTGCCTTCCGAGGCGTAGACGCCGCCGTAGCGCGTCTGTAACACTGCGCCAACACGCGCGCAAATTATGAGCAGAACAGCGATGGATCCGTATGGGAAGAGCGCAACTTCATCGGCTCAACCCGCACGTTCCAGATTGTCGAGTAGTTCGTCTCCTGATCCTCCGGACAACGACATAGAGGGACGCTATGAGATTGAAGCGCTCCGTACCTCGGCTGACGGCGGGGGTGATCTCGGCCAGTCTGCTGTTCCTCGGCGTCCAGGCCGTCCCCGCGATAGCCGCGGGGGGACCGAATCTGGCGACCGACAAGGCGGTCTCGGCCAGTAGCACGGACGGCGGCAGGACCGCCGCCAACCTCAACGACGGCGACCAGAGCACCTACTGGCAGAGCAAGAGCGGCAGCGCTCCGCAGTGGGCGCAGGTGGACCTGGGCAGGACCACCAGGGTCGGCCAGGTCCAGCTGAAGGTGCCGGCCGCGTGGAGTGCCCGTACCGAGACCCTCTCGCTCCAGTCGAGCACCGACGGCACCTTGTTCGACACGCTGACCACCTCGGCGGCGTACACGTTCAAGCCGTCGGCGGACAACACGGTCACCATCAAGTTCCCTGCCACCCTGGCCCGTTACGTACGGGCCGATGTCACCGGCAACTCGGCCGGCGGCAGCGCGCAGCTCTCCGAGATGACCGTCCAGGCGGCCGCCGCCGAGACGGGCAACCTCGCCCAGGGCCGTCCCACCGCGGAATCCGGCCACGCCGACGTCTACGGCTCGGGCAACGCGGTCGACGGCAACGCCAACACCTACTGGGAGAGCACCAACAACGCCTTCCCGCAGACGCTGCGGGTGGACCTCGGCAGCGCCGTGCCGGTCAACCAGGTGGTGCTCAAGCTCCCGCCGGCCACCGCGTGGGCGACCCGCACCCAGACGCTGTCGGTCCAGGGCAGCACCGACGGCAACACCTTCTCTGACATCGTCGCGTCGAACGGGTACGTCTTCAACCCGTCGTCGGCGAACACCGTCACCATTCCGTTCAACACGGTGACCACCCGCTACGTCCGGCTGAACATCACCGGGAACACCGGCTGGCCGGCCGGCCAGATCGGCGAGTTCGAGGTGTACGGGCCGGCCACCGGTGACATCACCGCGCCCAGCGCGCCGACCGGTCTGGCCTACACCCAGCCGGCCTCCGGCCAGATCAGGCTCACCTGGAACGCGGCCACCGACGACACCGGGGTCACCGGCTACGACATCTATGCCAACGGTCAGCTGCGCACCTCGGTGGCCGGCAATGTGCTGACCTACACCGACACCCAGCCGGACACCGCGACGGTCACCTACACCGTCAAGGCCAAGGACGCGGCAGGCAACCAGTCGGCGGCCAGCAACAGCGTGACCCGCACCGGCAGCACCGGTGACACGCAGGCGCCGACCGCACCGGGCAACCTCGCCTACACCCAGCCCGGCGGCGGCCAGATCAAGCTGACCTGGAGTGCCTCCAGCGACAACACCGCGGTCACCGGCTACGAGGTCTTCCGCAACGGCAGCCAGATCGCCACCACCGCGGCGAACGTGCTGACCTACACCGACACCCAGCCGGACACCGCCACGGTCAGCTACACCGTGAAGGCCAAGGACGCGGCGGGCAACGAGTCGGCGAACAGCAACACGGTGACCCGCAACGGCACCACCCCGCCCACCGGCGGCACCGACCAGGCGCTCGGCAAGCCGATCAGCGCCTCCTCCACGGTGCTGCAGTTCGTGGCCGCCAACGCCAACGACGGTGACGTGACCACGTACTGGGAGGGCAGCGGCACCAGCACGCTGACGGTCAAGCTCGGCGCCAACGTCGACACCTCCTCGGTCGTGGTGAAGCTCAACCCGAGCTCCGCCTGGGGCCCGCGGACGCAGACCATCGCGGTCGCCGGACGCGAGCAGAGCGCCACCGGCTTCACCCAGCTCTCGCCGGCCACGCAGTACAGCTTCAACCCGGCCACCGGCAACACGGTGACCATCCCGGTGACCGGCCGGGTCGCCGATGTGCAGCTGACCTTCAGCAACAACTCCGGTGCGGGCGGCGGCCAGGCGGCCGAGGTCCAGGTCATCGGCGTGCCCGGGCCGAACCCCGACCTGACGGTCACCGGCCTCACCGCGTCCCCGGCGGCGCCGGTGGAGACCGACCCGATCACGCTCAACGCGACGGTGAAGAACATCGGCACCAACGCGTCCGCGGCCACCAACGTCACCTTCTACCTGGGCACCACCAAGGTCGGCACCGCCAACGTCGGGGCACTGGCCGCCGGCGCGACCGCGACCGCCTCGGTGAACATCGGCGCGAAGGACGCGGCGACCTACCAGCTGTCCGCCAAGGTGGACGAAGCCAACACGGTCGTCGAGCAGAACGAGACCAACAACACCTTCACCAGCTCCTCGGGCCTGGTGGTCAAGCCGGTCGACACCTCCGACCTGATCGCGGCCCCCGTGGCCTGGTCGCCTGGCAACCCGTCGGCGGGCAACAACGTCACCTTCACGGTGGCGGTCAAGAACCAGGGCACGGTCGCCTCGGCGGGCGGCGCGCACGGCATCACGCTGTCGATCCTGGACGCCACCTCGGGCAGCGTCATCAAGACGCTGACCGGCTCGTACAGCGGTTCGCTCGCGCCCGGGGCCACCAGCAGCCCGGTGAGCCTGGGCAGCTGGACGGCGGTGAACGGCAAGTACACCGTCAGAACGGTGATCGCGGTCGACAGCAACGAGGTCTCGACCAAGCAGGCGAACAACACCAGCAACCAGTCCTTCTTCGTGGGCCGCGGCGCCAACCTGCCGTACGACTCCTACGAGGCCGAGGACGGCGTACTCGGCGGCGGTGCCACGGTCCTCGGGCCGAACCGCACCATCGGCGACCCCGCGGGTGAGGCGTCCGGCCGGAAGGCCGTGCACCTGGCCGCCAACGGTGCCTCCGTGTCGTTCACCACCCGCGCCAGCACCAACACGCTGGTGACCCGCTTCAACATCCCCGACGGCACCGACTCGACGACGCTGAACGTATACGTCGACGGCTCGCTGCTGAAGACGATCAGCCTCACCTCGAAGTTCGAGTGGCTCTACGGTGACGAGACCAGCCCGAACAACTCCCCGGGCTCCGGTGCTCCCCGGCACATCTACGACGAGGCAAATGTGCTGCTCGGGACCACCGTCCCGGCCGGTCACACCATCAAGCTGGAGAAGGACGCGGCCAACACCGCGGCCTACTACAACATCGACTTCATCAACCTGGAGCAGGCGACCGCGGTCGCCAACCCGGACCCGACGAAGTACGTGGTGCCGGCCGGCTTCACCCAGCAGGACGTGCAGAACGCGCTGGACACCGCCCGGCAGGACACCACCAAGCTCGGCGTCTACCTGCCCGCGGGTGAGTACTCCACGTCCAACAAGTTCAACGTCTACGGCCGTGCCATCAACGTGATCGGCGCCGGTCCCTGGTTCACCCGGTTCTCCACGCCGCAGGGCCAGGAGAACACCGACGCCGGCTTCGCGGCCTCGGTGAGCGGCACCAAGTTCAGCGGGTTCGCCTTCTACGGCAACTACACCAGCCGGATCGACGGGCCGGGCAAGCCGTTCGACCTGACCGGCGTCTCGAACATCACCATCGACAACATCTGGTTCGAGCACACCATCGTCGGGGTGTGGGCCACCAACGTCGACAACTCGACGTTCACCAACCTCCGCATCCGCGACACCTTCGCCGACGGCGTCAACCTCACCAACGGCAGCAGCGGCAACCTGGTCAGCAACAACGAGGCCAGGTCGACCGGCGACGACAGCTTCGCGCTCTTCCCGGCCACCGACCACTCCTCGGAACAGGAGACCAACAACACCTTCCAGAACCTCACCGTCTCGACCGTCTGGCGCGCGGCGGGTCTGGCCGTGTACGGCGGCGCCGGCAACACGTTCAGCAACCTCTACATCGCCGACAGCCTGACCTACCCCGGCATCACCATCGGGTCGCTGGCCTTCGGCGGTATCCCGGCGCTGGGCTTCGACGCCACGCCGCAGACCACCTTCGACAACATCTCGCTGGTACGGGACGGCGGCCACTTCTGGGGCCAGCAGTCGTTCCCCGCGCTGTGGATCTACTCCGCGGAATTCACCTTCCAGGGGATCCGGATCAGCAACGTCGACATAACAGACCCGACGTACTCCGGAATCATGTTCCAGACCAAGTGGAACGGCAGCACCCCGCAGCACAACATCACGGACACGGTCTTCACCAACATCAGCATCAGCGGCGCGCACAAGAGCGGTGACGCGTTCGACGCGAAGTCCGGGTTCGGTCTGTGGGCCAATGAGCAGCCAGAACCGGGACAGGGGCCGGCCTCCGGGTCTGTCACCTTCAACGGGCTGCATCTGAGCGACAACGCGGTGGACATCCAGAACACCACGTCCACTTTCACCATCAACGTCAACAACTAGCGGACAACCCGCCCGCACCCGGCGCGCCCGCGTTCGTATCCCGAACGCGGGCGCGCCTTTCTGTTACAGAAACAGAGAAGAGCGGAGAACTTCTCCCGGCGCGCCTTCAGTTGCCGAACTCAGGGTATTGACTCGGCATTGGTCTAGTCCTACGGTCACCCTCGGAAGCCGACAGTCACGTCGGCGACTCTCGTTCATTCCGCTGAATGCAACGGGCTCAGGCTGCCCGCTACCGGAAGGCCCCTCCCCCCATGAGAAAACCGCGTCTTAGGCTCAAGGCGCTCGGCGCCCTCATCGCCACCCCGACGCTCGCCGCCGGCGTTCTGCTGGCCACCGGCGGTACGGCACACGCCGCCGCCAACCCCGGCCCGGGTTTCCCCGCCCACTACGCGGCCCCCTACGCCGAGGTGTGGAACTCCCCGTCGGCGCTCGCCACCGTGAAGAACGCCACCGGGCTGAAGTACTTCACGCTGGCCTTCGTCATCGACGGCGGTGGCTGCAACGCCACCTTCAACGGTGACACCTCGATCACCGACGGCAGTTGGACCTCGGCCATCAACAGCCTGCGCTCCGGCGGCGGCGACGTCATCGCCTCCTTCGGCGGTGCGTCCGGCACGGAGATCGGCATCTCGTGTACCTCGGTGTCGGCGCTGGAGACCCAGTACAAGCGGGTCATCGACGGTCTGAACCTGACGCGGCTCGACTTCGACATCGAGGGCTCCGCGCTCAACAACACCGCGGCCAACGACCGGCGCAACACCGCGCTGGCCGACCTGCAGCAGCAGTACGCCGCGGCCGGCAAGAAGCTCGACATCGACTACACCCTGCCGGTCAACCCGACCGGCCTGGAGTCCAACTCGCTCAGCCTGCTGAACAACGCCAAGAGCCACGGGCTGAACGTCAACCTGGTCAACATCATGACGATGGACTACGGGTCCGCGATGGACATGGGCAACGCGGCCATCAGCGCCGCCAACGCCCTGCACACCCAGCTCGGCCAGATCTGGAACACCAAGACCTCGGCCCAGCTCTGGTCGATGGAGGGCAACACGCCGATGATCGGCGTGAACGACACCTCCAGTGAGGTCTTCTCCACCTCGGACGCCACGGATCTGGCGAACTTCGCCAAGACCAACGGCATCCAGGAGCTCTCCTTCTGGTCGCTCGGCCGCGACAAGGCGTGCGCCACCAACGGCGGTTCGGCGCAGGACTCGTGCAGCGGCACCTCGCAGTCGCAGTACCAGTTCTCCAGCATCTTCAACGGCATCACCGGCGGCGGCACCACCCCGCCGCCCACCGGTGGCGGCACCGGGCCGATCCAGTCGGGTTACGCCGGCAAGTGCGTCGACGTCGCCGCGGCCTCCACCGCCAACGGCACGGCGGTGCAGCTCTACGACTGCAACGGCACCAACGCGCAGAGCTGGACCGTCGGCAGCGACGGCACGCTGAAGTCGCTCGGCAAGTGCATGGACGTCGTCGCGGCGGGCACCGCCAACGGCACGCAGGTCGACCTCTACGACTGCAACGGCACCGGTTCCCAGGTGTGGCAGAAGTCGGGCAGCACGCTGGTCAACCCGCAGTCCGGCAAGTGCCTGGACGCCACCGGGCCCAGCTCGGCCAACGGCACCCGGCTGCAGATCTGGACCTGCGCCGGCTCCACCAACCAGCAGTGGACGCTGCCTGCTTGATCACCCTGCTTGACCACCGTGTCGAGCGGCACGTGAGGAATGACCGATGACGCCGGTCCCGGGCGGGGGATGCCTCCGCCCGGGACCGGCGTCTTTCCGCGCCGCTCCGTCCGGGCCGGCCGTCCTGGGTGTCCGCCCGGGCGGACAGGCGGCGGTCGGCGGATGGCGGTCGGCGGATGGCGGGTTTCGTACGGCGCCGCCGGGCAGTCGTGGGGAGAATGCGGATGGCCGCCCCGGAACCCGCGAAGAGGAGCCCCATGAACAGCGCTGACCTGCTCGCCGACGCTTTCGGCCGGATCCAGGAAGAGGTGCACGACGCCGTCGGGGGACTGACACCCGCCGAACTCGCCGAACGTCCCGACCCCGCCGCCAACTCGGTCGGCTGGCTGATCTGGCACCTCACCCGGGTGCAGGACGACCATGTCGCCGACGCGGCCGGCGACGACCAGATCTGGACCTCGCAGGGCTGGTACGACCGCTTCGGCCTGCCCTTCCCGCCGGAGGCCATCGGCTACGGCTTCGGCCCCGACGAGGTCGCCGCGGTCGAGATCGCCGACCCGTCGCTGCTCACCGGGTACTACGACGCGGTGCACGAGCGGACCATCGCCTATGTGGCGGACCTGAGCGACGCGGATCTGGACCGGATCGTCGACAAGCGCTGGAACCCGCCGGTCAGCCTGGGTGTCCGGCTGGTCAGCGTGATCGGCGACGACCTCCAGCACGTCGGCCAGGCGGCCTATCTGCGCGGGCTGCTGCTGCGCCGGCGCTGACGCGGCGCCGCCCGCCGGGCGGACGGCGGAGAACGGGGGTGCGCGGCCCTGGCCGCGCGCCCTTCGTGCCTCCGTGCCCGTCCTGCGGGGGCCACCCCGCGATGCTAGAGTTACTTAACCTAAGTTAAGTAACTGATCCGGGTGGGGTGTGAACCGTCCAATGGCGAACGAAGACGCGACACGAATACGGCGGCGGACACCGCGTATCGACGCGGACCATCCGCACTACAAGTGGGTGGCGCTGTCCAATACGACACTGGGCATGCTGATCGCCACCATCAACTCGTCCATCGTGCTCATCTCGCTGCCCGCGATCTTCACCGGCATCCGGCTCGACCCCCTGGAGCCCGGCAACGTCAGCTACCTGCTGTGGATGCTGATGGGGTACATGCTGATCACCGCCGTTCTGGTGGTGACCCTCGGCCGGCTCGGCGACATCCTCGGCCGGGTGAAGATCTACAACGCGGGCTTCCTGATCTTCACCGTCACCTCGGTGATCCTCTCGGTGGACCCGATACACGGCGGCGGCGGAGCGCTCTGGCTGATCGGCTGGCGGGTCGCCCAGGCGGTCGGCGGCTCGATGCTGATGGCCAACTCCGCGGCGATCATCACCGACGCCTTCCCGGCCCGCCAGCGCGGCATGGCACTGGGCGTCAACATGGTGGCCGGCATCGCCGGCTCCTTCATCGGACTGGTGCTCGGCGGACTGCTCGCCGAGTGGAACTGGCGCTCCATCTTCTGGGTCAATGTGCCGATCGGCCTGATCGGCACCGTCTGGGCCTACCGCTCGCTGCACGACACCGGCATCCGCCGCCCGGCGAAGATGGACTGGTGGGGCAACATCAGCTTCGCCGTCGGCCTGACCGCGCTGCTGGCCGGCATCACCTACGGCATCCAGCCCTACGGCGGCCACACCATGGGCTGGACCAACCCGTGGGTGCTGGCCGGCCTGATCGGCGGCGTCGCCATCCTGGTGGGCTTCTGCGTGATCGAGTCCAGGGTCGCCGAGCCGATGTTCCCGCTGGGGCTCTTCCGCAGCAAGACCTTCGCCGGCGGCAACGCGGCCACCTTGCTGGGCTCCATCGCCCGGGGCGGCCTGCAGTTCATGCTGATCATCTGGCTGCAGGGCATCTGGCTGCCGCTGCACGGCTACAACTACGACGACACCCCGCTGTGGGCCGGTATCTACCTGCTGCCGCTGACCGTCGGTTTCCTCGCCGCGGGACCGATCGCCGGCTACCTCTCCGACCGCTACGGCGCCCGGCTCTTCGCCGCCTCCGGCTTCGTGGTGATGGCCGCCTCCTTCGGCGGACTGCTGGCGCTCCCGACCGACTTCAGCTACTGGGTCTTCGCCCTGGTGATCTTCCTCAACGGCCTGGGCGGCGGCCTGTTCGCGGCGCCGAACACCTCGATCATCATGGCGAGCGTGCCGGCCGAGGCCCGCGGCGCCGCCTCCGGCATGCGGGCCACCTTCCAGAACGCCGGCATGGTGCTCTCCATCGGCGTCTTCTTCTCGCTGATGGTGGCCGGCCTGGCCCGCTCGCTGCCGAGCACCCTGTCCTCGGGCCTGACCGCGCAGGGCGTACCGGCGGGCAGCGCCCACCAGGTGGCCACCCTGCCACCGGTCGGCACCCTGTTCGCGGCCTTCCTCGGCTACAACCCGATCCAGCAGCTGCTCGGTCCCGACCTGCTCGGCAAGCTCCCGGCGGTCAACGCGCACACCCTCACCGGCCGTGAGTTCTTCCCGCACCTGATCTCCGGTCCGTTCCACGACGGCCTCGTCATAGTCTTCGGACTGGCGATCGTGATGTCCTTGGTCGCGGCGGCGGCCTCACTGATCCGCAGCCGCCCCGAGCGGGGCACCACCGCCGGCTCGGGTACGGCGACGGGCACGGCCACCACCGTGACCGCCGTGACGCCCGCGGGCTCCGGCCCGGAGAAGTAGACCGCACGCAGCAAGGCACCGAGGAGGGCGCCCGCCATGACCGCCGAAACCGACGGCCCGGGGGCGCCCTCCCCGTCCGAGGTGGCCCGGCTGCGGCTGCTCATCGCCCGGCTGTACCGGCAGATGGCGCAGGCGTCCGGCGGTGACCTCAACCTCACCTACGCGCAGCTGTCCGCGCTCGCCAGGATCGGCGAGCACGGTCCGCTGCGGCTGGGCGAGCTCGCCGCGTACGAGCAGGTCGCCGCCCCCTCGCTGACCCGTACCGTGCACCCGCTGGCCGCCGCCGGGCTCATCCGCAAGGAACCCGACCCGTCCGACGGCCGCTCCTGGCTGGTCAGCATGGCCCCCGCGGGCGACGAACTGCTCACCCGGATCCGCCGGGAGCGCTCGGAGCTGCTGACCCGCCGGATGTCCCGGCTCACCGCCGAGCAGAGCGACACCCTGCGGGCGGCCCTGCCGGTACTGGAGCTGCTGCTGACCGAGCCGGAGGATCCCGCCTCCTGAAGGCCCTCAGGCGGGGGCGGGTCAGGCCGTCTTGCGGGCGGCGGTGGCGCCCGGCTCCAGCGGCGGTGAGGAGAACCCGCAGTTCGTCCGGCACTGCGGCTGCGCCTGCTGCTCCCCGTCCTCCTTGAGCGCCCCGGACGGCACCAGCAGCGCCGCAAGCGCCGCGGCCACGGCGCAGAGCCCGGCGCAGATCCACATCGCCTTGCCGAAGGCGGAGTTCACGGCGTCCGGCGAACGGTACGCCCGGTCCGAGAGCCCGATCGCCAGCGGCAGCGCGGCCACCGCCAGCAGCTGGGCGACCCGGGCGGCGGCGTTGTTGACCCCGCTGGCGATCCCGGAGTGGTCCACCTCCACCGAGGCCAGCACGGTCGCGGTCAGCGGCGCCACGAACATGCTCATCCCCAGCCCCTGCACCACCACCGCGGGCAGCACATCCGGGAAGTACGCCGAGGAGCCGGGCGACACCCGGGTGAGGAGCAGCAGCCCGGCACCGGTCACCAGCGGCCCGGCCGTCAGCAGCGGCCGCGGGCCGATCCTCTGCGCCAGCGCGCCGGCCGGCGCCGACAGCAGCAGCATCAGCACCGTCACCGGCAAGGTGGCGATGCCGGCCCGCAGCGCGCTGTACCCCGCCGCGATCTGCAGCTGCACCGGCAGGACGAAGAAGACCCCGCCGATCGCCGCGTACAGACAGACCGTCACCACGTTCATCGAGGTGAACAGCCGTGAGGAGAAGATGGACAGCGGCAGCATCGGGTGCCGGCGCCGCTGCTCGACCCGGATGAAGGCCGCACCGCAGAGCAGCCCGGCGACGGCCGGCGCGATCACCCTGACGGGGGAGGGGTGCCCGGACGCGGCGATCAGCGCGTAGGTGACCCCGGCCAGGCAGAGCGCGGCCAGCGCCGCGCCGCCCATGTCGAAGGAGCCCGACGCGGTACGGTCCCGGCTCTCCGGTACGTGCCGCAGGGCGATGGCCACCACCACCGCGGCGATCGGCACATTGATCAGGAAGATCCACCGCCAGCCGGGGCCGTCCACCAGATAGCCGCCGAGGAAGGGCCCCACCGCGCCCGCCACCCCGCCGAGCCCCGACCACGCGCCGACCGCCTTGGCGCGGTCCTCGGGCCGGAAGGACGACTGCACCAGCGCCAGCGAACCGGGCGTGAGCAGCGCCCCGCCCACGCCCTGGAGGGCGCGCGCCGCGATCAGCATGGCGCTGTCCTGGGCGATGCCGCACAGCGCGGAGGCCACCGCGAACCAGACCACCCCGATGACGAAGACCTTGCGCCGCCCGTAGCGGTCACCGAGGCCGCCGCCGAGCAGGATCAGCCCGGCCAGCGTCAGCAGATAGCCGTTCACCGTCCACTGCAGGTCCGACAGCGGGGCGTTGAGGTCCTCGCCGATCCGGGGGAGTGCGATGTTGACGACCGTGCCGTCCAGCATCGCCATCCCGGAGCCGAGCACCGAGCACGCCAGCACCCACCGGCCCTTGGCCGACGCGAGCCGCACTCCTTGCGAGGCAGGCAGATCAACCGTGCTCATCGCGTATGCCTCTTCCCTACGACGCCGCCGGGGCGCCCCCACCCTAGCGCCGGGCCCGCCGCGGGTGGTCCCGGCGGTGCGGGCGACGCGCCCGGCGGGCGTGCCGTGCGGCGGACCGGTGGCGGGCGGGACAATGGGGAACGCGCAAGACGGGGAACGCTGAAGACGAAGTCACGCCGAGACAAGGAGACGCGGATGCCGCACGAGCGTGCCGGAACACCGGCCCGGCCGGAGGACCTGGTGGACGTCGCCCGACTGGTCACCGCCTATTACGCTCTGCACCCCGATCCCGGCGAGGCGGCCCAGCGGGTGGCTTTCGGCACCTCGGGCCACCGGGGCTCGGCGTTCAGCACCGCCTTCAACGAGGACCACATCGCCGCCACCAGTCAGGCGATCTGCGACTACCGGACCGGGCAGAACACCACCGGTCCGCTCTTCCTCGGCGCCGACACGCACGCCCTGTCCGAGCCCGCCCGGGTCACCGCGCTGGAGGTGTTCGCCGCCAACGACGTCACCGTGCTGATCGACGAGGGCGACGGCTGGACCCCGACCCCGGCGGTGTCGCACGCGATCCTCACCCACAACCGCGGGCGCGGCGACGCGTTCGCCGACGGTGTGGTGGTCACCCCGTCGCACAACCCGCCCGCCGACGGCGGCTTCAAGTACAACCCGCCGACCGGTGGCCCGGCCGCCTCCGGCGCCACCAGCTGGATCCAGGACCGCGCCAACGCGCTGATCGCCGACGGCCTCAAGGACGTCCGCCGGCTGCCGTACGCGAGAGCGCTGGCCGCCGACACCACCGGCCGCTACGACTTCCTGGGCCGCTATGTGGACGACCTGCCCTCCGTGCTGGACCTGGACGCGGTCCGCGGCAGTGGGCTCACCATCGGCGCGGACCCGCTCGGCGGCGCCTCGGTGGACTACTGGGGGCGGATCGCCGAGACGCACCGGCTCGACCTGACGGTGGTCAACCCGTATGCCGACCCCACCTGGCGGTTCATGACGCTGGACTGGGACGGCAAGATCCGGATGGACTGCTCCTCGCCGTACGCGATGGCGTCGCTGATCGCCCGCAAGGACGCGTACGGCATCGCCACCGGAAACGACGCGGACGCCGACCGGCACGGCATCGTCACCCCCGACGGCGGCCTGATGAACCCCAACCACTACCTCGCGGTCGCCATCTCGTACCTGATCGGGCACCGCGAGCAGTGGAGCCCCGAACTGGCCGTCGGCAAGACCCTGGTGTCGTCCTCGATGATCGACAAGGTGGTGGCGGGGCTCGGCCGTACCCTCACCGAGGTCCCGGTCGGCTTCAAGTGGTTCGTGGACGGACTGCTCGGCGGCACCCTCGCGTTCGGCGGCGAGGAGTCCGCGGGGGCGTCCTTCCTGCGGCGCGACGGCAGCGTGTGGACCACCGACAAGGACGGCATCCTGCTGGCGCTGCTGGCCGCCGAGATCACCGCGGTCACCGGCCGCACCCCCTCCGAGCACTATGCCGGCCTGACCGGCGAGTTCGGCGCCCCTGCCTACGCCCGGATCGACGCGCCCGCCACCCGTGAGCAGAAGGCGGTACTGGCCAAGCTCTCGGCAGAGCAGGTGCCGGCCGAGGAACTGGCCGGGGAGCGGGTCACCGCGGTGCTCACCGAGGCGCCCGGCAACGGCGCCGCCCTCGGCGGTGTCAAGGTCTGCACCGAGAACGCCTGGTTCGCCGCCCGGCCGTCCGGGACCGAGGACGTCTACAAGGTGTACGCCGAGTCCTTCCTCGGCCAGGAGCACCTGGGGAAGGTGCAGCAGGAGGCGCAGGCGATCGTCTCGGCGGCGCTGGGCGGCTGATCGCCCGGCCCGCCTGATCGCCGGGCCCGCTGTGGCCACCCCGGCCGCCTGACCCCTTGACCACCCCGACCCCCTGACCACCCCGTCCCCGGGGGTCCCGGCGCGTGCCGGGCCCCCGGCGGACCGTCAGGACTCAGGCCAGCTGCGCCGCCTGCAGTCCCGCGTAGGCGCCGCCGCTGCGCAGCAGCTCCGCGTGCGAGCCGATCTCCACGATCCGCCCGTCGTCCAGCACCACGATGCGGTCCGCGTTCCTGATCGTGGAGAGCCGGTGGGCGACGACGAAGACCGTACGGCCGCGGACCAGCCGGGTGAGCGCCTGCTGGACCAGCGCCTCCGAGCGGGAGTCCAGTGCCGAGGTGGCCTCGTCAAGGACCAGCACCCGCGGATCGCGGATCAGCGCCCGGGCGATGGCCAGACGCTGCTTCTGGCCGCCGGACAGCCGCGCCCCGCGCTCGCCCACCACCGTGTCGAGGCCGAGCGGCAGCCGGTCGATGAACTCCAGCGCGTTGGCGTCCCGCAGCGCCGCGCGCACCGCCTCGTCGGCCACGTCGGTCATGCCGTAGGTGACGTTCTCCCGGATGCTGCCCTCGAAGAGGATCGACTCCTGCGGCACCACCGAGAGCCAGTTGCGGTAGTCGCGCAGGTCCAGAGTCTCCATGTCGACACCGTCGAGCAGTATCCGGCCTTCGGTGGGCCGCAGGAAGCCGATCACCAGGTTGAGCACGGTGGACTTGCCGGCGCCCGAACCGCCGACCAGCGCGATCGTCTCGCCGGGCCGGACGTCGAGGTCGAAGCCGGCGACCGAGGGGCGGTCGCTCTCCGGGTAGGTGTGGCCGGTCCCACGGAACTCGAAGTGGCCCACCACACCGGTGACCTCGGCCTTGCCGTCGTTCTGTTCCAGGTCCGGTGCCTGCAGCACCTCGCCGATGGAGCGCACCGACTCCAGTCCCTTGCCGATCTGCGGGGTGAGGGTCAGCAGGGTGGTCACCGACGCGGTGAGGCTGGAGAAGTAGGCGCTGAGCATCACCACGGTGCCGGGGGTGACGTTCAGCCAGCCGTAGTACGCGACCAGCGCAGAGCCGGACAGGCAGGCGACACCGATGGCGTTGAGCAGGATCCAGGCGATCGAGCCGAACCAGCCGTTGAGCCGGTCCAGCCGCAGCCCGGCGTGCAGCACCTCGCCCAGGGTGCGGTCCACCCGGTGCAGCGCGGTGTTCTCCAGGCCGTGCGCCCGGGTGATCGGGATCAGCGTCGTCATCTCACTGACCCGGGAGGAGAGTTGCTCCACCTGCTGGCGGAAGGACTCGTTGTTGTCCCGCAGCCGGCTGCGCAGCTTCACCACCAGCAGGGCGGAGGCAGGCACCACGATCAGGAAGACGGGCAGGAAGGCCGGGGCCTGGATGCCGATCACCACCAGCCCGCCGGAGAGGGTGGCGACCGCGGCCAGCCCGTTGTCGGCGGTCTGCTGGGCGGCGGTCTCGATGCTCTCCACGTCCCGGATCACCTTGGCCTGCAGCACCCCGGCGCTGACCCGGGAGTGGTAGCCGATGGAGAGCTGCTGCATCCGCTGGCAGAGCGCGGTGCGCAACCGGGTGCCAGTACGGCGGATCGAGCCCTGCATGCAGCGCACGTATGCCAGGTGCAGCGGCAGGTTGAGCAGCAGGATCACCAGCAGGACGGCTGAGTTCCACCAGAGCACCGATATCGGGCGGTGCTGGACCACGACATCCACGATGTTGGCGGTGATCAGCGGCAGCAGCCAGACCGGAGTGTGCTTGCCGAAGAACGCGAGCACGGCCAGGGCGACCCGGCCGCGATCGGGGTGGAAGAGGTAACGGAGGGTACGGACCGGGTGCTCGCCACGGTAACGGTGGCTGAGCGTGCCTTCCGGCAACGCCATTGCGGGGCTCCTCGGATCACGTCTTCGCGACACAAGTGGGGTATGAGCGGTGCGACGGCACACGTACGCGCCGGCCACACGGAGGCGCGTCCGCGCGTCCTTGCGCCGACGCGTCCATGTGTACGCATACACCCTAGAGGCCGGGCGCCCCGCGGTGCCCGGCCCGGTTGGTGTCCCCGCTGGTAGGAGGGGTACGGATAACGGCTTGACCGTTTTGGAAACGGCCTCAGCGGCTGCTCAACGGCCGCCTGGCGCCCGTTCGTTCGCACCCCCCGGACTCCTGCGGGAGTCCCCCCGGTCAGCCGCGGCCGGGGCGGTACCTGCGGTAGAGGGCCGCGCCACCGAGCAGCAGACCGACACTGCCGGCCGCCGTCCAGCCCAGGCCGTCCGAGCCGGTGTGCGCCAGCACGGGGCCGGTGGTCTCCGGCACCACCGCGTTGCCCGGCGGCGCGGGGATCGGCAGGTGCTTCGGCGGCGCGGGCGGCGTCGCGACCGGCGGGGCCGGTGCCGGCGGGGCCGGAGTGTCGCCGTTGACCGAGGAGTTGCCGATGCTGGGGTTGCCGATGCCCACCACGTTCACCGAGTTGCCGGAGAGGTTGACCGGGATGTGGATGGGCAGCTGGAGGCTGTTGCCGGAGATCACACCGGGCGAGCCGGTGGTGCGGCCGGCGGCCTGCGCGCCGTCACCGGCGCTGCGGGCACCGGGGATCCTGGCGTGCGCGCCCGGTCCCCGATTCCCCCTGGCCGGACCGCCGGACTCCACCGCCGGGGCGCCCGCGTGCCGGGCCCAGCTGGACGCCTTGGTGCTCTGCGATACCGAAGGCGCCGTGGTCACCGAGGTGTTGGCGCAGCTGTTGCCCAGCGTGGGATTCAGCAGGCCGATGACATTGATCGTATTTCCACATACGTTCACCGGAATGTCCACCGGTACCTGGACCGCATTGCCCGACAGGACTCCGGGCGAGCCTGCGGCTTCTCCGTCAGCCGCCGAATCCGCCTGGGCGTACCCCGCCGAGGCCAGCACGCCACCGGCGACCATCGCGGTGACGAGTCCCTTTCGAGCGACCCTGTTCATAGGCTCCCTGCCTTCCGGAATTTCCGCACGGACCGTACGTCCGCAAGGGGAACAACGCGCCGGGGAGCCAATCAGGTCATGCCGAACCGCTAATTCATCCCAACGGGTGACGGTGCGCCGTTGGCCGCACGGTCCGTCGGATATCCGTTCCGACCAGCGCTTTTTCAGTAATTCAGCGGGCCGTGCGGAGTATTCCTACGAATTTCCCACCAGTGCGCGGAGTGGACCATTCCGGTGTGTCGGGGCCGGGGCATCCGCCGTCAGGCCGCCGCGCTCTGCGGGACGGTGCTCTGCGGGACGGAGCTCTCCGCGAACACCGAGCTCTCCATGTGCTCGCGGGCGGCGGCGAGCGCCGCGGCCACGTCCCGCGTCCCGGTGGACACGCACAGCGTGTAGACGGTGTCCTGCAGCTGCTGCCGGATGTGGGGGTCGACGCTCTCGCAGCCGTGCGCTTCTCCGGTCTCCCCGGCGCCGGACCGGCCGGCGAGCGCGTGGAGCGTCTCATAGCGATCCACCAGGGTCCGCAGCACGGTCGGGTGAGCCATCAGCATCGTCGTACTCCTCGGTGTTCGGCGAAGTCGAGGCGCGTCTGCCCGGAGCCGGCGGACGCATGCGTGCTGCACCGGAAAAAAATCCGGCCCGCCCCGCGCGGTGACGCCCCGCCGGGGCCGCCGCAGGGGGAGGGCGGGACCGCTCAGTCGATGCTGCGCAGGATGTGTGTCTCGGACGGATCGTCCTCGTAACCGGCCAGCCGGATCGGCGCGCACCGCGCCCAGGCGTCCAGTGGAGCCTCCACGTCGAGCAGGGCGATCCCGTCGCCGCGCTCGGCGGCCTTCTCCTTGAACTTGAGCTGATCAGGTGACACAGCGCACTCCTCACGTCGCGTGGCCGACAGCGCCTGACCCGGCCGCGGCGGGGCCTCGGCGCCAGGGGATCCTTCTTCGGGCGTTGCGGACGCGGTGGCGCCCAGGGTCCCCCGTGCCGCAGATCACGGGGGCGACTGGAGCCGGAACCGGGCCGAGGTGGCGACCTGTTCCGGGCCTGGCTCCGGGGCCCGGTACCACCCCGGGAGCCAGTTCGTTGGGCACAGCGTATGCCGGTCGGCCGCCCGCCACCAGCCGTTTTGGCCGGCACCCGGAGGCCGGGCCGGGTGCGCCGGCGGTCCCGGGTACGCCCCCGGCCGCGGTCAGGACCGGCGCGATTGTTACGGTTCTACGTGCTCAACAGTGAGAAGGACCGCCGCGAGCGCCCTGGGCCATCCGGGTCGCGCATACCCGAAACCGTGCCCGCCCGGCGGGGGTCCCGATTCACCCGGATGCTCGCGGACATCAGTCCGCTCCGCGACCACCCCGACTTCCGCCGGCTCTGGGTCGGCAACACCGTCTCCTACATCGGCCAGCAGATGACCGCGATGGCGGTCTCGCTCCAGGTCTACGCGATCACCGGCTCCAGCTTCTACGTCGGCCTGGTGGGTCTCTGCTCGCTCGTCCCGCTGATCGTCTTCGGCCTCTACGGCGGGGCGATCGCCGACGTGGTCGACCGCCGCAAGCTCGGCCTGATCACCTCGTCCGCGCTGACGCTGCTCTCCCTGGCGCTCGCGCTGGTGGCCATCGCCGACCTCCGGTCGGTGGCGGTGCTGTATACGATCGTGGCCCTGCAGGCGGTCTTCTTCGCGATGAACTCGCCGGCCCGCTCCTCGATGATCCCGCGGTTGCTCCCCGCGGCCCAGCTGCCCGCCGCCAACGCCCTGGCCTCGCTGGCCAGCGGCGTCGGACAGATGGCCGGTCCCATGCTGGGCGGTGTCTTCGTCGGCTTCTGGGGCTACCAGGCGGCCTACCTGATCGACGTCGGCGCCTTCACCGCCTCGCTCTACGCGATGTGGCGGCTGCCCGCGATGCGGCCGGAGACCGAACTGGCCGCGGCCGACGCCGGGACGAAGGCGGGCGCGGTGGCCCGGCGCCGGCCCTCGGTACTGGAAGGGCTCCGCTACCTCGGTGCCCGCCCCAACCTGCGGACCACCTTCGTCTCCGACCTCGCCGCGATGGTGCTGGCCCAGCCGCGGGT
The DNA here is from genome assembly GCF_036227265.1 of Streptomyces sp. NBC_01476. Taxonomy (NCBI): domain Bacteria; kingdom Bacillati; phylum Actinomycetota; class Actinomycetes; order Kitasatosporales; family Streptomycetaceae; genus Streptomyces; species Streptomyces sp. NBC_01476. The sequence continues at coordinate 1,143,103 of NZ_CP109446.1, read as the reverse complement.
GCTCTTCCCCGCGGTGGCCGTGCTCTGGTTCGGCGGCCACTCCAGTACGGTCGGCCTGCTCGCGGCGGCGCCGGCCGTCGGGGCGCTGCTCGGCAGCGTCTTCTCGGGCTGGCTCGGCCGGGTGAACCGCCAGGGGCTCGCGGTGCTGATCGCCATCGGCTCGTGGGGCGCGGCGATCGCGGTCTTCGGCCTCACCCGCAACCTCTGGCTCGGCCTGCTCTTCCTCGGCCTCGCGGGCTGCGCGGACACGGTCTCCATGGTGTTCCGCAACACCATGCTCCAGGCCGCCGCCCCCGACGACATGCGCGGCCGGCTTCAGGGCGTCTTCCTCGTCGTGGTGGTCGGCGGCCCCCGCCTCGGCGACTTCCTGGCCGGCTCCGCCGCCGACCTCTTCAGCCCCACCGGAGCGCTGGTCGGCGGCGGCCTGGCCTGCATCCTGGCGATCACCCTGATCGGCCTCTTCCAGCGCGGCTTCGCGCGGTACGACGCCCGCAACCCGATCGCCTAGGACGGGACCCGGCCCCCGGACCCTGGCCTCCGGGCCCCCCGGACGCCGGCCTCAGCCCGCCTCGCCGACGTACACCCAGTGGCCGTCCGCGCGGGTGAAGGCGCTCTTCTCGCGCTGCTCGCCGTCCATGCCGGACAGCCGGTAGCGGGCGCGGAAGTCCACCGTGCCCTCGGTGTGGAAGGCGGTGCCGCCGGTGGTGGCGAGGATCTGCAGACCGGTCCAGCGCACCCGCGGGTCGAGTTCCAGCGCGGGCGGGCGGGTGGCCGCGGACCAGGTCCGCAGCAGATAGTCCTGGTCGCCCACCGCGAAGGCGCTGTACCGCGAGCGCATCAGGCGTTCCGCGGTGGGTGCCGCGGCGGCGCCCCGGTGGAAGAGGCCGCAGCACTCGCCGTAGGGCGCGGCGAGCCCGCAGGGGCAGGGCGCGGCGGGGGAGTGCGCCGGCCGGCCGGGGGTACGTGAAGGCTTTCGGGACATTCCCCGATTCTGCCGGACCCGGCCGGCCCGCCCACGCCCCACCGGTACCCCCATTCGCAGCAGCCCCGGGTTTTGCCGGGCTCTCACCGGAAATGCGCTCACCATGGTGCAAATCGGGTACACGATGATGACCGAGCATTCCGGTCCCCGCGAGCTCGTCGATCATGTCGTCGCGGCGGAGGCCGCGGGCTTCGACTTCTCCGTGACCTCGGACCACTACTTCCCCTGGCTGGACTCCCAGGGCCATGCCCCGTACGCCTGGAGCGTGCTCGGCGCCGCGGCCCAGGCCACCAGCCGGATCCCGCTGATGACCTATGTGACCTGTCCGACGACCCGCTACCACCCGGCCGTCGTCGCCCAGAAGGCCGCCACGATGCAGTTGCTCTCGCAGGGCCGCTTCCGGCTCGGCCTGGGCTCGGGCGAGAACCTCAACGAGCATGTGACCGGCGGCGGCTGGCCTTCGGCCTCGGTCCGGCTGGACAAGCTGGAGGAGGCGGTGGGCATCATCCGCGCTCTGTTCGACGGGGAGGAGCTGACCCACCACGGCACGCACTTCGACGTGACCGGCGCCCGGCTGTGGGACCTGCCCGACGCCCCGCCGCCGATCGGCGTGGCCGTCTCAGGTGACCGCTCCTGCCGGCTGGCCGGCGAGCTCGCCGACCTGGTGATCGCGGTGGAACCCAAGGCCGAGCTGATCGAGTCCTTCGACGCTTACGGCGGCGCGGGCAAGCCGCGGGTCGGCCAGCTCCCGGTCAGCTTCGACACCGACCACGACGCCGCCGTCGCCCGCGCCCACGACCAGTTCCGCTGGTTCGGCGGCGGCTGGAAGGTCAACTCCGAACTGCCGAACCCGGCGGCCTTCGCCGGCGCCACCCGGTTCGTCACGCCGGAGGACGTCGCGGCCGGCATCCCCTGCGGCGACGACGTGGATGTCTTCATCGACGCGGTACGCCCGTACGCCGACGCGGGCTTCGACGAGATCGCACTGGTCCAGGTCGGCGGCGACCAGCAGGAGCCGTTCATCCAGTGGGCCGAGAAGACCCTGCTGCCCGCGCTGCGGGACGCCCTGTGACCCTGTGACCCCGTGACCCCGTGACCCCGTAATTCCCTGTCCCTCAGGCCACTTCGGCCCTCCTCAGCCCTTCGATCCCCCTCGCCGTTCCCCGGAAGGAACCATCGTGACCACCGCGCCAGACCAGACCGCAGACCCGTCCGCCCAGGTGGCCGTCACCCTCGACGGGTGCGGCAAGGAGGACGCCCGCACCGTGCTCACCGCGCTCAACTCCAGTTTCCCGTCCGACCGCGCCGACGACGACGCGCCGGCCGACGACGACAGCGGCCTGCCCACCGTGTGGACGGCCACCTACGACGTCTCCACCACCCTGGGCCTGCCCGGACCGGCCCGGCTGACCGAGCCGGTCACCGTCACCGCCCAGGGCGGCTACCGCGCGGTGGACCGGCTGCGCGAAAGCCTCTCCGAGGCGTTCGCGGTACGCGTCATCGGTACGGCCGCCGGCGACCAGGAGCAGGAGGCCCGGCTGCGGCTGGAGAACCAGTGAGGCGCTGAACGCGTTCCGGTCTCCCGGAGTTTCGGCGTCCCGGCCGGGGACAGACGCTGCCCGTGGCATCGGAGTGGCCCGGTGTGGCGTGTCCCGGCCGGGACACGGCGCGCGGCGGTGACCGCCCGGTATACCGGGCGGAGACCGCCGGGTGGCGGCCACCGCGAGGGTGAGGGAGGGGCTGGGCATGGGACGCGGGCTGCCGGCGACCGTCGTCAACGTGCTGATCTGGTGGGGCCTGCTCTTCCTGCTCTACCTCACATGCGTCTCCACCGTCCCCCCGCTCGAAGTGCTGGTCGGCCTCGGCTCCGCGCTGCTCGGCGCGGTCACCGCGGAAGCCGTCCGGCGCGCCGAACACCCCCGCCTCCGCGGCAGCCGCCGGATCGGGGTGGCTGCCGCGGGTTTTCCGCTCACCTTGCTGGCCGAGACGGGCCGGCTCGCCGTCACCGTCGTCCGGGCGCTGCGCGGAACCGCGGGTCCCGGCAGCGTCGTCACCATCGGGCTTCCCCCGGGCACCGACGCCGCTCTCGCCGCGGTGCTGCTGTCCGCCTCCCCGGGCGCCTGTGTCCTCGACATCGCCGACACCACCCGGGACAAGACGGCCGCCACCCCCGCCACCGGCCGCACCCTGACGGCCCACGTGCTCGGCCCGCAGGTCTCCCGGCTGGAGCGGGCCCTGGGCGGAAGGCGGGACTGAGGTGAACGCCTGGATCGTGGCCGCCTGCGTCCTGCTGCCCGCCGGGCTCGGGCCGTGCCTGTGGCGCGCCTGCCGCGGGGAGCCGGCCCAGCGGCTGGCCGGGATGTCGCTGGCCGGGGTGATGGCGGTGGCCGTCTTCCTGCTGGTCGCCCGCGGGGTGCACCGCACCTCGTACGTGGACGTGGCCCTGGTGATGGCGGCGCTGACCCCGGCCGGGACGCTGGTCTTCGCCCGCTGCCTGGCCGGCGGCAGCGGACAGACCCCGCAGCAGTGGCGGCGGGCCGGGGACCAGGGGCGGGGCTGAGATGGACGTACGCCACGGGTTCGCGGTCGCGCTGCTGGTCTGCGGCATGGCCGCGCTGCTGCTCTCCGCCCTCGCGCTGCTCGCGCTGCCGACGCCGTACGCCCGGCTGCACGCGCTGTCGCCGGCCGCGAGCCTCGGGGTGCCGCTGATCTGCCTGGCGCTGGCGCTCGACGCCGGGCCGGGGCGGGCCGCGCTGAAACTGCTCTTCATCGGGGCGCTGACGGCGGTGTCGGGCCCGGTGGTCACGATCGTCATCGGCCGCACGATGGCCCGCGAGGGCGAACAGCCGGGCGGCGACGCCCCGGGGGAGCCGCCGGCGTGAACAACAGCCCCGGAGCCGTCGACTTCCTGGTGGTCACCGCCCTTGTGCTGGTGACCGTCGCCGCCACGGTCGCGGCGCTGACCCGCGACCCGGTACGGCAGTCCGTGGTGCTCTCCGTGCTCGGGGTGTGCCTGGCGCTGCTCTTCCTGGTGGTGCAGGCGCCCGACGTGGCCCTCTCCCAGCTCGCGGTCGGCACCGCCGTGACCCCGCTGCTGATCCTGCTGACGGTACGCAAGATCCGCCGCGGGCCCGGCGGTTCCGGTGACCGCGGGCAGGGGGACGACCGGTGAGCCGCCGGGTACGCGTCCTGCTGTTCCTGTCGGCCGCCGTGGTCTTCGCGGTCGCCTTCACCGCCGCCTGCACCGGTCTGCCGCACTTCGGCACGCAGTCCCACCCGTACGGCGACCGGGCGGTCCACGCGGCGCTGCAGCACCGCACCGCCAATGTGATCTCCGCCGTCAACTTCGACCAGCGCGCCCTCGACACCCTCGGCGAGGAGTCGATCCTCTTCGGCGCGGTGCTCGGCGCCGTGGCACTGCTGCGCCGGGCCCGCGACGAGAACCGCGGGGCGCCCGAGCCCGGCCGGGTGCTCCCCTCCACCTTGCTGCTCGGCGCCGGACTGCTGCCGGTGACCGTCCTGGTGGGCGTCTACATCGTCGCCCACGGCCAGCTCAGCCCCGGCGGCGGCTTCCAGGGCGGGGTGGTGCTGGCCACCGGGCTGCATCTGGCCTACGTCGCCGCCGACTACCGGGTGCTGCGCCGGGTACGGCCGCTGGCCGTCTTCTCCGCGCTCGACGCGGTCGGCGCCGGCGCGTTCACCGCGCTCGGCCTTGCCGGGCTGATCGCGGGCGCCGCGTATCTGCAGAACGTGCTGCCGCTCGGCACCTTCGGCCGGCTCTCGTCGGCCGGCCTGGTGCCGCTGGTGAACGCCGCCGTCGGCGTGGAAGTCGCCTCCGGGGTGATCGTGCTGATCGCCCAATTCCTCGACCAGGCGGTGGAGATCGCGCCTCCCGACGACAACTCCCCGCCGCAGGAGGCCGGAACGTGACCGTACTGCCCTTCCTCGCAGCAGGCTGGATCTTCCTGGCCGGCGTCTACGGCATGGTGACCAGCCGCAATCTCGTGCACGCCGTCGGCTGCCTCGCCGTCGCCCAGTCCTCCACCTACGTCCTGCTGCTCGGCGTCGGCTACCGGCGCGGCGCGACCGCACCGGTCTTCTCCGACATCCCGGTGAACACCCCCGTGGTGGACCCGGTGGTGCAGGCGCTGGTCCTCACCGATGTGGTGGTCGGCGCCACCGTCACCGCCCTGCTGCTCAGCCTGGTGATCCAGATCCGCAAGCGCACCGGGACCGTGAACCCCGAAGAACTCACCGAGTTGAAGGGCTGAGGGCCGCACGTGCCGACCACGGCTGACCTCTTCCCGCTGGCGGTCGCCATCCCCTTGACGGGCGCGGTGCTGCTGGTGCTCGGCGGCAAACTCCTGCCCCGGGTGGCCCTCGACGCCATCGCGGCCGGCTTCGCCGTGCTCACCACCGCCGACCTCGCCTGGCTGTGGGTCAAGGTAGGCGGAACGGGCGACGGGCGGGCGGTCTCCTGGGCGGGCGGCTGGACCCTGCGAGACGGGCACAGCGTCGGCATCGTGCTGGTCGGCGACCGGGTCGGCGTCGGCCTCGCCCTGCTGGTCGCCGCGCTGATGCTGGCCGTACTCGCCTACTCCTGGCGCTACTTCGACGAGCCGCCCCGCCACCACCAGGGCACCTTCCCCGCGCTGCTGCTGCTCTTCGAGGCCGGCATGTGCGGATTCGCCCTCACCGGCGACCTGTTCAACGCCTTCGTCTTCTTCGAACTGATGGGCGTGGTCGCCTACGCGCTGACCGGCTTCCGGATCGAGGACCCGCGGCCGGTGCACGGTGCCCTCACCTTCGGCGTGATCAACTCCCTTGCCGCGTACGTCTCGCTGCTCGGCATCGGCCTGCTGTACGCGCGCACCGGCGAGCTGGGGATGGCGCAGACCGGCGCCGCGCTCGCCGGGCACCGCGCCGACGCGCTCACCGTCACCGCGTTCGTCCTGGTGATGGCCAGCATGCTGGTGAAGTCCGCGACCGTGCCCTTCCACTTCTGGCTGCCGGACGCGCACGCGGTGGCGCCCACCCCGGTCTGCATGCTGATGTCCGGGGTGATGGTGGAACTGGGCGTGTACGGCGTCGCCCGCCTCTACCTCACCGTCTTCGGCGGCCGCGGCGGCGTACCCGCGGCGGCCTTCACCCACACGATGGCCGCGCTCGGGGTGCTGACCGCGGTGGTCGGTTCGGTGATGTGCTGGCAGCAGCGGCACCTCAAGCGGCTGCTGGCCTTCTCCACCATCGGCCACACCGGGCTGTGGCTGCTGGGCCTGAGCCTGCTCAGCCCGGCCGCCACCACCGGGACCGCGCTGTACGTGGCCGGGCACGCCGGGGTGAAGGCGGCGCTCTTCGCGCTCACCGGGGTGCTGCTCGACCGGCACGGGTCGGTGGACGAGTACGGGCTGCACGGCCGCGGGCGCGGCTCCCCGCTGACCGGCGCGCTCTTCGTCGCCGGCGGCCTCGCGCTGGCCGGGCTGCCGCCGTTCGGGACCGGCCTCGGCAAAGCGGTCGCCGAGCACGCGGCGGGCGAGGACGCCGGATGGCTCCCCGCGGTCTTCGTCCTGGTCTCCGCGCTGACCGGCGGCGCGGTGCTGCGCGCGGGCCTGCGGATCTTCTACGGGGCGGGGCCGCAGCCCGAGCCCAGCTGCTCCGACATCGAGACCAGCGGCGACGCCGAGGAGCCCGAGGTCCGCGACCCCCGCCGGGCGGTGCCGCTGGTGATGACCGCCGTCCCGGCGCTGCTGCTCACCGCCGCGCTCGCGGTCGGCGTCGTCCCGGGCGTCGGGCGCGCGCTGGCCGCCGCCGCCCGCACCTTCGGTGACCGGGCCGGCTACCTCGCCGAGGTCCAGAACCTCCCGGTGCCCGCGCTCCGTGTCCCGGTCCCCGACACCGCGTGGACCACCTCAGGCGTGCTGCTCGGGGTGCTCTCCACCGCCCTGGCCGCCGCCCTGGCCGCCGCCGCGGTGTGGCTGCCCGCCCGTACGTCTCCGGTGGCCCGCGCCCTGCGTGCGCAGGCATCCGCGGGCGACCGCCGCCTCATCGCGCCGCTGCGCCGCCTCCACTCCGGTCTGCTGGGCGACTACCTCACCTGGCTCACGGTCGGTCTCGCGGTGCTGCTGGTGGCGGTGGGCGCGCAGATGTAGCCGCCCGGGCCGGCCGGGGCCGGCCGGGGTCAGTGCGCCGCGTACCGGCCGGCCTGCTCCCGGACCTGCTCGGCCGCGTTCTTGTCCAGCGCGACCCGGACCAGTGCCGCGGCCAGCACGGCCGGCTCGGTGTCGCCGGCCGCCCGGAGCAGGGCCGCCGGGGTGTCGGGCAGGTCGAGGCGGCGGGCACCGTCCAGGGCCTTGGCGTCCAGGTAGGGCGCCACCTCCGGCCAGACCGCCTGGACCTCCCGCAGGAAGATGTCCGCGCCCGCCGGGCCGACACCGGGGAACTCACGCAGCTCCCGGCGGAGTTCTGCGATGTCACCGCCCGCGCGCTCGCGCATCCGGCGCAGGTCGCCGCCGTAGCGCTCGACGACCAGCCGGGCGCCGTCACCGAGCTGGGTCGCGGTGCGCTCGTCGTAGCGCCGGTAGCCGCCCCGGCCGAGCGCGTCGACCCGCTCCTGCCAGGTGGCGGCGGCCATCCGGTGCGGGTCGCGCATGCCCGCCTCGGTCAGGGCCTTCGCCGAGGCGACCGCGACGCCGGCCCGGATCCGCGCGCTCAGCAGGCTCGCCAGCACCAGCAGCCGGTACAGCGGCTGCGGGGTGTCCTTCAAGGCGATGCCCGCCTCCTCGGCGTACGTCTGCCCGTACCTGTCCAGCAGTGCCCGCACCGCATCGCGCTGTGTCGTGGTCATCGCGCTTCGCCTCCTGTCAGCTGCTCGCGGCCCTTCGGGTACCCGGCGCGCTCCGCCCGCAACCACCTGCCGCCGGCCACGACTGGCCGGGGCCGCCCCGGGTACCCGAGCAGCGAGTCCGGATTGTCCGCTCGGTGTGCGGGAGGAAGCCCCCCATGACGATGTACGGCTACTTCTTGTCCTGCGAGGAGTTCACGCCCCATGAGCTGCTCGAACAGGCCCGGATGGCGGAGCAGGCCGGCTTTCGGGCGCTGGCGATCTCCGACCACTTCCACCCGTGGAACGACGAGCAGGGCCAGAGCCCCTTCGTCTGGTCGATGATCGGCGCGCTCTCCCAGGTCACCTCGCTGCCGGTGACCACCCTGGTGAGCTGCCCGACCGTACGGCTGCACCCGGCGGTCAGCGCGCAGGCCGCCGCCACCTCCGCGAACCTCTCCGACGGCGGCTTCCGCTTCGGCGTGGGGAGCGGCGAGGCGCTCAACGAGCACATCGTCGGCGCCGACTGGCCGGACGCGGGGGTCAGGCTGCAGATGCTGGAGGAGGCCGTGCAGATCATCCGCCGGCTCTTCACCGGCGAGCGGGTCACCCACCGCGGCAACCACTTCACCGTCGAGAACGCCCGTCTCTACACGCTGCCCGACACCCCGCCCCCGATCTACGTCTCCGGTTTCGGCCCGCAGGCCGCAGCCCTGGCCGGGCGGCTCGGCGACGGCTTCGTCACCATGCAGCCGGACGCCGGTCTGGTGGGCCAGTTCCGGCGTGGCGGGGGCGGCGACAAGCCGGTGCTCGGCGGCCTCAAGGTCTGCTGGGACAGCGACCGGGACCGGGCGGTCAAGACCGTGCACCGGCTGTGGCCCAATGAGCAGCTGCCCGGCGAACTGCCGCAGATCCTGCCCACCCCTGAGCACTTCGAGCAGGCGTCCTCCCTGGTCACCGAGGAGATGACGGCCGCCGCCGGTACCTTCGGGGACGACCCGCAGGAGCACCTGACGGCGATCCGGGCCTTCGCGGACGCCGACTTCGACGAGGTGTACATCAACCAGATCGGGCCGGACCAGCGGCAGTTCTTCGACTTCTACCGCACGTCCGTGCTGCCGGAGCTCGGCTGAGGACGTCAGCCCACCGCGTGCGCGGCCCGTACGGTGGCCACCGTGTCCGCCTCGGCGGCCGGCTTGTCCTCCCGGTAGCGGATCACCCGGGCGAAGCGCAGGGTCAGGCCCGCCGGATAGCGCGGTGAGGTCTGCACCCCGTCGTAGGCGATCTCCACCACCAGCTCCGGGCGTACCGTCACCGTCCAGCCGTCGTCGGCGACCGCCAGCGCGCCCAGGCGCTCGGTCTGCCAGTCGAGCAGCTCGTCGGTCAGGCCCTTGAAGGTCTTGCCGAGCATCACGAAGGAGCCGTCCTCGTCCCGCGCCCCCAGATGCAGGTTGGAGAGTTTGCCGGTCCGCCTGCCGTGGCCGCGCTCGACCGCGAGCACCACCAGGTCCAGGGTGTGCACCGGTTTGACCTTGAGCCATGAGGCGCCGCGCCGCCCGGCCGCGTACGGGCTGCCGGCCGCTTTGACCACGACGCCCTCGTGGCCCCGGCCGAGCGTCTCGGTGAAGAAGTCGGTGGCCGCCCGGAGCTGAGCGGGGTCCTCGGGGGCGGCGACGACCGCCCGCCGGACCCGCAGATCGGCCGGCACCAGGGCCTCAAGCGCCACGTGGCGCTCGACGTACGGCAGGTCCAGCAGGTCGCGGCCGTCCACCGAGAGCACGTCGAAGAAGACCGCGTGCACCGGCAGGGTGACGGCCGCGGACTCGACGTCGACCCGGGAGCCGACCCGGCCCGCGGTCTCCTGGAACGGCCGCGGGCGCCCGGTGCCGTCGAAGGCCAGCACCTCGCCGTCGAGGATGAAGCGCTCGGCGGGCAGGGCGGCCACCGCCTCGACCACCTCCGGCAGCCGCGCCGTCACCTCGTCCAGTGTGCGGGTGTAGAGCCGCACCCCGTTCGCGTCCCGGTGGACCTGCACCCGGATGCCGTCCAGCTTCTCCTCGACCCCGCACGGACCGGCCTTGGCGACGGCCTCCTCGACGCTCTTGGCGGTGCTCGCCAGCATCGGCAGCAGCGGGGTGCCCACGGTCAGCGCGAAGTCGTCCAGTGCCTCGGGGCCCCGGGCCAGCAGCGCCGTCGCCACCGGCTCCAGCGCCCCGGCCAGCATCACCGCCCGGCGCACCGCGGCCGGCGGGGCCCCGGTCGCCGCCGCCAGGCCCTCGGCGGCGGACGCGTCCAGCGCGCCCTGCCGCACCTCGCCGGTGAGCAGGCCCAGCAGGTACTCCTGCTCCCCGGCGGTCGCGGCGGCGAACAGCTCCTGCAGCAGTGCCCGCCGGCCGGCCTGCGAGCCCGCCCCGGACAGCGCGCCCACCGCGGTCAGGGCGGCGTCCACCGCCGCCACGGTCAGCGTCGCCCGCGCGGCCGGCTCGGCCCGGTCCCGCAGCGCCGCCCAGCCCACACCGAGGCGCCCCTGCGGCAGCCGGCCGGCCAGGTACGCGATGGCGACCGGCGCGTCGGCGGGCTCCGCTGCTCGGAAGAACTCGGCGAGCAGCGCGGTCTTGCGGGACCGGGCGGAGGTCCGCGCGATCTCCCGGGACACCCGGGCGACTTCGGCGAAGAGCATGCCCCCATCCTGCGTCGCGGGCTCCGATCGCGCCTTCCGTTCGGACAGAATCGAATGTACGTACGACAGCCGGTGTAAAGTGGCAACCATGCACCTCCAGCAGGGATCCCTTTTCGCCACGGGCGCCCCCGGCCTCGGTGACCTGGCCGCGGTCCACCGCACCGAGCTGGGCCGGGGCGCCTGGATCGACACCTTCCCGGGCTGGCTCACCGGCGCGGACGACCTCTTCGACCGGCTGGCCGCCGAGGTCCCGTGGCGCGCCGAGGAGCGCCGGATGTACGACAACGTGGTGGCCGTCCCCCGGCTGCTCGCCCACTACGGAGCCGGGGCCCAGCTGCCCGACGCGCTGCTCGCCGAGGCGCGCAGCCGTCTCACCGCGCACTACGCCGCCGAACTCGGCGAGCCCTTCGTCACCGCCGGCCTGTGCTACTACCGCGACGGCCGGGACAGCGTCGCCTGGCACGGCGACCGGATCGGCCGCGGCGACGCCCAGGACACGATGGTCGCCATCGTCTCCCTCGGCGCACCGCGTCCCCTGCTGCTGCGCCCCCGCGGCGGCGGCCCGGCGACGGTCCGCCGGCCGCTCGGGCACGGCGACCTCATCGTGATGGGCGGCTCCTGCCAGCGCACCTGGGACCACGCCGTCCCGAAGACCCGGGCCGTGGTGGGCGGCCGGATCAGCGTCCAGTTCCGGCCGCGGGGCGTGGCATAGGGGGGTGTCGCACGTCAGCCGTGGTCGGCGCCCGCCGGGTGCGGCTGCTCCCGGCCCCGACCGCCCGCCTCGCCTTCCGGACGGTTGGGCGGGCCGGTGAAGATGTCCACCAGCGTGACCACCAGGGCGAGGGCGGCCAGACCGGACGCGGTGAGCAGGCCGAGCTGGAAACCCCCCGACCAGTCGGCGTGCCGGCTGTCCACCCGGCTGAAGAAGACCGAGCCGACCGCGGCGATGCCCGCCGCGGAGCCGATCCGCTGCGCGGTCTGCAGCACACCGCCCGCGCTTCCCGCCCGGGCCACCGGCACCTCGCTCAGCGTCAGCGTCTGGTTCGGCGAGATGACCAGTCCGCTGCCGAGCCCGGCAAGCAGCAGCGGAGCCGCGGTGGCGAAACCGACGCTGCGGGTCGAGTCCAGATGCACCGCGAGGGCCGTGCCCAGCAGCCCGATCAGCACCATGACGAGCCCGGCGGCCACCAGCGGACGCCCGATCCGGTTCACCACCCGGCCGCCCACCGCCGCCGCGGCCCCCGAGCCGAGCGCGAACGGCATGATCGACAGGCCCGCCTCCAGCGCGGTGTACCGCATCCCGTTCTGCAGATAGAGCGTCAGGATGAAGAAGATCGCGGTGAACCCGGCGAAGTACAGCAGCGACAGCAGCACCCCGAGCCCGTAGGACCGCTGCCGGAAGAGGGCGAGGTCGACCAGTGGATCGTGCCCCCTGGCGTACGCCCGCTCCCACAGCACGAAACCGGCCAGGATCAGCAGCGCCACCGGCACCAGCGCCCACTTCTCCGGGCCCCGCCACTGCTGCTCCTGGACGAACGGCAGCAGCAGGACGACCGTGCCGGCGCCGAGCAGCAGCACCCCCACCGGGTCGAGGTGGGTGCGCTCGCGCTCCTCGCCGGGTGCCCGCCGCGGCGGACCCGGCAGCAGCCGGTGGGCCAGCGGCAGCGCGGCGATACCGATCGGCAGGTTGACGTAGAAGACCCAGCGCCAGCCCTCATGGGTGCCGAACGCCTGGATCAGCAGGCCGCCGAGCAGCGGGCCGACCGCGGTGGACACACCGATGGTCGCGCCGAGCAGGCCGAACGCCCGGCCGCGTTCCGCGCCGCGGAACATCTGCTGGATGAAGCCGGAGACCTGCGGGACGAGGATGCCGCCCGCGACGCCCTGCAGCAGCCGCGCGACGACCAGCCAGGTCTCGTTCTGCGCCGCGCCCGCCAGCGCGCTGGTCGCGGTGAACATCGCCAGGCCGGCGAGGAAGACCGCACGCCGGCCGCGGATGTCGCCCAGCCGGCCGGCCGGGACCAGCACCAGGCCGAAGGTGAGCGCGTAACCCGACAGGACCCACTGCAGACCGCTCTGCGAGGCGTCGATACCGGTCCTGATCGACGGCAGCGCCACATTGACGATGCTGACGTCGAGCAGGGTCATGAAACTCGCGGTCAGACAGACCGCGAGCGCCGGCCACCGGCGGTCCCGGCCGCCGCCCGGCCGGTCCGGCCCGTCGCCGGACCGGCCTCGCGGTTGCGACGGTGAGGAGTGCGCTCTGCCCACGGTGCGGTCCTTCCCTCGGGCGCCGGCCGGTGTACGGAAAACGGGTGCCCTGTCGGCGCCGCCGTCATGCGTACGACCTGCGGACGGGCAGCCGCCCGGTCCATTCCGCCGGGTCCTGCGGGCGGCCGACGGTGAGCGCGGGGATCGGGGGTAGGCCATCTGCATGACGACCCCGACCGCCACCCTCGGCGTTGAAGAGGAGTACCTGCTGCTCGACCGGGACACCGGGCTGCCCGCACCCAGGGCCGGGCAGGTGCAGGAGGCCGCAGACCTGGAGCCCGTACTGGGCCGGGACGAGGTGGACAACGAGCTGCTCCAGGCGCAGGTCGAGGTGGCCACCCCGGTGTGCACCGGCCTGGACGACATCACAGGACACCTGGTCCGCTTCCGGCAGGCCGTCGGCGCCGCCGCCGACCGGGCCGGCTGCCGGCTCGCCGCCACCGGTGGCGCCCCGATGACCTCGCAGCGGGACGTACCGGTCACCGAGAAGCGCCGCTATCTGGAGATGCGGGCCGACGCCGGCCGGCTGGTGGACGAGCAGCTGATCTGCGGGATGCACATCCATGTGGCGGTGCCCGACCGCTCGGCCGGCGCCGCCGCCCTCGGCCGGCTGCGCCCCTGGCTGCCCGTGCTGGTCGCGCTCGGCGCCAACTCACCCTTCTGGGCCGGCCGCGACACCGGCTTCGCCAGCTGGCGCACGGTCGTCTTCGGCCGCTGGCCGGTGGCCGGCTCGCCGCCCTTCATCGCCGACGGGGCGGAGTACGAGCGGCGGGTCGGCGCGCTGCTGGACACCGGGGTGATCCGGGACCGGCACCAGCTCTACTGGCACGCCCGGCTCTCCGACACCTACCCGACGCTGGAGGTGCGCGCCCCCGACGTCCAGGTCGACATCGACAGCGCCGTCACCCTCGCCGGGATCGCCCGCGGCCTGGTGGCGACCGCGTTGCGCGAAGGGCGGCGCGGCGCGCGCCCGCTGGACCCGCCGGGCAGCATCCTGAACGCGGCCGGCTGGCACGCGGCCCGCCACGGACTGACCGGCGACCTCGTCGACCCGCGGCACGGCACACCCGCCAAGGCGGCCGGCGTGGTGGGCGCCCTGCTCGACCACATCGCCCCGGCACTCGCCGAACTCGGGGACACCGCACGCGTCACCGAAGGCGTCCAGCGGCTGCTCGACAACGGCACCGGCGCCACCCGGCAGCGGCGAGCGGTCGCCGAGGGCGGGGTGGACGCCCTGCTCGACCTGATCGCGCCCGGACCGGCCGGGCGCGACGGCGCCCCCGGCATCGTGGAGGAAGCAGCCCGGCCATGACCGACCAGCACCGCGGCGACGACAGTGCGGGGGCCCACCGCGACCCCGGTGACGGACGGGTGGACGCCCGTGGCCGCGACGAGACACCCGAGGAGCGCGCCGACCGGCGCTGGGGCGACCTGCTCCAGGAGCTGCGGGTCGCCCAGACCGGTGTGCAGATCCTCTTCGGCTTCCTGCTGACCGTCGTCTTCCAGCAGCGCTTCACCGACCTGTCCAGTACCGACCGGCACATCTACACGGTCACCGTGGTGCTGGGCGCGGCCACCACCGGCGCGCTGATCGGGCCGGTGGCCATGCACCGGCTGCTCACCGGCCGGCGGCTCAAGCCCGAGACCGTCGTGCTGGCGTCCCGGCTCACCGTGCTCGGCCTGGTGCTGCTGCTGTGCACGATGGCCAGCTCCCTGCTGCTGGTGCTGCGGGTGGCCATCAGGGACACCTCCGCGGCCTGGCTGGTCGGCGCGATGGCGGTGTGGTTCGTGCTCTGCTGGTTCGTACTGCCGCTCTGGGCCCGGCACCGCAGCGGGCCCGGCCCCGAGTAACGGCCCGCTCGCCGCCCCCGCCCGGCCTGATCAGGCGAAGTCGCGGTGAGCGGCAGATGATGGAGGGGAGGGCGTCCGCCGGGCGGCCGCCCTCCCGGGTGCCGGGCCGGCGGGCGGGATGTCCGTTTCCGTGCCGGACCCTCGGGTAGGCGACCGCCCGTAGCCGCGGAGGGCCGGGCACGACCCGGATCCCGGAAAGGGTGACGTCCGGGACCGGCCTTCCGCCGAACCGACCGAGAAGCGAGAGGACGTGATCGTCCGTGCGAACCGCATTCCTGGTGGCGCCGGAGGGCGTCGAGCAGATCGAACTCACCTCGCCGTGGCAGGCGCTCACCGAGACCGGTGAGACCCCGCAGCTGGTGTCCACCGCACCCGGCCGGATCCAGGCGTTCAACCACCTGGACAAGGGCGACACCTTCCCGGTTGACCTGACGGTGGACCGGACCTCGGCGTCCGACTTCGACCTGCTGGTGCTGCCCGGGGGCGTGGCCAACCCGGACGCGCTGCGCATGGACGACGCGGCGGTGGCATTCGTCCGCGGCTTCTTCGACGCGGGCAAGCCGGTCGCGGCGATCTGCCACGCACCGTGGACGCTGATCGAGGCCGACGTGGTACGCGGCCGGACACTCACCTCCTGGCCGAGCCTGCAGACCGACATCCGCAACGCGGGCGGCACCTGGGTGGACCAGAAGGCCGTGGTGTGCACCGAGCGCCCGAGCACCCTGATCACCAGCCGCAAACCCGATGACCTGGACGCCTTCAACAAGGCGGTCCTGCGTGAAGTGGGAGCGATGACATGACCGACCCCGGCGATTTCGGGATGGGGGACGACGTGTACCAGCCGGACGAGGACGACAGCGAGATCCGCGAGGACGCCGGGCCGCTGGAGCCCGAGGACACGCTGGTCGACCGCGGTCTGGAGGATGTGCTCGACGAGGGGTACTCGCCGCCGGAGAAGCCGCTGGCCGTCGAGGACGTCGGCACCACGGCGGACGAGCAGCGCACCGGCGAGTCGCTGGACGAGCGGCTGCGCCGGGAGGTCCCGGACGGGCAGGTGCCCGAGGGCGACGGCATCGGTGACGACAGCGACACCGACGGCGAACTCCTGGACGGCGAGGTCGGCGACCGCCGCTCCGGCCGGCTGGTCGGCCCCGACGAGGGCGCCCACGTGCGGCGCGACGGCGTGTCCGGTGAGGACGTCGGCATCGACGGCGGCGCCGCCTCCGCGGAGGAGGCAGCGGTGCACGTCGTCCCGGACGACGAGGACGACTGGGTCTGACCGTCCGCGGTTCCCCCGGCGGCCCTGGCCGCCGGGAGGAGCGGGCGGCCGGAGGTGAGACCGCCGGGGGCCGAGGAACACAGGCACGAGAAGGAGCCGGTGGACATGGCAGCAGCGAATGAGCGCAATGAGCCGGGCCGGGAGGCCCGCGGTCCCGACCGGGCAGCGGGTCCCCGTGCCGCGGCGGATTCCGGCGTGGAGCCGCCCGAGCGGAAGGGCACGGACACCGGTGAGGCGATGCCCGGCGGCACCGGGCGGGCCCGGGCCGGCGGGCCGGGCACGCCCGCTGCGGGGCGCCCGGCACCGGACCGCGCCGGGCAGCCGGAAGAAGGCGGCCCGGCGTCCGGTCAGACCTGCTCGGTGCCACGGCGGGCCGGCGACGCCTCCCGGTCGGCGGGACTCGCCCCGGAGAAGGAGACGGCGGCCCGGGAGAGCGACGGGGAGCCGCGCGGGGAGCGCCGGCGCCGCTCGCTGCACTGGCCGCACCGCCGCCGCAAGGACGGCCCCGGCGCCGCGGTCACCGAGGTGGCCGAGGAGAGGACGTACGGCCGCAACGGCCAGCGGGTGCCCACCGGGCTGGGCGCGAGCCTGACCACCTCCGGCGGGATGCTGCTCGCCATGGTCGAGGACGTACGGATGCGCGGCAGCGTGGCACCGGAGCAGGTACGCCCGCTGGCCGATGCCTTCGCCCGGCACCTCGCCGCCAAGGAGGCCACCGTCCGCAAGGTCCTGATCAGGCACGACATCGCCACCAAGGTCGTCGAACGCGACCGGCAGGAGGGCGAGCTGATCCAGGGCATCCTGGACCGGGCCCTGATGGGGCGGCACCCGGAGGAGACCCGGATGCTGACCGTGGACGGCGCGCTGACCCAGATGTACCAGTACCTCTCCCACGAGCGCCGCGACCTCGTACCCGCCATCGACACGGCGCTGTCGCGCGAGGACAGCGAGAGCCTCGCCGCCGCCTTCGAGGCCATCTCCGACCCCGCCGCCTGACCGGCCGCACCGACCGGCCGCACCGACCGGCCGCACCGGGCCCGGCTCCGCCGATGAAACCGCGGAGCCGGGCCCTGGCGTCAACGCGGGTAGCGGCAGGCGCATACTGGCGCAGCCGGAACATCTGTCCGAAAGGGGGCCGAGGGCATGACGGCCACGGACCCACGGCAGACGACGAAGGCGGCCCACCCGGCCGTGACGTCGCGATGACGACTGCCTCCGCCTTCCGGCACCCCGCCTTCTTCTACCGCGACGACGCGGAGTACACCGCCCGCACCAGCGCTTTCGTACGGGCCGGGCTCGCGGCCGGCGAAGGGGTCGCGGTGGCCGCCCCGCCGGACCGGCTGCGGCTGCTGCACGGCGCGCTCGGCCCGGACGCGGCGGCCGTCCGCTTCACCGACATGACCGGCGCGGGCCGCAACCCCGGCCGGATCATCCCCCTGGTGCTCCGGGCGTTCTGCGACGCCCAGCCGCCGGGCCGCCGGGTGCGGATCGTCGGCGAACCGGTGTGGCCCGGCCGCACCTCGCTGGAGTATCCGGCCTGCGTCCAGCACGAAGCGCTGATCAACACCGCCTTCGAGGGCCGGCCTGTCACCATCCTGTGCCCTTATGACGCGGCCCGGCTCACCCCCTCCGTGCTGGCCGATGCCCGCGCGACCCATCCGGCGGTCATCGAAGGCGGCCGGGAATCCCTGAGCCCCGGTTACGCGCCGCAGCGGGCCGCCGCCGCGTACAACACCCCGCCGGCCGCGCCCCGGGACGCGGCCTGCCAGCAGTTCGACCGCCAAGGGCTGCGCGGCGCAAGGGAGTTCGCGGTACGTGTGGCCGGCGGGCTGGGCATGGCCGGGAGCCGGCTCGACGACCTGGCGCTCACGGTCGCCGAGCTGACCACCAACAGCGTGCTGCACGGCGGCGGTTCAGGCGTCGTCCGGGTGTGGGCGGCGGACGGCGGACTGGCCTGCGAGGTGCGCGACGGCGGGCGCATCGGCGACCCGCTGGCCGGCCGCACCGTCCCGCCCCCCGGCCGCCCCGGCGGCCGGGGACTGCTGATGGTCCATCAACTCGCGGACCTGGTACGCGAACACACCGGCGCCGGCGGCACGGTGATCCGCTGCTACTTCTCGCTGCGTCCGCAGGAAGCCGATCACATCCGCATGCCGCCGACCGGCTGAGCGCGCGCGGCCCGGTGCCGGTGTCCGACACCTCCGGGCCGCCGGGCGGGAGGACGGCGCTGCCGGTGCGGCATGGCCTAGTTCACGCAGAACTCGTTGCCCTCCGGGTCCCGCATGACCCACCAGTGCCCGGCCGGACCCTGGTCCACCTCGCGGACCCGGGTGGCGCCCAGCGATTCCAGCCGGGCCACCAGCGCGTCGCGGCCACCGGGCTCGCTGTGCAGGTCCAGGTGGAGGCGGTTCTTCACGGTCTTCTCCTCCGGCACCTCCTGGAAGAGCAGCCGCCGGCCCTGCCCGATGCCGCTGACCTCGTCGAACGGATCGTCCGGGTGCCGGACCGCGGCGTACCCCCGCAGTCCCCGCCGCCCCCGGTGCTCGACCACGGCGTCCTCGGCGATCTGCCCGGCGGCCAGCAGCCGGCCGACGAGGACGCTCGCGTCCTCCACCTCGTACTCCAGCGCCGCGGCCCAGAAGTCCGCGAGTGCGGGCGCGTTCCTGCTGTCGATGACCAGCTTCCAGTGCAGTGGCATGCGGCCGGTTATACCCGGGCCGGGGCGGCGGCGCCCGGATCCGGCGTGACCGTGTCGGAGTGCGCCGCGATGCGGGCGGGCCTGAGTGAATCCAGTGGCCGCTCAGGCGGAGGCACGGCCATGATGCGGGGATGGCGCGTACTTTCGAGGAACTGGTGGCCGAGGCCGACGCGGTACCGGTCGACGGGTGGGACTTCTCCTGGCTGGAGGGACGGGCCACCGAGCAGCGGCCCTCCTGGGGATACCAGCGGCTGATGGCCGAACGGCTGGCCGCGGTGGGCGCGGCGCTGGACATCCAGACCGGCGGCGGCGAAGTGCTCGCCGGAGCGCCGAAGCTGCCGCCGGTGATGGCCGCCACCGAGTCGTGGCCGCCGAACATCGCCAAGGCCACCGCCCTGCTGCACCCGCGTGGCGCGGTGGTGGTCGCCGACGCCGACGAGCCGCCGCTGCCGTTCGCCGGAGCGGCCTTCGACCTGGTGACCAGCCGCCACCCGGTGACCGTGTGGTGGGAGGAGATCGCCCGGGTGCTGCGGCCCGGGGGCAGCTACTTCTCCCAGCACGTCGGTCCGGCCAGTGCCTTCGAGGTGGTGGAGTTCTTCCTCGGCCCGCAGCCGGCGCGGGTACGCGAGGGCCGCCATCCGGACCGGGCCCGGGCCGCCGCCGCGGCGGCCGGGCTCGACGTCGTGGACCTGCGCTCCGAGCGTCTGCGGATGGAGTTCTCCGACGTCGGCGCGGTCGTCTACTTCCTCCGCAAGGTGATCTGGATGGTGCCGGGCTTCACTGTCGCCCACTACCGCGACCGGCTCCTCGACCTCCACCGGCTCATCGACGCGGAAGGACCGTTCCTCGCGCACTCCGCCCGCTACCTGATCGAGACCCGCAAACCGTCCTGACCACCGCCCAGCCCGGGCCCGCGGCGCGCGGTGCGACGGTGCGGGCGGGGACCACCGGCCGGCGGTGCGCGCCGCTTGTCGCGGAGGCGGCGGGCCGGGCCGCGGGCCGCGTGGGCGGTGGCCGGTCAGTTGCCGGTGCCGAAGGTGCCGAAGGCGCCGTCGTGGTGGACCAGTGGTGCGGACCGGGCCGGGCCGCCGGCCGTCAGTAGTCGACCGACCACCAGGAAGTGGTCGCCGATGTCGTGCACCTGGACGGTGCGCGCGGTCAGCCACGCGTCCACCCCGGCCAGCAGCGGCACCCCGCCCTCCCCGGGCGCCCACTCCACCCCGGTGAACCGGTCGACCCCGCTGCGGGCGAACCCCCGTGCCAGCTCGGTCTGTTCAGCGGCCAGCAGATGGACGGCGAAGACGTCGGCGGCCCGCACCGCCGGGGCGGTCGACGCGCCGGCCGCCAGGTAGAAGGAGACCAGGGCGGGTTCGAGGGAGGCGGAGGTGAAAGAGGTGGCCGTGAACCCGGCGGGACCTGGCACGGTCACCACCGCCACGGTGTTCGCCTGCCGGCGAAGAGTCCTGCGCAGCAGGTCGCCGGTGCTGGGGACGGTTGTCGGAGTGGTCACGGTCATGACGAGCGGTTCCTTCCGGAGAGGGAGGACGGGGGACGGCCTGGCGCCACGGCTGCCCGGCGGTGCCGGTTACGGCCTCGCCGGGCAGCGGGTCACACGACGGGAGCGCCCTCGACGGTCAGCAGGGGTCCGTGCGCGCGGAGCCGTTCCAGCCACTGGACGATGAGCGCCGCCACACTGCGGTGCTGGATGTCGTTGAAGGTGTCGTGCCGGCCGTCGGTGACGGTGGCCAGGGTCGAGCCGGGCAGCCGGGCGGCCAGCGCGCGGGCCACCTCCGGAGGCGACACGGGGTCGGCCGCGCCGTGCAGCAGCAGCACCGGAACGGCGGGCGGGGCCGCGAGGGCCGCCTCGGCCGCCGCGGCGAGCTCCGCAGGAACCGGTACCGCCAGCGCGCCCTGGGCGAACCGCGGGTCGGCGCCGAGCCGGCCGCGGTGCGTCGGGCAGGCGGTCCGCGCCTCCAGTTCCCCGTCCCACGGCGGTGAGCCGGCCGCGGGGGACCAGGCGCCGTCGCCCGGCACCCCCGCCAGCAGCAGCGCGTCCGGCGGGGCCGAGGTCCGCCCCGCCGCCGCCAGCGCGTGCAGCGCCCCGGTGTCGGAGCCGGCCAGGATCAGCGGGGCCGGCGTGTCGGCGGCCACCGCGTCCACGGCCGCCGCGATCCCGGCCGGGCTCGCGCCGGGGTCCGCGTCCAGCACCTGGACGACGTACGCGTCCGCGGCCAGCCGGCGGCCCAGCCGTTCGTAGACCCCGGGGTGTTCCCCGCGGCCGGGGAGCAGGACGACGGTTCCCCGGTGCAGCAGGCCCTCGGCCGGGTACCACTGCGCGGTGTCGAGTGCGACAGTCATCGGGCCGCGCCGACGGGTGCCCCGGCCGGGCGGACGGCGTCGCGGCGGGCCACCTCCGCACGGACCAGCGGGAGCAGTTCACGGCCGTAGTCGACGGCGTCCTCCAGCGGGTCGTAACCGCGGATCAGCAAGGTGGTGACGCCGATGTCGACGTAGTCGAGCAGGGCCTGGGCGACGGTCTCCGGCGTGCCGACCAGGGCGGTGGAGTTGCCCGCCGCGCCGGTCGCGCTTGCGGTCGGCGTCCACAGGGCGCGGTCGTGGAGTTCGCCCTTGGCGGCGGCGGCCAGCAGCCGCTGCGAACCGGTGTTCTGCGGCTGCGCGTCGGGGCCGGCCGGCAGGATCGGGCGCCGGCTGCCGACGAAGGAGCCGGCCGCGCCCCGGG
The DNA here is from genome assembly GCF_036227265.1 of Streptomyces sp. NBC_01476. Taxonomy (NCBI): domain Bacteria; kingdom Bacillati; phylum Actinomycetota; class Actinomycetes; order Kitasatosporales; family Streptomycetaceae; genus Streptomyces; species Streptomyces sp. NBC_01476. The sequence goes on along the minus strand of NZ_CP109446.1, from coordinate 1,121,782 downwards.
AGTTGATGGTGTCCAGGATGCGGTGCGCCCGGTCCCATGCCTCCTCCTCGGTCCTGCCGAGGATCGGGCGGAAGGAGACGCTGAACCGCGGCGGTTCTGTCCGGCCGGCGGCGGCAGCGGCGGCCCGCACCGAGGCGATCTGCTCGGCGGTCCCGGCCAGCGGCTCGCCCCACAGCGCGAAGACGTCGGCCTGCTTGCCGCCGACCCGGTAGGCGGCCTGCGACGAGCCGCCGAAGTAGAGCGGGATACGGGGCTCGGTGACCGGTTTGACCTCCGAGAAGAAGTCCTGCAGCCGGTAGAAACGCCCCTCGTGGTCGAACGGCTCGGTGCTCGTCCAGACCCGCTTGACGATGTCCAGGTACTCGTCGGTACGGGCGTACCGGTCGTCCTTGCTCAGGTAGTCGCCGTCCCGGCGCTGCTCCGCGTCGTGCCCGCCGGTGATGATGTGCACCGCGACCCGGCCGCCGGAGAAGCGGTCGAGGGTGGCGAAGGTACGGGCGGCCAGGGTGGGGGCGACGAAGCCGGGGCGGTGCGCCACCAGCAGCCCCAGCCGTTCGGTCCTCGCGGCCACGTAGGCGGCCACCTGGGTGCCGTCCGGGCTGCTGGAACCGTAGCCGATCAGGATGCGGTCGAAGCCGGCCTCCTCGTGGGCGCGGGCGAAGCGCAGCGTGTAGTCGGGGTCGACGACGGGACCCGCGGGCGGGCGGATCTCGGAGACGTCGCGGGTGCCGATCATGCCGATGAACTCGACGGGCATGGCAGGGCCTTTCGGGAGAGTCGGAGCCGGCGTGGGCGGTGGGTGGTGCGGGGGGCGGTCAGCTGCCGAGGGCCGCGCGGCCCGCCGACAGCAGTACGGAGTCGTCCTGCGGGGTGTGCACCCGGCTGCACAGCACGTCCCGCAGGTGCCGTTGCAGCGGGTTGTCCTGGGTGAGGCCGTTGTTGCCGATGAGGGCGACGGCCTGCTGGACGGAGTCGATGGCGGCCCGGGTGCCGAGCAGCTTCGCGCCGGGCGCCTGCGCTGCCGCGCCCTGGTCGCCGTCGTCCACCGCCCGGGCCAGCGCGGTCACCAGCCGCTCCGCGCCGGCGAGTCGCACCTCGATCTCGCCGACCGCGGACTGGAAGCGGGGGAGCGAGGCGAGCGGTGCGCCCAGGGCGCTGGGCACGCGCTCGTGCAGGAAACCGGTGAGCCAGCGCTGGGCGGTACGCGCCACCCCGAGGTAAAGGGCGGTCAGGCCGAGGGAGTTCCAGGCGCCGCCGATCACGTCCCGGCCGCCGTCGGCCCCCGGCCCGGCGAGCCCGGCCACCCGGTCTGCGGGCACCCGGACGGTGTCGAAGAGCACGTCGTCGCTGCGGCTGGCCCGTAGGCCCAGGTGGTTCCAGGTCGGGCGGATCTCGATGCCGGGGGTGTCGGTGCGCACCAGGAAGGTGCCGACCCGTACCGGGTCCTCGTCGGTACGGGCCCAGACCGCCATCCAGCGCAGTGCCACCGCGCCGGTGGAGAAGATCTTGTGACCGGTCAGCTCCCAGTGGCCGGCGCCGTCGGCGCCGTCGGCGCGGCGGGCGGTGGTGGCGGGCAGGCCGCCGCGGACCGGGCTGCCCAGGTCGGGTTCGACCCGCAGCGCGTTGACGAGCGCGGGGCGTCCGGCCGACTCGGCCAGGAGCCCGGCGTAGGCGGCGGCGGGCCAGTGGGCGGCGCGGGCCTCGGCGGCGTGCGTGAAGAGGGTCATCGCGGTGACCAGGGCGACGGCCGGGTCACCGGCGCCGAGCGCCTGCAGGATGCGGGTGGTGTCGGCGAGACCGGCGCCGGGGCCGCCGTGCCGGGCGGCGACGGTCGCGGTGAGCAGACCGGCGGCGTGCGCGGCGGCCACCCCCTCGTGCGGGAAGGTGGCGTCCCGGTCGTGCTCGGCGGCGTGCTCGGCGAGGGCGTCGGTGACCGCGGGCAGCCGGTCGTAGGCGGGGGCGGGCAGGACGGTGGCGGTCGCGGTGTCCGTGGTCACGAGGTGGCTTCCCTGTCGTCGGGGGCGTGCGGGTCAGGGGCTCGGCGGGAGTCCGGGGCCGGCGGCCCGGATCCGGTGCCCGGTGGCCTGGGGTCCGCCGTGAAGGGCGGCGGCCGGCGGACCGTGACCGGGGGCGGCTCGCCGCCGCTCCAGGGCTCCAGCTCGACCAGCGCGTGCTGGCCGGTGCAGCCCTGGGAGAGGCGGGAGCTCGGGACGTCCGCGGTGAGGACGTTGGGGTTGCCGTGCGCGCACAGCGGCGGCTCGTGGCCGGGCACCGGGTCGAACCACGCGCCGGTGGGCAGCCGCAGGACGCCGGGGCTGACCCGGTCGGTGAGCACGGCGCCGGCCAGGCACGCGCCGCGGTCGTTGAAGATCCGCACCAGGTCGCCGTCCCGGATGCCGCGGCCGGCCGCGTCGGCGGGGTGGATCTGGACCGCCTCGCGGCCCGCGACCTTGGCGGCGAGGCTGACCTCCCCGGTGTCGAGCTGGCTGTGCAGCCGGGTGGCGGGCTGGTTGGCGATCAGCAGCAGCGGCAGCCGGCCGGCCGCCGGGGCGCCCGGCCACTCGTCCGGTGCGAGCCAGGTGGGGTGTCCCGGGCAGTCCGGCAGACCGAAGGAGGCGATGGTCCGGCTGTACAGCTCGATCCGTCCGCTGGGGGTGGCCAGCGGCGCGCGCCGCGGGTCGGCCCGGAAGTCCGCGAACAGGGTGCGGTGGGCGGGCTCCTGGGGCAGCTCCCACTCGCCGGCCGCCCAGAAGTCCGCGAAGGACGGCGGTTGTCCCGCGCCCTGGGCGGTCAACTCACGCGCCCACTCGGTGTAGAGGTGCTCCAGCCACTGCGCCGGAGTGCGGCCTTGCGTGAACTCCTCGGCGAAACCGAGCCGTTCGGCCAGGCCGGCGAGAATGGCGTGGTCGTCGCGGGCCTCGCCGAGCGGTTCGACGGCGCGGTGCATCGCGATCAGGTGGGTGTCCCGCCGCCCGCCGCCGAGGTCGTCGCGCTCCAGCGAGGTGGTGGCGGGGAACACCAGGTCGGCGTGGCGGGCGGTGGCCGTCCAGTGGGTCTCGTGGACCAGGACCGTGTCGGGCCGGCCGAAGGCGCGGCGGAGCCGGCCCAGGTCCTGGTGGTGGTGGAAGGGGTTGCCGCCGGCCCAGTGGACCAGGCGGATGTCGGGGTAGCGGCGGCGGGTGCCGTCGTAGTCGTACTCCTCACCCGGGTGCAGCAGCAGGTCGGCGATCCGCGCGCAGGGGATGAACTCCTCGACCGGATTGGGGCCTTGGGGAAGGTAGGGGAGCCGCAGCTGCGGGCCGGTGTCGCCGACGTCGCCCATCGAGCCGTAGCCGTGGCCGAAGCCGCCGCCGGGCAGGCCGATCTGCCCCAGCAGGGCGGCCAGCGCGAGGGCGGCCCAGACCGGCTGTTCGCCGTGCTGGATGCGCTGCAGGGACCAGGTGACGGTGACCAGGGTGCGCAGGCGGGCGGCGCGGCGGGCCAGCGCGCGGATGCGGTCGGCGGTCACCCCGGTGATCGCGGCGGCCCAGTCGGCGTCCTTGGGCGTACCGCCGTCGGCGCCGCGCAGATGGCGCAGGAACTGTTCGCTTCCGGTGCAGTAGCGCTCCAGGAACTCCTGGTCGTGCAGGCCCTCGTCGGCCAGGGTGTGGCAGAGCGCCAGCAGCAGGGCGGTGTCGGTGGCCGGGCGGACCGGGTACCAGTCGGCGTGCACGGAGTCGGGCAGGTCGTCGCGGAGCGGGCTGACCAGGGCGACCTCGGCGCCGGCCGCGGCCAGCTCGGCGAGGTGGCCAGGGGTGCCGTGGCGGGTGACGCCGCCCGGGGTGACATGGACGTTCTTCGCCGGGATACCGCCGAAGGCGATGACCAGTTCGGTGTTCGCGGTGATCGTCGGCCAACTGGAGGAGGCACGCAGCACGGCTTCCGCGTCGCCGACCAGGTGGGGCAGCAGGACCAGCGAGGTGCCCAGGCTGTAGGAGTTGCGCGAGCCGGTGTATCCGCCGAACCGGGCCAGGAAACGGTGCAGTTGGCTCTGGGCGTGGTGGAAGCGCCCGGCGCTCGCCCAGCCGTAGGAGCCGCCGAAGACCGCCTGATTGCCGTGCAGGTCGCGGACCCGGGCGAGTTCGGCGGCGGCCAGGTCGAGTGCCTCGTCCCAGTCGAGCTCCACGAAGGCGTCGGCGCCGCGCCGGCCGGTGGGCCCCGGGCCGTGCTCCAGCCAGCCGCGCCGGGCGGCGGGCCGCAGGACCCGGGTCGGGTGGTGGAGGGAGCCCGGGACCCCGCGCAGCAGCGGGGACGGCGAGGGGTCGGCGGGGTGCGGGACGGCGTGGACCGTCCCTTCCGCGTCCCGCCGAACCCCGAACGCACCCCAGTGGGAGGTGGTCGGCGTGACGGTCCCGGTCATCTCGCTCATACGGCAGCGGCCCCCGCCAGCGCCGCGCCGTCCGCCTGCTCGCGCACCAGCCGCACCAGGGCCCCGTAGTCGCGGGAGTCCTCCAGCGGGCTGAAGCCGCGGATCAGCAAGGTGGAGACGCCCAACCGCACGTAGTCCAGCAGCGATTCGGCGACCTGCTCGTAACTGCCCACCAGAGCTGTGGAGTTGCCGGCGGCGCCGGTGACCTTGGCCAGCGCGGTCCACAGCCGCTTGTCGTGCACGTCGCCCTTGGCGGCGTACTCCAGCAGGCGGCGGGAGCCCTCCTGCTCGGCGTGGTCCAGATTGAACGCCTTGCGCAGTTCGCCGGAGCGCTCCTTGGTCAGCCGCAGGATGTCCTCGGCCCGCCGCCACGCCTCGGCCTCGGTCGCCGCGGGGACGGGGCGCAGGCTGACGCTGAAGCGCGGGTCCCGGCCGTAGGGCGCGGCGGCCTCCCGGACCTGGCGGATGCGCTCGGCGATGCCGGCCAGCGGCTCGCCCCAGAAGGCGTACACATCGGCGTGCCGGCCGCCGACCCGGACCGCGTCCTGCGACGCGCCGCCGAAGTACACCGGGATCGGCCGCTGCGGCCGGACCGAGGACCAGCCGCCGCGCACCGTGTAGAACTCGCCCTCGAAGTCGAAGGGTTCTGCCGAGTCCCACTCCTTCCGCACCACCTGCAGGAACTCGTCCGTGCGGCGGTAGCGGGTCGGCTTGTCGCTGATGTCGCCGTCACGGGCCTGGTCGGCGTCGTCGCCGCCGGTGATCACATGCAGCGCGATCCGGCCGGGGTGGAAGGCGTCCAGCGTGGCGTACTTGCGGGCGGTCTGGGTCGGTGCGACGAAGCCGGGCCGGTGCGCGAGCAGCACACCGAGCCGGGTGGTCCGGCCCAGCACCTGGTCGGCGACGGTGAAGCCGTCGGGGCTCGCCGAGGAGTGCGCGACCAGCACCCGGTCGAAGCCGGACTCCTCGTGGGCCAGGGCCAGTTCGGTCAGATAAGCGGGGTCCACGACCGGGCCTGGGGTGATTCCGGTCTCGCTGTGGGCCTGGGTGCCGGCGATGCCGATGAACTCGATGGGCACGGGGTCCCTCCCGGGAAGGTCGGTGGTCAGGGGGCCAGTTGGGCGATCGGGTGGTGGCAGGCCGCGGCCCGCCCACCGGGGTGCGGGGTGTCCGGCGGCTGCGTACGGCAGGCGGCGTCGGCGAACGGGCAGCGGTGCGCGAAGACACAGGCACCGGGCTGCGCCGCCCAGTCCGGCGGTTCGGTGCGGGCCGGGACCGGGGTGCGGGCGGCGCTCCGCCCGATCCGCGGCGCGGAGGCGGTGAGCAGCGCGGTGTACGGGTGCAGCGGGCGGCTCAGCACCTGGGCGGTGGGGCCCTGTTCGATGAGCCGGCCGCGGTAGAGCACCGCTGTCCGGTCGGCGATGCCGGCCAGGGAGCTGAGGTCGTGGGAGATGACGACGATCGCCACTCCGAGGTCGCGGCGCAGCTCGTCCAGCAGCCGCAGCACATGGTTGCGGTTGGAGGCATCCAGGGCGCTCACCGGTTCGTCGGCGAGCAGCAGCGCGGGACGGGTGACGATGGCCCGGGCCAGCGAGACCCGCTGGCGCTGGCCGCCGGAGAGCTCGGCCGGAATCCGGTCGCCGAGCGCTCGCGCGTCGAGTCCCACCCGGTGCAGCGCCTCGGCGGCGCGGGCCCGCCGCTCCCCCCGCTCCACCCCGGCCACCGCCAGCGGCTCGCCGACCAGGTCGGTCACCGTCAGATCGGGGTCGAGTGAACGCAGCGGGTCCTGGAACATGTACTGCACCCGGCCCGACCTGCGGTGCTCCCGCAGTGCCCGGCCGCGCAGCGCGCCGACCCCGACCCCCGCGACGGTGATCCGCCCGGCGGTGACCGGCGCGGCCCCGACCACTGCCCGGGCCAGCGTGGTCTTGCCCGATCCGGTCTCCCCGATCACGCCGAGGATCTGACCCGCCGTCACATCGAGGCCGACGCCGGACAGTACGGGCACGGTGCCGCCGCGGACACCGCGGCCGGGGTAGGCCACGGCGAGCCCGTCGATGCTCAGCACGGGCCGGCCGCCCTCGGCACCGGTGGCTCGGCCCGCCGCCGCTCCGGTGGAGGCGGTGGGTTCCGCGGGTTCCGAGGGTTCCGCGGGTTCCGCGGGTTCCGCGGGTACCTTGCCGGTCCCGGGCAGGCCGCCGGCCGCGGGCTCGGCCGGGCCGGCGGCGGACGCCCGCGGGCCGGCCTGCTCGGTGGTGGCCGGCGTCGTGGACCCGCTGGTGGAGACGGTCATGCGGGCACCTCCTCGAAGGCGTCGGAATCGGCCAGGACGGCGGCGAGTTCGGTGCTGCGCAGGCAACGCACCCGGCGGCCGTCCGCGGTCTCGGTGACCGGCACCGGGCCGGTGCGGCAGCGGTCCTCGGCGAACGGGCAGCGGTCGGCGAACCGGCAGCCGGTCAGTTCCGCGCCGGCCTCGGGCGGCCGGCCGGGGATCACGGCCAGGGCCCGCCGTTCCCAGTCACCGGCCGAGGCGACGCTCAACAGGGCGGCGGTGTACGGGTGCGCGGGGCGGCTGATCACATCCGCGGTACGGCCGTCCTCGACGACCTCGCCGGCGTAGAAGACCAGAACGCGGTCGGTGACCTCGGCGACCACCGCGAGGTCGTGGCTGACCAGCAGCAGGGCCAGGCCCCGCTCGTCGCGCAACCGGGCCAGCAGGTCGAGGACTTCGGCCTGGACCACGGTGTCCAGCGCGGTGGTCGCCTCGTCCGCGACGAGCAACCGCGGGTCACCGGCGACCGCGATGGCGATCAGCACGCGCTGGAGCATGCCGCCGGAGAGCTCGTGCGGATACTGGTGGAAGACCTCGGCGGGTGCGTGCAGGCCGACCGAGCCGAAGAGTTCGACGGCCCGGGCGTGGGCCTCGGCGCGGTTGAGCCCGTGCCGTACCCGCAGTGGTTCGGTGAGCTGGCGGCCGACGGTGAGCGCCGGGTTGAGGTACGAGGCCGGGTCCTGGAAGACCGCGCCGAGCGCGACGCCCCGCAGCCGCTCCCACTGCCGGGTGGTCAGGGAGGTCAGTTCGGTGCCGGCCAGCCGGGCACTGCCCGCCGAGACCGCGCACCCCGGCGGCAGGACGCCCAGCAGCGAGCGGCAGGTGAGCGTCTTGCCGCTGCCGGACTCGCCGACCACGCCGACCGCCTCACCGGCCCGGACGGTGAAGGAGACATCGCGCACGGCCTCGCTCCGGCCGCCGCCGACGGTGATGTGCAGGCCCTCGACCGCGAGTACCGGCTGCTCCGGCTCCGGCCGCACGCCGGCCGGTCCGGAACCCCGCTCAGACCGCGACAGGCTCATCGGTCCTCCTCTCCGGCGTGGCCGCGTCCCGCAGCGGGTCAACCCGCCGCTTCCCTGCGGGCGCCTGCGCGCCGTCCGCGGCGCCGCTGTCGCGTACCGCGTCGGCCAGCAGGTTCAGCGCCCCGACGGTGATCATGATCAGTACGGCCGGCAGTACCGGCGCCCACGGCTGCTGGGCGAGATATCCCAGGTCGCTGGCGAGCACCCCGCCCCAGGTGGGGGCCGGGGGCTGGATGCCGACGCCGAGGAAGGTCAGCGAGGTGACGGTGAGCAGCGCGGTGGCCAGCGCGTGCGCGGTGGTGACGGCCACCGTCGGCAGGATCTTCGCCACGATGTGGGTGCGCAGCACCCGCCCGCGGGAGGCCCCCATCAGCTCGGCGGCCTCCACGTACTGCGCCTGCTTCAGCCCGAGCGCGGCGGCCCGGGAGACCCGGAAGAACAGCGGGGAGAGCAGGACGCCCAGCGCCAGCATGGCCTGGTTGAGGCCGTTGCCGAAGACACCGATCGCCGCGATGGCGAAGAGCGTGAACGGCAGCGTCATCAGCGCGTCCACCGCCCGCAGCGCGGTCCACTCGAAGACCCGGCCGAGCCAGAGCGACGCCAGTCCGGGGAGCACCCCGAGCAGCATGGCCGCGCCGACCGCCTCCACCGCACCGAGCACCGACCGGCCGGTACCGGCCAGCAGCCGGCTCAGCACATCGCGGCCGAGGTAGTCGGTGCCCAGCAGGTGCGCCCCGCTGGGGCCCTGGAGCACCCGGGTGGTGTCCTGCGCCAGCGGGTCCTGCGGGGCGATGACGCCGCCGAAGACCGCCAGCACGGCGACCAGGAGGAGCACCGCGAGGGCGAACCGGGCCGCGGGCAGCCGCCAGGTGCGGCGCAGTGTCCTCACGACACACCGTCCACGGCCGGCTCCTGCGCCGCGGCGGCCACCGAACGGCGCCTGCGGGCAGCGGGGTTGAGCGCCACCAGACCCGCGTTGATCGCCAGGTTGGCGATCAGCACCACGCCGACGGTCACCAGCAACGTGCCCTGGATGACCGGTACATCGTGCTGCTGGGCGGCCTGCAGCGACAACTGCGCGATGCCCGGCAGGTTGAAGATCCGCTCGGTGACGACCGCGCTGCCGATCAGCATCGGCACGCTCATCCCGAGCACGGTCAGCGCCGGGCCCGCTGCGTTGCGCAGCACATGCCCGAAGAGCACCCGGCGGGCCGAGAGCCCGCGCATCGCCGCGCCGGTGACGTAGTTCGCCCGCAACTCGCCGACCAGCGAGGCCCGTAGCTGCCGTGCCACGTTCGCCGCGGTGTCCAGGCTCAGCGCGAAGGCCGGCAGGATCGCGAACCGCAGCCACTGCTCAGGACTCTGCCCGAAGGACGTGTAGCCGCCGGACGGCAGCCAGCCGAGCTTCACCGACACCACCGCGATCAGCCCGATGGCCACCACGAAGGCGGGCAGGGTGCCGAGCACCGAGCAGAGCAGCGTGATCGCCCGGTCGAGCCGCCCGCCGTTGCTGTGCGCGGCGGCGATCCCGCCGAGCGAGCCGAGCAGCACCGCGATCAGCAGCGCCAGCCCGGCGATCGACAGGTCGACCGGCAGCGCCTGGAAGACGCTGGTGGACACCGGCAGGGTGGTGAACCAGGACCGGCCCAGATCGCCGGTGAAGGCGTGACCGAGCCAGGTCACGTACTGCACCGGCAGTGAACGGTCCAGCCCGAAGACGTGGTTGAGCCGGTCGATGTCCGCCGGGGTCGCGGTGTCGCCGAGCACCGCCGCCGCCGGGTTGGCGTTCGACAGCGCGCCGAGCCCGAAGGTCAGCAGTGAGGAGAGCAGGAACACAGTGGCGGCGGTGAGCAGCGCCCGGCCGATCGGCTGCGGTGCCCGCGCGGCCCGGCGGACCAGGGACGCGCGGCGCCGGTCCGGCAGCGCCGCGGTGAGCACGCTCATCCGGCGGTCACCCCCTCGAACCGCTGCACCACGGTGGTCTCCGGCAGCGCCGACACGCTCTTGGCGCGGGCGAGGATGCGCGGCACCGTGTAGAGGAAGACATTGGGCGTGTTGCGGACCGCGTACGCGGTGGCCGCCTGCAGCGCCTTGGGGTAGTCGGGGGAGTCGAGCGGGGTCCGGGTCACCTTGTCCAGCGCCGCGGTCAGCTCCGGCGGAGTGGTCCGGCCGGGGTTCATCAGCCCCTGCTCGCCGAAGAGCACCTGGAACGCCTGGACGGCCGAGTCGCGCCCCGCGAACTGGTCGACGCTCAGCTGCCGGTCGTGCTGGATGTAGACGATCTGGGTGAACTGCGTCGCCGGGATCACCTGGATCTTCGCGTTGATCCCGACCTGCTTGAGCTGTGCCTGGATCTGCTCCGGCGCGCCCTCGGCCACCGAGGTGGTCAGCGTGACGTCCAGACCGTTGGGGTAACCCGCCTGCGCCAGCAGTTCCTTGGCCTTCGCCGGGTTGTACGGGAAGAGGTCCGCGCTGTTCGGGTCGTACCCCGCGTACCCCTTGGGGAAGGGCTGGTAGGCGGCCTCGCCGTGGCCGAACTCCTGGGTCTTCACCAGCGCTTCGCGGTCGATCGCGTACTTCAGCGCCTCGACCACCAGCGGCTTGTCGAACGGCGCCTTGGCGCTGTTGACGTCGAGGGTGGCGACCACCATCGACGGGATCACCTGCACCTCCAGGCCGGCCGCCTTCGCCGCGTCCACCTGACTGCCGGGGATCTGCGCCACGTTGTACTGCCCGGACTGCAGGGCGGCCACCACGGTGGAGGCGTCCGGCAGCGGGTAGAGCTCGAAGCCGGTCAGCTTGATCGAGGCCGCGTCCCAGTAGCCGGGGTTGCGGCGCAGCACCGCCTTGGCGTTCTGCGTGTACGAGGTCAGGGTGAACGGTCCGGCGCCGGCCGGCTTGGCGGCGATCCCGGCGGCGTCGGTGGTGAAGGCCGCCGGGTTGACGATCATGCCGGTCTTGCCGGCCAGCAGGTTGGGGAGCTGGTAGTCGGCGTGCGTGAGATCGATGACGACGGTGGCGGGGTCGGGCGCCGAGACCGCCTTCACCGAGGTGAGCTGCGGCGACACCAGCGACTTCGGGTCGGAGATGCCGCGCTCCAGGCTCTTCTTGACCGCGGTCGCGTCCAGCGCGCTGCCGTCGGAGAACGTCAGCCCCGGCCGCAGCTTGAAGGTCACCTGCGTGCCCTGGGGGTTGTAGGACCAGGAGCTGGCCAGGGCCGGTACGGCCGCGCCGTGCGGGTCGAGCTTGGTGAGCCCGGCGTAGACCAGGGACAGCACATGCACGTCCCAGCCGGCCGAGGAGAACACCGGGTCCCACGACGTCGGCAGCGACCAGCCCCACTTCAGGACGGACGAACCCGTCCCCGACCCGGAGCCGCCGGAACCGCTGCCGCCGCAGGCGGCCAGTGCGAGGGCGGCGCCGGCGCCGAGACCGAGGCCCAGGAAGGAGCGTCTGCCGAGTGAGGGGGTGGAGGAACTGGGCACGGTGGCACGGTTCATGACGATGCGTCACCTTTCGGGGATGTGCCGGGACAGCCTTCGGTGAGCGAGTGCTGGGGGCGGCGCGGAAGCGCCGTACGTGCGGTGAACCGCGTACGGCGGCGGTCGGACGGAGCCCGGCCGCAGGCGGCCGGGCTCGCCGGAGGAACGCTTGCGACAGCGGAGCCGGCCGACGGCGGCCGGAAGCGGCGGAGCTGTGACGGGGGATACGCGCGGGAGGGGTCGGCGGCGGTGCGCCGGACGGCGGGGCCTCGGTCAGTGACCGGTCAGGCGCCGCGGGGCCACGAGCGTACGGTCAGCGACAGAGAGCGCTGTTGGTACGCAGAAAGTCCACGTAGCGGCACACCACACCGGGGTGCGTCGTAAGCATGTGCCCATCCTTGCGGGCGGGGTGAGCCGATGTCAATGGACACCAAAAGGTGTCTCATTGGCTGGAACGGCCGCCGTCCCCGCGTCGGTGCTGGTCAGCGACTTCAGCGGGGGAAACCGGCAGCCACGGGGAGGCCGCCGCCTCGGCCGGGTGGAGCCACAGCGGGCCGTTCCCCGTGCCGGTCCGCACCGCCTGCGCGGGCGGCCGGCAACCCGGGGCGAGCAGCGCCCAGTCGGGTCCGCTGAGGCTGCGGTGCCACGCCAACAGGTCATCGGGTGAAGGGTGTTGGACAGCCGGCCGGACAGCCGGCGCGACCGCAGCGACCGCCGCCAGACAGCTCTCCAGCGGCTGCCTGCCCGGCACCAGCCGGTGTCCCGCCGGGCCGGTGACGACCAGCGTCGGCAGGGCGTACCGCAGCCGCCCGTCGGCGGTCTCCTTGGGGGTGCCGGGGTGCGGACCCGGGCCCGTGACGGCCAGCGCCTCAGGGAGCGGGTCCCGGGTCTCGCGGTGGTCCGCACGCACCGCCGCCAGCACCTCGGGGGAGGCCGCGTCGGCGGCCAGCCGTACGGCGTCCAGGCCCGGCACGCCGCGCGCCGCGGCCAGCGCAAGACCGAGGGTGTCCGCCGGCTCACCGGCCACGAACATCGACTCCCGCAGCCGGCGCAGCACCCGCCCGGCGACCGGCTCGCCCTGCGCCTCGGCGGCCTTGGCCACCAGCGAGGCGGGCCAGCTGGTCGCCGCCACCCGGCTCAGCCGCGCCGCGTGCGGGGCGCCGGTGTGCGCGCTGACCTCGCGGACGAAGCCCGCGTACCAGGCGGTCTCCGCGGCCGGGTCGGGCGCGGGGTCGTCATCGGTGTCGAAGAGGATGCCGTAGACCCGCCGCCACCGCGCCTGACCGTCCAGCATGCCGCGCAGCAGCCGGAAGACCGGCTCCGCGCCCCAGGCCCACGGGCAGAGCGGGTCGGTGTACTCGGTGATGCGCAGCGGCTGCCCGCCGGACCCGGCCCCGGTCATGCCACACCCGCGAGCCGGTCCTCCCCGGGGCCGGCCACTTCCCCCGTCCGCGACTGCTCACGGGCGTCGCCCGCCAGCAGCGCCGCGACGGTCACCGCGGCCAGCGCGGCGGCGGCGCCGGCCTCGATCGAGCGCCAGACGGCGGGCAGGGCCGCGGCCGGGCTGGGATAGGCGAGGCCGGCCAGCGCCTCGCCGCGCAGCGTGAAGACCTCGCCGTCGACGGCACGCACGACATCGAGCAGGGTGATCTGCTCGGCCGGGCGGCTGAGCCAGTAGCCGCCCTCGCAGCCGCGCTGGCTGCGGACCAGGCCGCCGCGGCGCAGTTCGCCGACCACGGACTTCAGGAAGCGGAACGGGATCTCCTGCGAGGAGGCGATCGCCTCACAGGTGAGCGGGCGGGCGGAGTCGCGGGCCAGTTCGACCAGGGCCCGAGCGGCGTAGTCCGCCTTCGCGGAGATATGCATGCGCCCAGTATCGCCCCGACAGTGGCCGCCGCGTGCCGATTCCGGCCGTAAGGACGCCGCCGGTGCGGACATCCGCGCAGGTCGACCGTAATGGACACCTCTTGACATCCTTTTGGCGGCCGCTCTAGCGTCCCCGGTATGACCGAGCACCCGACCATCGCAGGCGAGGGCTTCCACCCGCATCTGCCGGCCGGCCAGGACGGCCCGCCCCTCCCGCTGCGCAACCGGCTGCACCACATCCGCGCCGACGGCCTGGACGGTGACACCGCGCAGACCGGTGGGATGCGCCGGTTCGCGGCCATCAGCGGGAAGACCGTCGGCTCCGAGCGGCTGTGGATGGGCCAGACGCATGTCGCGCCCGCCACCGCCTCCTCCGACCACCACCACGGCGCGTCGGAGACCGCGATCTATGTGGTCAGCGGACGGCCGGAGTTCGTCTTCCTGGACGACTCCGGCGCCGGCGGCCCGCAGGAGATCCGGCTGGTGACCGGGCCCGGCGACTACATCTTCGTGCCGCCCTATGTGCCGCACCGCGAGGAGAACCCCGACCCGGACGGCGAGGCCGTGGTGGTGATCGCGCGCAGCACCCAGGAGGCGGTCGTGGTCAATCTGCCGGGGCTGTACGCACTGCCCGCGGACGGCGCCGCCGGCTGACGCGCGTATACGATCCGGCCGCCGTCAACTCCTGTACGCAGGCCGGGCGGTGGCCCCCGCCCCTGGATGCGGGACGGGGTCCACCGCCCCTGGCGGAACGCGCCGCGGTTCAGTCCTGGATCAGGTCGAACTCCTCCCAGGGGCCGATCGCGCCCCGGTTGGCGATCAGCGCCGCAGCGCCCGCGTTCTCCGCCGTCACATACTGGTTGTTGGAGTGGGCGCGCAGCGTCACCGCGCCGTCCGGGTCGTGGATCAGGTCGAAGGTCTCGGCCGTCCCCACGCCGGTACCGCTCGCGATGAGCGAGCCGGAGCCGTTGCCCGGCGTCGTCACGTACTTGCTGTTGGCGTGCGACCGCAGCGCCACCGTGCCGCCGCCGAGGTCGATCTCGTCGAAGGTCTCCCAGGGACCGATGGCCGCACGGTTGGCGATCAGTGCCGCGGCGCCCGCGTTCTCGGCGGTGACGTACTGGTTGTTGGCGTGTGCCCGCAGCGAGACCGCGGTGGTCTGACCGGGCGGGTTGCCGCCGCCGCCCGCCGTGACGGTGGTGCTGCCGGTGAGGCGGATGTCACGCGAGGAGGAGCCGACCGAGACGGTGTTGGTGCCGGCCGCGTTGGTCCAGCCGTTGTTCCAGAACTGGAAGCTGCGGGCGTCGAGGGTCAGCGAGACGTGCTGGGTCTGGCCGGGGTCGAGGCTCACCCGCTGGAAGCCGCGCAGGCTCTTGGGGGGTTCGCCGGTGGTGGCGGGCCGGCCGACATAGACCTGGGCCACCTCGGCGCCGGCCCTGGTGCCGCTGTTCCTGACGTCGAAGGCGACCGCGACGTTGCCGGCCGCGTCCGGCTGGCCGACCGTCAGGCCCGAGTAGGCGAAGGTGGTGTAGGACAGGCCGAAGCCGAACGGGAAGAGCGGTGTTTTGTTCTGGCTGTCGTACCAGCGGTAGCCGACGTTGACGCCCTCGGAGTACTGAACGGTGCCGTTCTGGCCCGGCCACTGCGCGGTGGTGTTCGCCGGGACATCGCTGAGGCTCTGCGGGAAGGTCACCGGGAGCTTGCCGGAGAAGTTCACATCTCCGTAGAGCAGGGCGGCGATCGCGTTGCCGTCCTCCTGGCCGGGATACCAGTTCTCGATGATGCCGCGGACGCTGCCCGCCCACGGCATGGTGATCGCCGAGCCGCTGTTGATCACCACGACGGTGTTGGGATTGGCCGCCGCCACATCGGTGACCAGCTGGTTCTGGTCGGCGGAGAGGTTGATGTCGCCGAGGTCGGCGCCCTCGCCCTCGGCCTTGTTGACGAAGACCAGCGCGGTGTCGGCGTCGCGGGCCGCGGTCACGGCCTGGCCGTGCAGATCCTGGTTGGGCACCTGCCAGCCCAGCTCCAGCTCACTGCCGCCGCCGTCGTTGAAGTAGTCGACCTCGATGCTCACCTGCTGACCCGCGGTCAGCGTCACCGTGCCGGTCTTGGTGGTCCGCGGCTGGTTCGCCCAGTTGTCGATGAGCTGCTGCCCGTTGATGAACAGCCGGCTGCCGTCGTCACTGCTGAGCGCGAAGGTGTACGAGCCGGTGCTCGGCGGGGTCAGCGTGCCGGTCCACTTCGCCGACCAGCCATTGGCGGGTACGCCGCCGGTCGGTGAGGCCCCGCCCCACAGGAAGTTGACGGTCGGGTCGACCCGGGAGGCCAGCGGTGTGCCGCCCAGCGAGGTCCCGTTGTAGAACTGCCCGTACAGCCCGTGCCCGCCGCCCTGCGCCGGGGTCAGATACGGGCTGTCGACGATCTCGCCGCCGGGTGAGGAGTAACCCTGCGCATAGGTGACGCTCGCGCCCGGACCGGCCCGCGACACCAGGGCGTTGAAGGGGGTGACGATCGAGGCCGAGCCGACGTGCGCGCTGCCGCCGCCCGCGGTCAGCGCGTTGGGTCCCGCGTCGTCGCCGATCACCGCGATCTTCTTGTTGGCGGCGCCGAGCGGCAGCGCCGCACCGGTGTTCTTCAGCAGCACACTGCCCTCCTCCGCGACCTGCCGGGCGGTGGTCTGGTGGGCGGCGGTACTGACCGGGGTGGTGATGGTGCCGGTCTGGGTGGTGTCGAAGAGCCCGGAGGCGAACATCGAGACAAGGATGCGGCGGACATGGCCGTTGAGGTTGGCGATGGAGACCTGGCCGCTGTTGACCGCGTTGGTCAGTGCCGTGCCGTAGAAGTCGCTGCCGTTCATCTCCTGGTCGAGACCGGCGTTCGCCGAGGCGACGGTGGAGTGCGTGCCGCCCCAGTCGGAGGTGACGAAGCCGGTGAAGCCCAGGTCGCCCTCCAGAACCTGCTGGATGAGCTGGGCGTTCTCGCAGGCGTAGGTGCCGGCCACCGAGGCGTAGGAGCACATCACCGAGAACGCCTGGCCCTGCTTGACCGCGGCCTCGAACGCCGGCAGATAGATCTCCCGCTGCGTCCGGTCGTTCATGATGACGTTGTCCTGCGCGTTGTTGCGGTTGGTCTCCTGGTTGTAGTCGGCGTAGTGCTTCACCTGCGCCATCGGACCCTGGCTCTGGATGCCCTGGATGTCGGCCGCGCCCAGTTCGGCCGCCAGATAAGGGTCTTCGCTGAGTGATTCGAAGGCGCGGCCCCAGCGCGGGTCGCGCACGATGTTGATGGTCGGGCCGAGTACGATGTTGGCGCCCTTGTTCCACGCCTCGTTCCCGATCACCGTGCCGTAGCTCTTGGCCAGATCGCGGTCGAAGGAGGCAGCGGCGGCCACCGGGGCGGGCAGCTGGGTGACCCCGCCGGCCCCGTCGGCGACCCCGGCCGGGCCGTCCTGGAGCCGTAACTGGGGTATCCCGAGGCGGGTGTTGGC
The DNA here is from genome assembly GCF_036227265.1 of Streptomyces sp. NBC_01476. Taxonomy (NCBI): domain Bacteria; kingdom Bacillati; phylum Actinomycetota; class Actinomycetes; order Kitasatosporales; family Streptomycetaceae; genus Streptomyces; species Streptomyces sp. NBC_01476. The sequence continues at coordinate 1,105,182 of NZ_CP109446.1, read as the reverse complement.
GTCCACACAGGCGCCCCAGGCGCACTGCGCGCCGCCGTGCATCATGGTGATCTTCTCGGCCGTGGTCATCTGTGCCAGCAGGGCGTCGGCGCGCTGCGCCGGGGTGTCCGCGGCGACCGTCCACGGTCGTGCGGGAGCCGCCGCGGCGGACTGCGCGGGCAGGGTGCCCGCGGTCAGCGCGGCCAGCGCGGCGACCGCGAGGGCCACCGCGCCGGACAGCCGGCGTCGTCGTCTGATTGCCACTCGGTTACTCCGTTCGGGATCGGCGGGCGGCGCGCGGCCGCCCGGGCCATGGGGGGATGGAGCCCTGGAAGTGCGAGGTGCGCCCATGAGAATTGTGCTCAAGTTACGCAGAGGTCAAGGGATATTGCAGACATGAACGCGCCTTATTGCGCGAACCTGACCACTGCTGAGGTCAACGACCCTCTGCCGCCGCGGAATTACGTACGATCCCGAACTGCTCCGCCCCGCCTGCCGCCGCCGGTGGCGCCGACCGGGAGCGCCCACCGGGTGCGGCGGTGGGAAATGGCGGAGGGCCGCCGTCCCCCACGGGACGGCGGCCCTCGCCTCACTCGGTCGACCGCGGCAGGCGCGCCCTTACGGGTACGACACCACGATCGACGGCACCGTGGACGTACCCGACGTCCCCGGCCCGGTGTTGTTGATGACATGGGCGTATTGGCCCATGCCGCCGAGCGACACCACCAGCAGGTCGTGGAACTTGACCCCCGGCGTCGTCGGTGCCTCGAACCCGTGATCCTGGATGATCGTCGGGTCCGCGGTGTAGTTGCAGTAGCTGCCCAGGCCCCAGCCCTCGTGCGTGGTGACGTTGTCGTCCACCTTGTACGCGGCGAAGCCCCGGATACTGCCGTTCTGTACCGCGGCCTGGTTCGGGGCGTCGTACGCCTTCTCGTTCTGGAAGAAGATCGTCCGGCCGTTCTGACCGTGCCACTCCACGTCGTACTTCTTGAAGTGCTCCACGAACAGGCCGGTGGCCAGCACGTTGTTGCCGTTGACCTTCAGACCGATGTCGGCCGGGTTGACGTTCCAGCCGGTCGGCGAGGCGCCGTGGTCGGCGCGCCAGATCCAGGTGTGGTCGATGATCACGTCGTTGCTGTTGACCTCGAACGCGGTCTGCGCCTGTGCGGGACCGGCGCCGCCGACCCGGGCGAAGACGTCCTGGACGGTGGTCGGGTTGGCCGCGTGGCTCGCGGTCGAACCGGCCGCGCCCACCTGGAGCAGCTGCGGCGAGTTGCCCGCACCCGCGTCGATCAGGAAGCTCGCCAGCCGCACACCGTCGACGTCCGCGACCTTCACCGCGTCCACGCCGCCGTCCGGGATGACGGTGGCGTAACCCAGCCCGAGAACCACGGTGTTGGCGCGGGTCACGTTGATCGGCTGGTTCACGTGGTAGATGCCCGGGGTGAGCAGCAGGTTGAGCCCCTGGGCGAGCGCCGCGTTGATGGTCGCCGCGGAGTCGCCCGGGTGCGCCACGTAGAACTGCGACAGCGGGATCGAGGTGCCCGGGGTGTTGGGCCACGAGACGCCGCTGGCGTTGGTGCGCAGACTCGGCACGAAGACCGAGTAGTTGTTGCCGTCCAGGTACAGGTACGGCTTCTCCCGCGACTCGGGAGTGGTGGCGAGCGTCGTGTACTTGGTGGAGTCCGAGAAGTTCTGCGCCGGAGCGCCCTGGACACCCGAGAACACCATGTTCCACACGCCGTTGGTCCAGCCGCCGATCTGGCTGTCACGGGTGTACCACTGCTGCTGCGAGTACGGGCCGACGGTGCCGTCGATCTTGCTGTCGGCGATGTAGCCGCCACTGGCCCAGCCGTAGCCGTTCGGCGCCAGGTTGAGGCCGCCCTCGACATGCACCCGGCGGAACGGAGCCGCCTGCGCGACCGCCCACCGGTCGTCGCCGCTCACCGGCCTGATCGCCAGGTTCTCCACCGAACGCCAGAAGTTCTGGGTGGCGTTGCCGTTGAACCAGCCGGCGTCCACCGTGATGTCGCCGTTGATCTGGACGTCGTCCGGGTTCTTGCCGAGGCCGGAGACCGAGGTGTAGAAGCCGACCTGGTCGTTGAGCCCGTTGTAGGTACCCGGCTTGAAGAAGACCTGGTAGCGGGCGTCACCGAACTGGTTGGACTCCTGCTGGGCGAAGATCTGGTCCAGCTGGCCCTGGATGTTCGGGGTCGACGGGTCGAAGACCTTCACGTTCGGGCCGAGGTCGCCGCCGCCCTGGATCGGGCCGGTGCCACCGGTGCCGCCGCCCGTGCCGCCGCCGTCACCGCCGCCGGAGGTGCTGCCCGCGGTGCCGTACACCTGGAACTCCCACAGGGAGTAGCCGTATCCGGTGCCGCGGACGGTGCCGTAGACCCGCACGTAACGGCCGGAGCCGGAGACGTTCAGGGTCTGGTTGCCACCGGTGCCGGTGGTGGTGGAGTAGATGTCGGTCCAGGCCGAACCGTCGTTGGAGGTCTGGATCTTGAAGGACTTGCCGTACGCGGCCTCCCAGTTCAGCACCACCTGGCTGATGGTGGAGGTGCTGCCGAGGTCGACCTGGAGCCACTGCGGGTCTGCGGCGGCCGACGACCAGCGGGTGCCGGTGTCGCCGTCGACGGCCGCCGAGGCGGGGGTGCCGGCGTTCTCGGTGGAGGACGCGGTCGCGGTCTTGCCCTGGGAGAGCAGGGTGCCCGCGGCCGGCGGCGTGCCGCCGCCGGTGGTGCCGAAGACCTGGAACTCCCACAGCGAGTAGCCGTACTGAGTGGCGCGGACCGTCCCGTACAGCCGGACATAACGCCCGGAACCGTTTACGGAAACCGTCTGGTTTCCACCGGTGGCCGTCGTGGTGGAGTACACGTCCGTCCAGTTGGTGCCGTCGGCCGACACCTGGATCTTGAAGGACTTGGCGTACGCCGCTTCCCAGTTGAGGGTGACGGAGTTGACCTGCGCGGTGGCGCCGAGGTCGACCTGGAGCCACTGCGGGTCTGCGGCGGCGGACGACCAGCGGGTGCCGGTGTTGCCGTCGACGGCCGCCGAGGCGGGGGTACCGGCGTTCTCGGTGGAGGAAGCCGTTGCGGTCTTGCCCTGTGAGAGCAGGGTGTCGGCCGCGTGCGCCGAGCGCATCGGTACGAAGAGCAGCAGTGAGGCGGCGAGCGCCGTGAGGATCACCGCTACGATGTTTCGCCGGCCCGAGAGCACCGATGTTCTCAGTGCGGGCGGGCCGGTGGGGGGAGCGAGCATGAGCAACTCTCCTGGTTCCACAGGTGGGGGCAGAAGGGGGCTGTCGTCCCGCCCGACATCAGCGGAACGACGAGATGCCGTGGTCAGCGCGAACTATGGGCGGGCGCACTCCAGTTGCTGAGTGAGAGCGCTCTCCCGATGCACACCGCGATGTTTCTCCCTGTGTTTCATCCATGTCAAGAGTTGTGCACAAAGCCGCGGACGGTAACCGGAGAAGCCTCGCCAAATCCGGCAATCCGGGCCGGTGGTACTGATGGGGCCTGATATGTCTTCAGTTCCTGAACACATGACCATCTTCGCCGGTGCTCCGCCCTTCGACGTCCGCCGCGGCACACCGGAGGCCGCCCCGGCGATTGCCGGGGCGGCCTCGTGGAGCCGTACTGTCAGGCCGTCAGCGGGCCCGTCAGGCGGCGGTGTCGCTGTTCGTGCGGCGGTGCTTGCGGGCGTACCAGAGCGCGCCGCCACCGACCACCAGGACGCCGGCGGTGATGCCGAGCGGCAGGGCCGGCGAGGAGCCACCGGTGGCGGCCAGCTGGTCGCCGCTGCCGTCCGTACCGGGGTTGTTGCCGCCGGCGGTGCCGGTGCCCGCGGTGCCGCTGCCGGTGCTGCCACCGGCGGTGGACCCGCCCGTGGTGCCCGAGCCGGTGGTCCCACCGGTGCTCGGCGTGGTCGGCGGGGTCTGGCCGGAGATGTCCTTGACCGACTTCACCGAACCGTCGGCGTTCAGCAGGACCTGCTTGTTGTTCGGCTTGGAGAAGTCGAACGCGCCGGTCAGGTTGTTGGCGCGGGCGTCGAAGGACGCGTCACCGATGCCACCGGTCTGCCAGTTGCTCTCGATGAACTTGGTGATCGAGGCCTGCTCGGTGCGGGTGTGGTCGACCGAGTTGACCTTGCTGTAGGGCGAGATGACCAGCAGCGGCTGCCGGGTGCCCGGGCCGCAGCGGTCGGCGTAGCCGCCCGCGGAAGCCGGACCGGCCTGGCAGGCCGGGCTGTCGGTGGTCTTGCCGTTGGAGCCCACCGTGGTGTCCTTGGAGCCGTTCTGCGGCGTCGCGAAGGCGTGGTCGTACCAGCCGTCCGAGTCGTCGTACGCCACGACGACCGCGGTGTCCTTCCACTCCGGCGAGGACTGGATGGCGTTGATCTGCTTGACCAGGAAGTTCTGCTCGTCGGTCGGGTCGGAGTAACCGGCGTGACCGTCCTGGTACTCGGCGGCCTTCAGGAAGCTGACCGCCGGCAGGCTGCCCGCGTCGAGCGCGGCGTTGAAGTCGGTCAGGTCGTAGTTGTGGTTCGCCTGGCCGTCGTGACCGATCTCGGCGGTGTTCTTCGGCGCGAGGTGGTGCGGGTTCGCTGTGGACTTGTAGTACTGGAACGGCGAGTGGTGCGGGCTGTAGTCGACCGAGGAGGCGCCGCCGACGTTGGTGTGCGTGGTGTTCTGGCAGCTGGCGTAGTCGCCCTGCTTGCCGTCCCACGCGGTCGACGGACGGAAGCCGCCCTGGAACCAGCCCCAGCTGACGTTCTTGGCGTTCAGCAGGTCACCGATGTTCTTGCCCTGCATGGCGGCCAGCGCGTTGGTGCTGGTGTGGCTGTTGTCCGAGCAGTCGTCGAAGGCCGGGTCGGGGTCGTTGATGACCGTGCCGACACCCTTGGCGTCCGGGGAGACCACCGTGTACGCGTCCGGCGTCGCCGTCTGCTTGGGGTCCTCGGTGCCGCTCTTCGGGTCGACCGAGATCACGCCGTGCGTCTGGCCCGAGATCAGGTTCAGCGCGCCCGGGGTGGAGGGGCCGTACGTGCTGCTGTAGGAGTTGTCGCCGAGCGAGTAGTGCTGGGCGTAGTTCCACAGACCGGTGACGGTGTTGCCGTCGTAGTAGTCCATCACCAGGCCGGGCTCGCCGAACAGGCCGCCGGAGCAGGTGCTGGTCTCGGTGTTCTGCACGTACGAGTCGGCCTTGCCGCCGTTGCCCGCGTACTGCTCAGGACCGTAGGAGTGGTTCTGGTCGCAGGTGACGGCCTTGTCCGGACCGAGCCGCTTGGGCGCGTACTGGTTCGGGTTGTTCTTGAGCAGCCCCGCGTGGCTGAGGGTGTCGACGTCCTTCGGCGTGCCCGCGGCGGCGGTGAACTTGGTGCCGTCGGTGTTCGCCGCCTCCGGGTAGGTGCCGAAGTAGTGGTCGAAGGAGACGTTCTCCTGGAAGATGACCACGACGTGCTTGATCGGGGTGGTGGTGTTCGCGTCACCGCTCGCCGGCGTGGCCGCGTTGGCGGGCGCGGTGCCGCCCAGCAGTACGAGCGCCGCAGCCCCGGCGAACGCCCCCCAGCGCGCGGTTCGCATGCGCGCGCCCGCCCTTCTTGACTTGCCCGTACCGCCTGTGGTGCTCATGTGTGGTCTCAGCCTCCGCTAAGTGGCGCTTTACTCGTGCCGCTGTGGATTCGTGCACGGTGTCGAACGCGATCGTTCTGGCGAACCGCGACATGACAAAGGCACGTTGGTGGCGACGGGGTGAACAGCGGGTCAGGGAATCCTGAGGAAGTCTTGACCTGCGCTTTGCTCGCAGCGAGGCGTGGTCAGGCGAGCAGTGCGCTGCCGAGCCAGTCGGACCGGTCGCGCACCCCCGGCAGGGCGAAGAAGTAGCCGCCGCCGTAGGGCGAGATGTAGTCCACCAGCGGCTCACCGGCGAGCCGCTTCTGCACGGTGGCGAACTGCCGCTCCAGATCCTGCTGATAGCAGACGAAGATCAGCCCCATGTCGAGGTTGCCGTTGCTGTCCATCCCCCGGTCGTAGTTGTAACCGCGGCGCAGCAGGCGGGAGTCGGCGCTCTGGGCGGTCCGCGGATTGGCCACCCGGATGTGGCTGTCCAGCGGGATGATGTCGCCCGTCGGGTCCTGGTCGAACTTCGGTGTGTCGAACTCGTGGGCGCCGTCCAGCGGCGCACCGGTGTCCCGCTCGCGGCCGAACATCCGCTGCTGCTCGGTGATGGACACCCGGTCCCAGAACTCCACCAGCATCCGGATCAGCCGCACCACCTGGTACGAGCCACCGGTGGTCCAGGACGGCTCGCCGCCGCCGGTCACCCACAGCAGCCGGTCGGCGACCGCCGGGTCGGTGACGTCCGGATTGGACGTACCGTCCTTGAAACCCATGTGGTTGCGGGGGGTTCCGCTGGGCCGCGGCGGGCTGGTGAAGCCGTCCATCCGCCAGCGCACCTGCATGCCGCCGCGGGTGTGCCGGGCGATGTCACGGACCGCGTGCAGCACCGTGTCGGCGTGCGGTGCGCTCAGCTGCAGGCTCAGGTCGCCGTGGCACCAGGCCGGCTGCAGATCGTCGTCGTCGAAGGCGGGCATGGTGCTCAGCCGCAGCGGCTTGCGGTCCCCCAGACCGAACCGGTCGTCGAAGAGGGACGCGCCGACGCCCGCGGTGACCATCAGGCCGTCGGCGGGCACCCGCGGGCCGAGGGTCCCGCTGTCGGAGGGGGAGTCGGTGATGCCGAGCGCCGCGGGGGTGCCGCCGGTGGCCAGGAAACGGGCCCGCTCGGTGATGGTGTGCAGCAACTCGGTCAGCTCGCGCCGGTCGGCCGCGGTGACGTCGAAGGAGAGGAAGGCGGTGGACTGCGTCACCGGCTCCACGATGCCCGCCTGGTGGGCCCCGTGGAAGCCCGGCGCGGCCGGCCGGGCCGGGGTGCCCGAGGGGGCCGGGGTGGCCGCGGCGGCCGTGCCGCCGCCGGCCAGGGCCGCGGCGCCGCCGGCGACCGCGCCGACCGCTCCCACACTCAGCGCGGCGCCGCGCAGGAACCCGCGCCGCCGCAGATCGCCCGCGCCGGTCGGCTCGTGCGTGTCGGTCATGCCGTCCTCCGTACTTCGAAGATCGACGCCACGGGGGCGAGTTGTTCCAGCAGATCGCCGAAGTCGGCGTTGATCCGCTCGCGCTGAGCCTGCGTCAGCTCGGTCAGGGGGGTCCAGGTGCCGCCGTGGTCCTGGGCGTCCAGGTCGGCCGCGGCCCGGTCCAGTGCCGCGTTGAGCGTGGCCAGACCCGGATCGCGCGGCGCCACCAGGGAGTTGAGCTTGGCCAGGATCTCGCGGGTGCCGTCGATGTTGGCCCGCGCGGTGGCCAGGTTGCTGCCGCTGCCGTAGTCGGTGCGGCCGGTCAGCTCGAACTGCTCGGCGTTCTCGATGATCTCGTGGGCGCGCAGGCCCATGTTCGCCGGGTCCATCCGCTCCTGCGGCCAGGCCGCGCGCAGCGCGCCGACGTCCTTGACCAGCCGGGCCGCCGGGCCGCTGAGCGACGTGGCGGACTCGCCGTGCCACAGCCCGTACTCGATCCGGTGGAAGCCGGTGAAGTCCGGGTCCTTGACCGCGTCCGGGTCCCGGGAGACGGTGCCGTTGATCGCGCCGTCCGCGTCGCCGAAGGTGTCGTACGCGGCGCCCATCCGCTCGTAGACCAGGTGCGCGGTGAGCCAGTCGCGGCGGGCCGCGGTGAGGTCGCCGTTGTCGATGTCCTTCTTCAGCGTGCCCGCGCGGCCGGCCAGTTCGGCGACCCGCTCGCCCACCCACTTCTGGTAGTCCAGTGTCGGCGGGATCAGGTCGTGCTCGGTGACCGGCAAGGTGGCGGGGCCCTGCGGCACGGAGCCCGGTACGGTCACCGTCGGTCCGGTGACCGCGTCGGTGTCCTCCTGCACGCACTTGAAGGCGTAGGTGCCGCTGCCGAGGTCCACCACCATGGTCCGGGTGGTGCCGGGCGCCAGGCCCTCCACCTCGGAGAAGATCCGGCCCGACCTCGGATCGGTCAGATAGACCTCGGTGGCGCTCGCTGCGGGGTTGAACAGGTCGAATGCCTGGGTGCCGGCGTGCGGACCGACCCAGCCCTTGCCGCACAGGCTCGGCGAGACCTCGACGGAGGTGTGGGCGAGGCCGTCGGAGGCGGCGGCCGCGGTGTGCCGGGTGGCGGAGCCCCCGCTGTTCGCGGCGAGCACTCCGCCGGTGACCGCGGCGGCGACGACGACCGCGACGGCGGCCACTTGCCGGCCGCGGGCGCGGCGGCGCGGGTGCGCCGCGGCTATGCCGCCGGCTTCTGGGGCGGGATCGGACGGAGCCTCGGCGGGGGAGCCGGCGGCGCTGCCGGCCGCCGGCTCGCTGTCGGTCCCGTCGGCGGGTTCGGTGTCGGGTTCGGTGTCGGGTTCGGCGGACACACCGGACCTCCGGATTTCCGTGCGGTGGATCGTGGGTGCCGCTCATGCTAAGCACCTGTTGGTACACGCACCCACCTGCACGGAGGCCGGGAAACACAATTCCCCCGCAGTTCACCCGACCGACACTGTAAGGGTGCCCTAAGCAACCCTTTCGGCCGGGAAACCGGCGATTGAGCGCTTGTGAAAAGCGGGCCTTCCGGATCAGGACGCGCCCTGGGGCGGAGCCGGTTCGAAGTAGTGCACCCGGTCGTACCCGAGGTGCTTGAAGAGGCGGTTCTGCGCGGAGAGCAGCCGCAGCGGCGTGCCGTCCGCGGCGAAGTGCTGGGCGACGGTGTTCTGCGGGACGTAGAGGGTGTCGCCCTTGGTGATGTCGTGCCGGGTCGGGGTGCGGGCGATCCGGGCGTGGTAGCGGTCGGCGATCTCCTCCTGCACCTCCCAGTGCAGCGAGTAGCCGGCGCCGTCCAGTACGTAGAGGACCTCGTCGGCCATCTTCCAGTGCCGTCCTGAGCGGCTGCCCGCCGGGACGTCGAGCTCGAAGACGTCGACACTGAACTGCCGGTGCCCGGTGTGCGCCGGGCTGTTGCGCACCCGTACCCGGCCCAGCGGGGTGTCCTGCCAGGCGCAGTCCTCCGGCCGGACGATCTTCTTGCGCTCCCGTACCCCCTCGGTCCAGATCAGCGACCAGTCCTCCCGCTCGCCGAACTCCTCGGGCCGCTCGACCGGTCCGCCCCGGCCCTGCTGCAGCAGCCCGAGGAACATCCAGGTCGTCTTGGCCTTGACGACCAGACAGACCGCCTTTTCCTCATAGGGGTTGACGTGCTGGTGCACCGAGTCGGTGTGCACGAAGGCCAGGTCGCCGGCGCGCCAGTCGTAGCGCAGCCCGTCGTGGATCTCGTAGCCGGCGCCTTCGAGGATGTAGAACGCGGCCTCGTTCTGGTGGCCGTGGCCCTGGTTCTCGCTGTGCGGCGGGAGTTCGACGAAGTGGACCTGCAGGGTCTGGGTGAGGAACTCCTCGTCGCCGGGGGCCAGCCGCCAGCGGACGTCGGCGGCATCGCGGTGGTCGCTGGAGTAGCCGGCCCCGGTGCCGGTCGCCACCACCACCGAGTCGTCACGGACCCGCGCGGCGGCCAGCTGGGCCCGCCGGAACTCCTTGAGGCCGTACGACTCCGAGCTGATTCCGCGCAGGAAGACCCGTTTCCGGTCTGACATGCGAACGCCTCGCTTTCGGGCACTGCGGTACGGACGGGTTGAGTGGACAGGGCGGGACGGACGGGGCGGTGCGGAGGGCGGGGCGGGGGACAGAGCCGGGCGGACCCGGACGGAGCGGCGGGGTGCCGCGGCGGCTCAGTCCATGACCCCGTTGAGCACGCCGCCGTCCACCACCAGGTCGGTGGAGGTGATGAAGCCGGCGTCCTGGGAGGCGAGGAAGAAGACCGCGGCGGCGATGTCGTCGGGCCGGCCGCCGCGCCCCAGCATGTTGCCCTTGCGGGGCCGGTCGGGCGGCTCCTCGTCCCGGCCGACCGGGGAGCCCACCTTGTTGGGGGTGACCGAGTTGACCCGGATGCCGTGCGGCGCCAGTTGCGCGGCCATCGACCGGGTGACGTTGATGACCGCGGCCTTGGCGGCCGGGTAGGCCAGCGCGTTGGGCCGGGCCCGGTAGCCCGAGGTGGAGCCGATGTTGACCACCGCGCCGCCCCTGCCCTGCGCGACCATCTGCCGTCCCGCGTACTTGGTGACCAGGAAGACACTGGTGAGCGTCACCTTCAGCACCCGGTCCCACTCCTCCTCGGCCAGATCGAGTACGGTCGCGCCCCGGTCGGTGACCGCCACGTTGTTGACCAGGATGTCGATGCCGCCGAGGCGTTCCACCACCTCGGTCACCAGCCGCTCCACCGCGGCGCGTTCGGAGACGTCACAGACGAAGGCGGCCGCCGCGCCCGGCACTTCCTCCCCGATGGCCTTCACGGTGAGCCCGGCCCGCTCCCGGTCCAGGTCCACCACCGCGACCTTCGCGCCCTCCCGGGCCAGCCGCAGCGCGATGGCCGCGCCGACATTGCGTCCTGCCCCGGTGACCAGGGCCACCTTTCCGTCGAGCGTCATGCCGTCACCTCCGTCCTGCCCGCGGCGCCGGCCGCTCCGCCGTCCGCCCGTGCGCGCGACGCCGCCCGCAGCCGCGCGGTGGCCTCCTCGTCCAGTTCCGGCCGGCCGCCTGGCGCGGTGCCCGGGCGCAGCGCCACCCCGTAGTCGGCCGCCGCGCCCTCCGGCGAGACGTAACCCGCCCGGACGTCGGCGAGCACCAGCAGCGGATCGCGCTCCAGCGGGGAGCCGAAACCGCCGCCGCCGGGCGTCTCCAGCACGAAGCGGTCGCCCGGGGCCAGCGGCAGATCCGCGTAACGGGACGGCAGCACCCGCTCCCGGTCGGTGCCCGGGTTGACGGTCAGCCGGCCGATCCGGCCGTCCCCGCCGCCGTTTACCCCCAGCGGGGCGATCTTGTGCCGGGTGGAGCGCAGCGAGAACCGGGCCGGCTCCAGCACCTCGTACTCGCGCCGGATGCCCAGGCCCCCGCGCTGCCGCCCGGCGCCGGCCGAGTCCGGGATCAGCTCGCAGCGCACCACCCGGGTCGCGTACTCGCTCTCCACGATCTCGATCGGCGCGATCTTGCCGTTGGTGTGGTTCACCGAGGAGCCGGAGACCCCGTCGTGGTCGGGGCGCGCCCCGGTGCCGCCGCCGAAGAGCTCGTACTGGACGTAGGCGCGGGTGCCGGGCACATGGCCGCCGCTCATCACGAAGGACCGGCTGGCGCAGCCGTCCGCCCGGCCCCGGCCCGGCACCAGCCGGCTCATCGCGTCGAAGACCGCGTCCACCACCGCGTGCACAGTGGGGTTGTAGGTGTTCACCGCCGCCGGGAAGCGCGGGTCGACCACACTGCCGGGGCGGGTGATCAGCTCCAGGGAGTCCAGCAGCCCGGAGTTGACGTAGGTGTCGGTGCCGAGCAGCGAGATCACCACATAGGCGCAGGCGGCGCGGAGCAGCGGCGGCCTGATGTTCGCCGGACCGGCCGTCTGGTCGTCGCTGCCGGTGAAGTCGAAGGCGAGCCGGTCACCGCTCTTGCGCACCGTCACCGCGATCCGGAAGGAGCGCTCCAGGTCGATCCCGTCGTCGTCCACGAAGCGCTCCGCAGTGGCCACGCCGTCCGGCCAGCCGGCGAACGCGGCCCGCACCCGGGCCTGCGAGATGTGCAGCAACTCGCCGAAGTACTCCCGCAGTCCGGCCAGGCCGTGCTTGGCGGCGATCTCCCGCAGCCGGCGCTCACCGAGGCGCACCGCGCCGAGCTGGCCGCGCATGTCGCCGACCACCACCTCGGGCGTACGGCTGTTGGCGGCGACGATCCGCTCCAGCTCGCGGACCGTCCGGTAGCCGCGCTGGTAGCGGACGGCGGGCAGGTGCAGTCCCTCGTTGTAGATCTCGGTCGCCCGCGCCGAGCAACTGCCCGGCACCGGGCCGCCGATGTCGCCCTTGTGGGCCATGCTGGCGGCGAAGCCGAGCAGTTCACCGTCGGTGAAGACCGGGCAGATGATGAAGAAGTCCGGCGCGTGCGGGCTGGCGCCCTCGTAGGTGTGGTTGATCAGGTACGCGTCCCCTGGCCGCAGCCCTTCGCCGTACTCGGCCAGCACCGCGGCGGCGCAGGCCGGGAAGGCGCCGATGTGCAGCGGCAGGACGACATGCTGGGCGACGACCTTGCCGGCCGGGTCGAGCAGCGCGCACGAGGCGTCCTGGGACTCCCGGATGATGGTGGAGAAGCCGGTCCGGAAGAGGGCGAACTGCATCTCCTGCACCACCCCGGACAGCCGGGCGCGCAGCACCTGGAAGGTGATCGGGTCGGTACTCATCGCGGGTCCCCCTCAGGGGCGGCCGGGGCCAGGAACAAGTTGAGCCACTGGTCGACGGTGACCTGCTGGCCGGGCAGTACGACCACGGTGGTGTCCTCCTGATCGATGACGGCGGGGCCGGTGAACACCGTTCCCACGTCGAGGCGTTCACGGGCGTAGACCGGGCAGTCCAGCAGTTCGGCGCCGAAGCGCACCGGCCGCCGTTCCACCTCGGCGGCGGCCAGGGGCGTGCCGGCCGGCGCGTACTGCGGCAGCCGGACCGGCGGCACCAGGCCGCGGCCGGTGACCCGGTAGGAGACGATCTCGGCGGCCTCGCCCAGGGCGGCGTGCCCGAAGCGCTCCAGGTGCTCGTCGTCGAAGGCCTTGCGGACGATGTCGAGGTCGCCGGCGTCGAGCGCGTCCGCGGGGACCGGCACGGTCACCTCGTACCCCTGGCCCGCGTAGCGGATGTCGAGGGCGCGGTCGATCTCGATCGCCGCCGGGTCGAAGCCCTCGGCGCGCAGTTCGGCGGTGGCGGTCGCCGCCAGTTCGTCGAAGACCGCACGGACCCGGGCCGGCCGCAGCCCGGCCAGCGGATCGAGCCGGGAGCGTACGTGGTCGTGCTGCACGTCGGCCATCAGCAGTCCCAGCGCGGAGAACACACCGGGGTGCGCGGGCACGATGACGCCGGCCATGTGGAGTTCGGCGGCGAGCGCCGCGGCGTGCACAGGACCGGCGCCGCCGAACGCGACCAGGACGAAGTCCCGCAGGTCGTAGCCGTGCATGGTGGAGATGCCCTTGATCGCCTCCTGCATCTGGGTGTTGACCACGTCGACGATGCCGCGGGCGGCGTCCTGCGGGTCGAGCCCGAGCGGGCGTGCGACATGCTCGCGCAGCGCGGCCAGCGCGGCGCCGGTGTCCAGTGCGAGCGAACCGCCGAGCCGGGACCGCTCGCTGAAGTAGCCGAGGGCGAGATTGGCGTCGGTGACGGTGGGCCGCGTCCCGCCGCCGCCGTAACAGGCCGGCCCGGGCACAGAACCGGCGCTGTCCGGGCCGACCTTGAGCACCCCCTGGGCGTCGACGGAGGCGAGTGTGCCGCCGCCGGCCGAGACGGTGTCGATCTCCAGCGCGGTCAGGCCGACCTGCCGCCCGCCGATAAGACCGCCGTGACCGAGCCGCGGCCGGCCGCCCTCGATCAGCGCCACATCGCAGGACGTGCCGCCCATGTCGAAGGTGATCACCTTGTCGATGCCGTACATCGCGCTGATCCGCGCGCCCGCCGTCACCCCGCCGGCCGGCCCGGACAGCAGCGTCGCGGCGGCCTTCTCGGCGGCCTTGCCGAAGGTGGCGGTGCCGCCGTTGGACTGCATCACATACGCCTGTCCCGTGGTGACACCCAGGCCGTGCAGCCGTTCGCGCAGACTGGTCAGATAACGCTGCACGATCGGCTGCAGATACGCGTTGACCACAGTGGTGCTCAGCCGGGTGTACTCGCGGATCTGCGGCAGCACCTCGGAGCTCAACGACACGTAGCAGCCGGGCAGTTCCTCGCGGACCAGCTCCAGCACCCGCCGCTCGTGCGCCGGATGGAGGTAGGAGAAGAGCAGGCAGACGGCGATCGACTCGATCTGCCGGCCGCGCAGCCCGCGCAGGGTCGCGCGCAGCGCGTCCTCGTCCAGCGGCAGCAGCACCTCACCGCGGTGGCCGACCCGCTCACGGACCTCGCCGGTCCGGAACTCCGGGGCCAGCAGCGCGGGTTTGTCGTAGGCCAGGTCGAACAGGGCGGGGCCGTGCGGCCGGGACTGCTCCATGATCTCGTAGATGCCGCGGAAGCCCTCGGTGACCAGCAGCCCGGTGCGGGCCCCCTTCTCCTCCAGCAGGGCGTTGGTGCCGACCGTGGTGCCGTGGCAGAAGGACGACACGGTGCGGCCGGCCGCCTCGTCCAGGAAGCGCCGAACACCGGCGATCACCGCGACCGACGGATCGGCGGGCGAGGAGAGGATCTTGGCGATGGAGACCTCGCCGCTGCTCTCGTCGAGCAGTACGAAGTCGGTGAAGGTGCCGCCGGTGTCGACGGCTATCCGGTGGGCCCCCATCAGCGCACCGCCTGCCGCCCCGGCCCGGCGTCCGTCCCCTGCCCGGGTCCTGGCTCCGGCCCGGCGTCCGTCCCGTGCCCGGGTCCTGGCTCCGGCTCGGCGTACAGGGCGGCGATGTCGGCGACGGTGATGTGCTCCATCGCCTCCCGTACGGTCGTCGCCACCGGGAGTTCCTGGCCGGCCGACGCGGCCATCAGCATCGCGTTGGCGAGGTCCTTGCGGTGCCAGGTCAGCCGCATCAGCTCCATCTCGGCGATGGTGCGGCTCGCCGCCGGGCCGTCCAGCAGGGCGGCGCGCAGCTTGGTGGGGGAGACCCCGAGCGCCCGGCCCAGTCGCAGCGCCTCCACGATCGCCGACAACTGGCCCCAGTGGCAGAGGTTGTTGACCGTCTTGCCGACCTGCCCCGAGCCCAGCCCGCCGAGGTGGTGGACGGTCTTGGTCCAGGGCGCGAGTTCCGGGCGGATGCTGTCCAGGATCAACTCGTCGCCGCCGACCAGCAGGTTGATCTCGCCGGCTTCGGCGGCCCTGACCCCGCCGGTGAGCGCCGCGTCCAGCACCTCCACACCGGCCGGCGCCGCCTGGCGCGCTACCAGGGCGCAGGTGTCCGGGGTGACCGAGGAGCAGATCAGCACCACCGAGCCGGGCGCGGCGGCGGAGAGCACGCCGGTCTCGGGGGAGCAGACGTCGATCACGTCCTGGTCGGAGGGGACCATCAGCACGATCACCTCGCTCGCGGCGGCCAGTTCCGCGATCGACCCCTTCGGCCGTACCCCCTGGGCGGCCACCCGGTCCATCACCTCCCGGTCCTCGTCGTAGCAGTACGTGTCCAGGCCCGCCTTGGCGAGGAATGCGGCGGCGGGACGGCCCATGGCGCCGAGTCCGATCAGGCCGACCGGCTTCCGTCCGGCCGGCTGCCCGGTCGGGCCGGGGCGTTCCGAATGCGACATCGTTCCTTCTTTCGCTTTTCTGGACCAGAACAGGGAGGACGCACGGGCGGCGTGGCACGGGATTTCCTGAACCGGATGCGCCGGCCGCCGTATTGCCGTACGGGGCGTACGGGGCGTACGGAATTCAGGAGCGCTGCCAGCGCAGCAGCCGGCGTTCCAGCAGGGTGACCAGACCGACGCCGATCATCACCAGCGCCATCAGCAGCACGATTCCGGCATAGACACCGGGGGAGTCGAAGAGGTCGGTCGAATTGCGCACGTAATAACCGAGGCCGCTGTTGGCCGCGACGAACTCACCGACCACCACGCCGATCATCGCGAAGGAGACGCCCGCCTTGAGACCGGCCAGGATCGGCACGGTCAGCTGCGGCAGAATCAGCCGCCGGATCAGCAGGTAGCGGCTCGCGCCCATGATCTGCATGGTGGCGAGCAGCCCCCGGGGAATCGTGTTCATCCCCATGTAGGCGTTGTAGAACATCACGAAGAAGACGGTCATCGCGGCGATGGCGACCTTTGAGCCCAGGCCGATGCCGAACCAGAGCAGGAACAGCGGCGCCAGGGCGATCTTCGGGACGCTGTTGATGGCGGCGAGCAGCGGTTCCAGTACTGCGGCGGCTGTCTTCCAGGTGCCCAGCACCACGCCGACGAACAGGCCGCCGACCACCCCGATCGAGTAGCCGAGCAGCAACTCCTCGGTGGTGATGCCCAGATCGCCCCAGACCTTGCCGGAGGAGAAGAGGTCGTAGAGCCGCCGCACCACGTCACCGGGGTCGCTGATCATGTACTTCGGGATCAGGGTGCCGCTGGCCAGCTGCCAGGCGACCAGCACCACCACCACGATGCCCAGCCGGCCGAGGTACACCCCCGCCCCGCCGCGTATCCGCAACCGCCGGGCTCTGCGGCCCAGTTCGACGTCGGCGCCCTCCGCCGCCGAGGCCCTCGGCTGCTCACTCACCACCGCCATGACCGGCTCCCTTCCGTGCGTGCCTGCTGTCGCGGTCGGCGGACGCGGCATACTTCCCGCCGTCCTCCGCCTTGTCGATCTCGGTGTGGAAGTAGTGCCACAGCTCCTGGTGGAGTTCGCCGAACTCCGGTGTCCCGGCGATCTCGTAGACATTGCGCGGCCTGGCCAGCGGGATGTCGACGACCGCCTTGACGGTGCCGGGCCTGCGGGTCATCACCACGACCTTGTCGGACAGCGTGATGGCCTCGTTGAGGTCGTGGGTGACGAAGATGACGCTCTTGCGCTTGGTGGACCACAGGTCGAGCAGCACCTCCTGGAGCACCGAGCGGGTGATCGCGTCGACCGCGGCGAACGGCTCGTCCAGCAGCACCACACCGGGGTCGTAGCAGAGCGTGCGGGCGATCGAGCAGCGCTTCTGCATGCCGCCGGAGAGCTGGTGCGGATAGGAGTCGGCGAAGCCGCCGAGCCCGACCAGCTCCAGCCACTCGTCACTGAGGCGGTGCCGCTCGGCCTTGGCGTATCCCTTGATCTCCAGGGCGAGTTCGATGTTCTGCCGGGCGGTCATCCAGGGGAAGAGATGGGAGTCCTGGGAGACGTAGCCGATACGGGTGTTGACGTCGGTGACCTGCCGGTCCTGGACGAAGACCTGGCCTGAGGTGGGCCGGATCAGTCCTGCGGCCATGTTGAGCAGCGTGCTCTTGCCGCAGCCGCTCGGGCCGACGATGGAGCAGAACTCCGTGTCGGCGATGGTCAGATCCACGTCGTGCAGTGCGGTGAACGGTGAGCCGGTGGCCGGCGCGAAGTGCTGCCCCACCGCGGTGAAGCGGATGGCCGGCCGGGGCCCGGCGGCGTCCGCCGCGGCGCCGGCTCCGGTGTCCGTGTCGTCCCTGGTGGCAGAGGCTGCCGTCGAATCCATGGTCGGTGCTGTCCTCTCGCTCGGTCGGCGGGCCCCGGTCCGCCCGCCGGGAACGCCGGCCGGCGCGGCCGTCCCCGGCGGCGTCCGCTGCCGTCGCTACGGCTTCTGGGCGGCGGCCCTGTCGATGTACTGATTCGTCCACAACGTGCCTTCGGAGACGTCCACATCGCCGCCGAGCTGGCCGGTGTCCTTGGTGACGGCCAGCGCGTCGTTCCACATCGCCTGGGTGAACTGCCCGTCCGGTGACCACTGCACGTTCTTCAGCGCCTTGAGCAGATCGTCCTGGCTGTAGCTGGGGAAGTGCTCGGTCTCCAGCGCGAGCACCGCCCGCGGATCGGTGCGCATCAGGTTCTCCGCCCGGGCCATGGCAGTGGCGACCGCCTTCGTCGCCTGCGTGTTCCTCTGGGCATAGGACGGTGTGGTGACCAGCAGGTCGTAGGCCATGTTCTTCCACTCCGGGACCTCGGAACCGCCGGCGAGGATCTCGGCGCCGGCTTTCCTGGCGATGTAGTACGAGGCCGGGGGCGAGCCGACGAAGATCTGCAGCGTGCCGTGCTGGAGCGCGGCGGCGCCCGCCGCGTCCGAGCCGACGGTCACGTACTTCACCGATGAGGTGGGCACACCCGACTGGGTGAGCAGCAGCTTCAGGAACTGCGTACCGGTGGAGGAGATCGCCGCGTCCTGCGCGCCCCTGAGCCCCTGGATGCGCTGCTTGAGCGGCTGTTGCGCGGTGATGCCCTTCTTGGCCATCCAGTCCTTCGAGACCACGAACTGGATCGAGGCGCCGTAGTCCAGCGAGGCCACGGCCTGCAGCTGGACGCCCTGACTCGTGGCCAGCAGAAGGGCGTTGGAGGAGAGCGTGGCGAGCTGGATGCTGCCGCCCTGCAGGGCGGCGTTGGTCTGGCTGCTGCCCTGCAGCAGCACCGTCTTGACGTTGACGCCCGCGTCCTTGAAGTAGCCCTTGGCGATGGCCACATCGACGGCGCTGAAGCCGACCGTGTCGACCGCTTTTCCGATGGTGACGGTGGGTGCTCCGCCGCCGGCCCCTGACGTCGATCCGCATCCGGCGACCAGGGCCCCGGTCAGCAGGACCGATCCGGCGATCGCGGTAACCGCTGTCATACGGCGGCGGGTTGGCCCGAAGCCGTGCGCTGAGCTGCTCGGTGGTCGTGACATTCGTCGATACCGTCCGTTTCTGAGCCGGCCTCGTCGCAGGCTCGGGACATGCCCGTGTCGAAGGTCATTCGGAGATCAAGGGAGCGGAGATAACGCGGCGCGATGGCCTTTCGGCCATGCGGAGCGGCGTTGCTGACGCTGTGCCGGCGGCGCCGGGTACGGATTCCCTCGGCGGGGCGGCTGAACTTCGGCCAGGATGGATTGAGGGTCATACCATTGTCAATGGTTACGCCCGGATTGCATTTTGATGGCGGGAGATCGATCACATGCCGCGGCCCGACCGGAGCGGATCCGGTCGGGCCGTGCCCGTAAACCACGAACAGCGCACGTGGCCGGGGTGCTTTGGCTGACATGGTTCAGCCGGAACGGTTTATCCGCACGTCAGCAGACCCGCGTTGCGCTTCGCGGTGAGAACCCGGTGCACGCTGTCGTTCACCGCCGTGCGGAAGGCGGTATTGGTCGCCATCCGGCTGATCACCGCACTCGTCATCGGCACGATGTCGGCCGGGGTGACGGTGAGCACCATGGTGCCGCCGGCCGCGAGGAAGTCCACCGCCCGCTGCGCCGGGGTGTGGTCGCTGACCGCCACCGCCTTGCCCAGGTCGTCGGAGATGATCGCGCCCTTGAAACCGAGCGTGTCGCGCAGCAGACGCATCACCGCGGGCGAGAAGGCCGCCTGGTGAGCCGCGTCGATCCGGCTGTACTTCGCCGACGAGACCATCACGAACGGCACTCCGGCCTGAATCGCGCTGCGGAACGGCTGGAGAAAGGGATCGGTGCGGGTGGTGGTGCCGTCGACCACGTCGGCGCTGAGGTCGGTGTTGCCGGTCACCCGGCCGAGGCCCGGGAAGTGCTTGACGGTCGGCACCACCCCGGCCTGCAGCATGCCGTTCAGGAAGGCCGTGCTGTGGGTGGCCACCGTCGAGGGGTTGGTGCCGAACTCGCGGTCCAGCCTGCCGATCGGCGCGTTGACGTTCACCAGGTCGGGCGGCACCGTGTCGCCGACCGGTGCCAGGTTCATATTGACCCCGGCGGCCTTGAGCTGCCGTCCCCACTGGGCCGCGCTGCTTTTCAGCCGGGACGCCGACCACTGACCTTGCGTCACCGCGCTCGGGATCGCGCTGAAGCCCGGGCCGTTCAGCACCTGGACCTGGCCGCCCTCCTGGTCGGTGGAGACCAGCATCCGTACCCGCGCGCCCTTCACCGTGGGCGCCAGCGTCTGCACCCGGTCGGTGACCGGCTTGACCACCGAGGTCCCGCCCGAGGTGTGCGTGATCAGGATGACAGAACCGACCCGCCCCCGGCTGATCGCGGTCACCTCGGCGCTCGTCATTCCGGTGCTGGTCACGGCCGTCATGAACAGCTGCCCGACCTGCTGCGCCCGCGACATCGCGCTCACGGCCCGGTCCACGCAGCTCGCCGGTTGGGTGCTGCCGGACTGCCTGGTGGTCGGCGCCGGCGGTACGGCGGTGGCGCTGCGCGACGGTGACGGTGAACTCGCGGTGGGGCTGCCGGTGGTGGACGCCGGGGTCGAGGGCGTCAGGGAGGAGGTGGACGGCGCCGACGTCGCGGGGGTGTCGTCGCCCCCGTTGCCACAGGCCGCCACGGTGACCAGCATGCCGAGGGCCAGCGCGGAGAGCGCCGGCCGGCGGACCGGGCGTCTGCGCCGCCCCGGCCGGGATGCGAGGGCCGCCGGAACGGTCGGCGCGCTGCGGGCGGTGGTCGGCACACGGGGGACGTTCGGCTGGCGCACTGCGGAACCTCGCACCTCATCGGTCGTTCGGAACAGGGCCGGGCAACAGGGTCCTGCCCCCACTCCCTGCCCCCTGGGACAGCGGTTGTCCCAAGAGGCAGGAGAAAACCCTCGTCAGGGGGCCAAGGATGCCCCGAGCGGTCCTGTCCCGCATCTCCGAAACCCGCTTCGCGCGGTCCGCCACCGCTCCGTGCGGTCCGCCACCGCTCCGTGCGGTCCGCCACCGCTTCGCGCGGTCCGCCACCGGCCCGCGCGGTCCGCCACCGCTCCGTGCGGTCCGCCACCGCCCTACGGTGTCAGCACGATCCGGCCGAACACCTCGCCGGCGTCCATCTTCCGGTGCGCCGACACGGCCTGCTCCAGCGGCAGCACCTCGTGCACCACCGTGCGCAGCTCGCCGCGGCCGGCGGCGGCGAACTGCTCCGTCCGCACGGCATGCCGGCCGGCTCCGCTCACGGTGGCGGCACTGAAGGTGGCGAAAGACAGCGACTTCTGGAACGCCGCCATCATCGTCATGCCGAAGTCGGCCGGCGGTTGGCCGCCGACCGCGCCGACGGCCACCATGCGGCCGTTCGGGTTGAGCCGGGCGAAGAAGGACGGCATGTCCGCACCGGCCACGACGTCCACGATGACGTCGTAGCCCGCGGGGGAGTCCCCGCCCGGCGCGCCGGCCCGGTCCAGCACGTGGGTCGCGCCGAGTTCGCGCAGGCGGCCGCCCCGCTCGGCCGAGGACGTCGTGACCGCCACCGCGGCGGCGCCGCCACGGGCCGCGAGCTGGACGGTCATGATCCCGATGCTGCCGGCCGCCCCGCGCACCAGCACGGCCTCGCCGGGAGCGAAGTGCGCGTGCGCGAGAGCGAAGTGGGCCACCACCCCTGAGCTGCCGAGCGTCACCGCGCCGACGGCGGACAGGTGCGCGGGGAGGGGGAGGACCTCCTCGACCGGGGCGACCGCCTGTTCGACGTAGCCGCCGCCCACGCCGGTGGCCGCCCACACGCGCCGGCCGATCCACGACGGATCGACGCCGCGGCCGGCCGCGGTCACGGTGCCGGCCACCTCGCCACCGGGGATGAGGCCCTCCTGGAAGCCGTAGGCGGCCAGCGCACCGCTGCGGATGACGGTGTCGACGCCGCCGACGCCGATCGCCTCGGTGGCGATCAGGACCTGTCCCTCGGCGGGTGCCGGGGCGGGGAGGTCGATGACCGCCAGACCTTCGGGAGGTCCGAACCGCTGAATCGTGACTGCCTTCACTGGCGTTTCTCCATGTTCCGGGATCGATACGTTGCGGGTCTGACAGGTCTGACGGGTCTGACAGGTCCGAGAGGGTCTGCGGGACCGGCCTGGCGCCGGCCGGTGGGCCGCGACGTACGCCGGTGGCCGGGGTGCGGATCCGGGGGACCGCACGGCCGTACTCCGGGAAGCGCGGTGCCCCCACGCGGTCGGACGTTAACGGACGCCCCCGTCCGTTTGGCTAAAGTGAGAGCGGTGACCGACCGTTTGAACGTGCCGATGCGGGAGATCGCCCGGCGCGCCGGGGTCGGCCCGGCCACGTTGTACCGCCGGTTCCCGACCAAGGAGACGCTGGCCACCGAGGCATTCAGGGACCAGCTGGGCGCGTGCCGCGCCATCGTCGACGAGGGGCTGGCCGACCGGGATGCGTGGCACGGCTTCTGCCTGGTGATCGAGAAGATCTGCGAGCTGCACGCACGCGACCGGGGCTTCACCGGGGCCTTCATGTCGTCCTTCCCCCGCGCGATGGATTTCGCCGCGAGCCGCACCTACACGCTGGACGCGGTCGCCGAACTCGGCCGCCGCGCCAAGGCGGCCGGCCGGCTGCGCCCGGACTTCGTCCTGGACGACCTGATCCTGGTCCTCATGGCCAACAGCGGCATCCAGGCGACGTCACCTGCCGCGCGGATCGCCGCCTCCCGCCGCTTCGCCGCCCTCGCGATCCAGGCGCTCCGGACTTCCCCCGAGCACGCCCCGCTGCCGCCGGCGGCACGGCTGCTGCCCGCGGTACGCGCGGACGAGTGAGCCCACCACCGCGAGCCGGGCGAGGACAAGGACCCACCGGCCCGCTCCCACCGTGGCGGCCCCGCGCTCCTGGCCTGGCACGCCCGCCGCGTGTCCGGGCGGGCCGAGGGGCCGGTCCGTGTCCGGCGTGGCCCGCCTGCTCCGCGGGCGGCCGGTGACCTTCTAGCCGCCGGTCTCCGCCAGTCGGCGGGCCAGGAAGCGCCGTTCCGCCTCGGTCGGGGCCAGGCGCAGTGCCTCCCGGTAGGCGGCGGCAGCCTGTTGGCGCTCGCCGAGCCGGCGCAGCAGGTCCGCGCGGGTGGCCGGCAGCAGGTGGTAGCCCGCCAACCGCCCCGCTGCCGCGAGGGATTCCACCAGCTCCAGGCCCTTGCGCGGCCCCTCGGCCATGGCCACCGCGACCGCCCGGTTCAGCTCCACCACCGGGCTCGGCGCCATCCGCGCCAACTCCCCGTAGAGCAGGGCGATCTGCGGCCAGTCGGTGGCCTGCGCGGTCTCCGCCCCCGCGTGACACGCGGCAATCGCGGCCTGCACCTGGTACGGCCCCGGCTGCCGTACGGCCAGCGCCTCGTCCAGTACGGCGGTGCCTTCCGCGATCCGTTCCCGGTCCCACCGGCCGCGGTCCTGCTCCTCCAGCGGCACCAGATCACCGGCCGCGTCGGTCCGGGCGGCGCCGCGCGCGTCGTGCAGCAGCATCAGCGCGAGCAGCCCGGCCGCCTCCGGCTCCTGCGGCAGCAGCCGTGCCAGCAGCCGGCTCAGCCGGATCGCCTCCGCGGTGATCCGCCGCTGGTCGGGGCCGGCGGCACCGGGGGCGTACCCGGCGTTGAAGAGCAGGTAGAGCACGGCGAGTACGGCCGAGGTGCGCTCCGGCAGCAGTTCGCGGGGCGGTACCCGGAACGGGATGCCCGCGTGCCGGATCTTGTTCTTGGCGCGGGTCAGCCGCTGCGCCATGGTCGGTTCCGGCACCAGGAACGCCCGCGCGATCTCTGCGGTGCTCAGCCCGGTGAGCGTGCGCAGGGTCAGCGCGACCTGCGCGGCCGGCGGCAGCGCGGGGTGGCAGCAGGTGAAGATCAGCCGCAGCCGGTCGTCCGGCACGGCCCCGTCGGCCGGCACCGGCGCCGGCCCGGGCGCCAGCCGGGCCGCCTCGCGCAGCTTGGCCGTCTCGTTGGCCCGCCGGCGCAGTACGTCCAGCGCGCGGTGCCTGGCCGTCGTGGTCAGCCACGCCCCCGGCCGTCCCGGCACCCCGTCCCGCGGCCACCGCTCCAGTGCCCGCTCGAACGCGTCCTGCGCGCACTCCTCGGCGAGATCCCAGTCCCCGGTCTGCCGGATCACCGCGGCCACCACACGTCCCCACTCCTCCCCCCAGGCGTCGGCGACGGCTTCCTTCACCCGGTCCACGAGACTCCTCTCCTCCGGGCGGCGGCCGGCGGCCGGTACCCCGTTCCGTACCCCGGCCGCCGTGCCCCGGTGCGCGGTCAGTCCGTCCAGAACGGGCGGATCTCGATCATTCCGTAGCGCGCGACCGGGTGCTTCGAGGCGATCTCGATCGCCTCGTCGAGGTCGGCGCAGTCGATGATGTCGAAGCCGGCCATCTGCTCCTTGGTCTCGGCGTACGGGCCGTCGGTGACGAGCTGGGCGCCGTCCCTGACCCGGACCGTGGTGGCGTCGGCGGCCGGACGCGTGCGGTTGCCGGTCAGCCGGACCCCGCGCCCGTCCATCTCCTCGACCCACGGCCCGGCGTCCAGCTCCTGCTCGGTCGCGTCGTAGCCCTCGCCCTCACTGCAGATCAGCAACAGGTACTTCATGGCGGTACTCCCTGGTGTGCGGTGTGGTGCGGTCCGCTGCGTGCGGTGTGCGGACCACTGCGTACGGTGCGGTGCGGCGCCGTGGGTGTCCGGCACCGCCACCTGTTCCTACGACGACCGGGAACCGCCCGGATCGACATCCGCGCCGGCATCCGCCGCGGAGAAATCCTCACTGCGTCCAGGCGAGCGTCGAACGGCGGTGCGGCAGCAGGCCCGCGACCACCAGCGTCAGCGCCACCCAGGCGAAGAGCAGCGGCAGATCGGCGTGGCCGTGCCCGATCAGCGCCGCCCCGGCCAGCGCCCCCAGGAACATCGCCAGCGCCGACAGCAGCCGCCGGCCCGCCTTGCTCGACGTGCCTCCCGCCAGCCGCGCGTCCGAGGCGATGCCGGTGACCGTCATCGTGAGCACGGTGGTGGTCAGATCGGGTACCGCCAATCGGCGGACCACCGCGTTCTGCAGGCCCATCGCCAGCCCGAGCACCACGATCAGCGCCCAGCGGTCGCCGCCGCCGGCCGGCAGGCCGACCCAAAGGCCGATCAGCCACGCGGCCAGCACCAGCACCACCTGGAGCCCGGTGCCCGCCAGCAGGAGCTTCCCGCGGTGCGTGGTCACCCGGTGGATCAGCAGCCCGCCGCCCGCCGCCCCGACCGCGAAGGACACCAGCGACAGCACCGACGCCAGCACCGAGAAGCCGCTCGCCCCGGCCAGCGAGAAGGCCATGAAGACGACGTTTCCCGTCATGTTCGCCACGAAGACATGACCCAGCGCCAGATAACTGAAGGCGTCGACCAGCCCGGTGACCACGGTCAGTCCGAGCATCAGCGGTGGCAACGGCCCGTGCCGCCCGCCGAGATCGGGGACCAGCGTGTCGTGGGCCTCCTGGAGTGTCGTCCGAAATGCGATCTGCACGGTGTCTTCCTTCCGGGATGCGTACCGCCCACCGTTCGGGACAAACGTACGGCCGGGGAACGGCGGGCTGCTCCACCATGGTGGCGGCCCTCCTCCCCTAGAAGCGGCCGCCGCGCGAGGGCGGACGGCCGGTGTGAGACTGACCGGCAAGGAGGTGATCTTCCATGGCCCAGACGTCCGCACCGCAACCGGCGTCCGCCGGCCCGGTACTCGGCACCATCACCACGGGCGTTCCGGCCCGGCTCGACCGCCTGCCATGGTCGCGCTGGCACTGGATGATCGTGATCGGACTCGGGACGGTCTGGATTCTGGACGGTCTTGAGGTGACGACGGTCGGCAACATCGCCGGGCGCCTGTCAGAACCCGGCAGCGGTCTGAGCGTCACCTCGGCGCAGATCACCGGCATCGCCGCCGCCCTCTACGTAGCAGGCGCCTGCTCCGGTGCCCTCTTCTTCGGCTGGCTCACCGACCGGTTCGGCCGGAAGAAGCTCTTCATGATCACCCTCGCGGTGTATCTCACCGCGACCGCGCTGACCGCGGTCTCCTTCGCGCCCTGGTGGTTCTTCACCTTCCGCTTCCTGACCGGTTTCGGTATCGGCGGTGAGTACGCGGCCATCAACTCGGCGATCGACGAGCTGATCCCGTCCAAGTACCGCGGCCGGGTGGACCTGATCATCAACGGCAGTTACTGGCTCGGCGCGGTCGGCGGCTCGCTGCTGTCGATCGTCGCGCTGAACACCTCGATCTTCCCGGAGAACGTCGGCTGGCGGCTCACCTTCGCGCTCGGCGTGGTGCTCGGCCTGGTGATCCTGCTGGTCCGCCGGCATGTGCCGGAGAGTCCGCGCTGGCAGTTCATCCACGGCTACGGCGACGAGGCGGACCGTCTGGTCACCGAGGTGGAGAAGGAGGTGGAGCGGGAGAAGGGCGGGAAGCTGCCGTCCCCCGCGGGG
The DNA here is from genome assembly GCF_036227265.1 of Streptomyces sp. NBC_01476. Taxonomy (NCBI): domain Bacteria; kingdom Bacillati; phylum Actinomycetota; class Actinomycetes; order Kitasatosporales; family Streptomycetaceae; genus Streptomyces; species Streptomyces sp. NBC_01476. Next base: position 1,079,348 of record NZ_CP109446.1, on the reverse strand, counting down.
ACGATCACCATCCACCAGCGGGCCGGCATCGGCTTCGGGATCATCGCCAGGACCGTCTTCACCAAGTACACCCGGCGCTCGGTGCTGGGTCTGTCGCTCTTCATCGGTCAGGCGTTCCTCTACAACGCCATCACCTTCGGTTTCGGCGCCATCCTCACCACCTTCTTCGACGTCGGCACCGGCAGCACCGGCTACTACTTCGCGGTCATCGCGGCCGGCAACTTCCTCGGCCCGCTGCTGCTCGGCCGGCTCTTCGACACCGTCGGCCGGCGGGTGATGATCTCCTCCACCTATCTGATCTCCGGCGCCCTGCTCTTTGTCACCGCCTGGCTCTTCGACCGCGGTTCGCTCGACGCCACCTCGCTCACCGCCTGCTGGTGCGTGGTGCTCTTCTTCGCGTCGGCCGGCGCCAGCAGCGCCTACCTCACCGTCTCGGAGATCTTCCCGATGGAGACCCGGGCGATGGCCATCGCCTTCTTCTACGCGATCGGTACGGCGGCCGGCGGCATCACCGGCCCGCTGGTCTTCGCCGACCTCACCAAGTCGGGGAAGGTCGGCGACACCGTGCTGGCGTTCTGCATCGGCGCGTCCCTGATGTGCGCGGCCGGCCTGGTCGCGGCGTTCCTCGCGGTGAAGGCGGAGGGGCGCTCGCTTGAGGACATCGCCACCCCGCTCTCGTCGGCGGAGCAGGCGGACCCGGCGGACCCGGCGGACCCCGCAGGCCCCGCAGGCCCGGCCGAGCCGACCGAGCAGGCCGGCCGGCGCTGACCTTCCGCACTCCTCGCACACCGACTGGACCCGCCGGAACGGCGGGTCCAGAACCTTCTGCGCGATCTCTTGTAGCGGCCCTGGGGCGGTGCTAAGTTCACGGCCATTCGCCCCAGTCGAATCAGTTCGACACTCGGGGCGGACCGGTACGGCACGACAGGAGACACCCACCGATGACGGTGACGATCGCGGACGTGGCCCGGCACGCGGGCGTCTCCCGCAGCACGGTCAGCTATGTGCTCAGCGGCAACCGGACCATCTCCGCGGAGACCATCAAGCGGGTCGAACGCAGCATCGCCGTACTGGGGTTCCGGCCGCACGCCGGCGCCAGGTCCATCCGCACCCGCCGCACCGGGGTGATCGCGATGGCGCTGCCGATGGTCTACGGCCCGCACAACCAGGTGCAGATGCCGTACGTCTGGGCGGCCCTGACGGCGGCTCAGGAGAGCGGCCTGAAGGTCCTGATGCTCACCGACGACGACGGCGAGGCGGCGATCAGGGACGCGGTGGCCAGCGCCCTGGTCGACGGGGTGATGCTGATGGAGGTGCAGCGCAGCGACCCGCGCATCCCGCTGCTCACCCGTCTGAAGTGCCCCGCGGTCGTGGTCGGCACCCCTGACGACCCGCACGGACTGCCGCGGGTGGACTTCGACTTCGCGCTCGCCGCCCGGGCCTGCGCGGAGCACCTCGACGAGGCCGGCCACACGGCGGTCGGCTACCTCGGGCAGGCGCCGGAAGCCTTCGGACGGGACGTGGCGTACGCGATCCACGCCCGCGAGACGGTCACCGACGCGCTGGCCGCGCGCGGGCAGTCCAGTGTCTGGGCGGCCTGCGACACCGCGCCCGGCGGAGTGGTCCGCGCCCTGGACGACCTGCTGGCCCGGCAGCCCGACCTGACCGCCCTGATCGTCTACAACGAGCGGGCGCTGCCCCTGGTGATGGACCGCCTGGCCGGGCTCGGTCTGCGGGTCCCCGGCGACATCTCGGTGATCGCGATCTGTCCCGACGACGAGGCCGAGCGGTGCGATCCGCCGCTGACCTCGGTCTCGCTGCCCGCCGAGGAGCTGGCGCGGGCGGCCGTACGCAGTCTGGCCCGCCGGATCGAGGGGGAGGAGCTGCCCGCCGAGTCGCTGCTGGCACCCACCCTCAAGATCCGCGCGAGCACCGGTCCGGCCGGCCGCGGTTAGGCCACCCCGCCCCCCTCTGCCCCGAACCACCCACCACCCGCCGCCCGTTCGGCCCCCGCACTTCCGACGCACTGTCGAATCGATTCGAAAGGCACGTCATGAGCCGCATGCCCTCCCGTCGTTCCCGTCCATCGCACCCGATCGCCAGACCCGGCACGGCGGCCGTGCTCGCCGCCGCGGGCGCCCTGCTGCTGGCCGCCTGCGGCACCGGCAGCGGCGGCTCCGGCGGTGACGCCGGCAGCCTGACCGAGATGGACTACTACGACGCGGCCCCGCAGAACACCCAGCTGCCCGCGATCCTCGACGAGTGCGCCACCCAGGTGGGGGTGAAGATCAAGCACCAGCAGGTGCCGCGCGACCAGTTCCTGCCCAAGCTGCTCCAGCAGGCATCCGCCCGCTCGCTGCCCGACCTGGCCCTGATCGACAACCCCGATCTGCAGCAACTCGCCGCCACCGGCGGCCTGGTGTCGCTCTCCAAGGCGGGCCTGACCACCAGCGGCCTCTACCCGTCGATCGTCGCGGCCGGGCAGTACCAGGGCCAGACCTACGGCATAGCGCCCGGCGTCAACGGACTCGCCCTCTACTACAACAAGGACGCGTTCACCCAGGCCGGCCTGCAACCGCCCGCCACCTGGCAGGAGTTGAAGACCGACGCCAAGAAGCTCACGCAAAGCCCCCGCTACGGCCTGGCGTTCAGCGCGGTCGGCAACGAGGAGGGCACCTTCCAGTTCGAACCGTTCTTCTGGACCGCGGGCGCGGACCTCAAGCAGCTGGACTCCCCGCAGGCCGTGCAGGCGCTCAGCCTGTGGAAGGACCTGGTCGGCTCGGGCGCCGCGTCCAAGTCGGTGGTCACCTGGACCCAGGCCGACGTCAACGACCAGTTCCTGGCGGGCAACGCGGCGATGATGGTCAACGGCCCCTGGCAGCTGCCGACCCTCAACGCCAAGAAGGACCTCCACTTCGGGGTGGTGCCGATCCCGGTTCCGGCCGCGTCGGCGAAACCGGTCACCCCGCTCGGCGGCGAGGTGTGGACCGTCGGGCACAGCAACGCCGCCCGCGAGGCGAACGCCGTCAAGGTGGTCAAGTGCCTGCTCGGACACGACGAGAGCGCCACGTGGGCCAAGGACGCCGGCTACATCCCGAGCAACCAGCAGGCGGCCGCCCAACTCGCCACCAGCGACCCGCAGATGGCCGCTTTCGTCCAGGAGGTCGCCACCGCCAGGGCGCGGACCACCGAACTGGGCACCGCCTACCCCAAGGTCAGCCAGGCGCTCGCGGACGCGATCCAGTCGGCGCTGGCCGGGGGCAAGGACCCCAAGGCGGCACTGTCGCAGGCCCAGTCCGCGGCGAAGAACTAGGGACGGCCCGATGTCCACCACCGCGGCCCGGGCCGCACTGCGCCCGGCCGGCCGGACCGACGGCTCCCCGCAGGCCGGACCGACGGGCAACCACCGCCGGCACAGGGCCCGCTGGGCGGCCGTCGCCTTCGTGGTGCCCGCCTGGCTGTACGTCGCCGGCTTCTATCTCTACCCGCTGGCCGGCAGCATCCGGATGGGCTTCCAGAACTACACGGTCTCCTCCTTCTACACCGGAGTGGCGCCCTACGTCGGCTGGGCCAACTACACGGCCGTCCTGCACGACAGCCACTTCGGCCGCACCGTCCTCAACACCGCGCTGTTCACCGCCGGTTCGCTGGTCTTCCAGTTCGCCATCGGTCTGGCGCTCGCGGTCTTCTTCAACCGCCGGTTCCCGCTGGGCGGGCCGCTGCGCTCCCTGCTGCTGGTGCCGTGGCTGCTGCCGCTGGTGGTCTCCGGCACCGCCTGGCGGTGGATCCTCGACACCGACTCCGGCGTGCTCAACCACGTCCTGCTGCAGCTTCACCTGGCCAGTCACCCGATCCCCTGGCTGGCCAGCACCCATGACTCACTGATCGCCGTGACCCTGGTCAACATCTGGGTCGGCATCCCGTTCAACATGGTGATCCTCTACGGCGGCCTGCAGGCGATCCCCGGCGAGCTGTACGAGGCCGCGGCACTCGACGGCGCGAACGCCTGGCACCGGTTCCGGCACATCACGCTGCCGCTGCTGCGCCCGGTCACCGCGGTGGTGCTCACCCTCGGGCTGATCTACACGATCAAGGTCTTCGATGTGATCATGATCCTCACCCAGGGCGGCCCGGCCGGCTCCTCGCAGACGCTGACCACCTTCGCCTACAACCTCTCCTTCCAGCAGCTGCTCTTCGGCCGCGGAGCCGCGGTGGGCAATCTGCTGATCCTGGTGGCGGTGGTGTTCGCGGCGGTCTACCTGCGCAGCACCCGTGAGCAGCGGCAGGCCGGACGGTGAGCGCCACCGCCGGCCGCCGGTCCCGTACCGCAGGCGCCGGCGCCCGCCGCGGGAAACGTGCCCGCACGGCGCGCGGCCCGGTCAACACCGTCATCGGCGTACTGATCCTCGCGGTGATGCTCTTCCCGCTGTACTGGATGCTCAACGCCTCACTGCTGCCCTCCACCGACCTGGTGAAGAGCTCGCCGACCTGGATCCCGCTGCACGGCACCCTCCAGGGATACCGCAACGCCTTCTCCAGCCAGGGCGGCCATCTGCTGGTCAGCCTCGGCGTGTCCGCGGGCACCGTCGTCCTGGTGCTGCTGATCGCCGTCCCCGCCGCGTACGGGATGGCCCAACTGCGCGCGCCCGGCGGGCGATCGCTCACCTTCGCCTTCCTCATCGCGCAGATGATCCCCGGGGTGGTGATGGCCAACTCCTTCTACACCGCGGCCAACACCCTGCACCTGCTGAACTCCCCCCTGGCGCTGATCCTCGCCGACTCCACGCTCTGCGTGCCCTTCGCCGCGCTCATCCTGCAGACCGCCATGCGCCAGGTGCCCGCCGAACTGAGCGAGGCCGCGGTGCTGGACGGGGCGGGGCGGATCAGGACGCTGCTGTCGGTGATCCTGCCGGTCACCCGGAACGCGGTGATCACCGCCGGCCTGTTCTCCTTCCTCTTCACCTGGGCCGACTTCCTCTTCGCGGTCACCTTGACCACCGACGACGACCGGGCGCCGGTCACCGTCGGCATCTACCGCTTCATCGGCGCCCACCTGAGCGACTGGAACAGCGTGATGGCCACCGGAATCATCGCGTCCCTGCCCGCCGCCGTCCTGCTGGTCGTCGCCCAGCGCTATGTCGCGGCCGGTGTCACCAGTGGCGCCGTCAAGGACTGACCCGGCGCCTTCGCCGTACACACCGCACCTGTCGCACGAACTCGCCGCACGCCCCTTCACCACCCGAGGAGACCCTTTGCCGTCCGCGTTCACCCGCACCCCCGACCGACTCAGGTGGCGCCAGGGCCACCACGTGCTGGAGATCGAGCCCTGGGGCCCGGACAGTGTCCGGATCCGGGCCGGTGTGCACCGCGTCGTCGACGGGCTGCCGGGCGCACTCCAGGCCCGGCCACCGGCCGCGCCGTGCACCGTCGAGGTCCACGCCACGCACGCCACCCTCACCAACGGCCTGCTGCGCATCACCGTCGCCGCCGACGACGGCCTGGTCAGCGCGGAACGCACCGACACCGGCGAGGAGTTGCTGCGCGAGGAGCCACCGCACTTCTGGTGGCCCGGCGCCCGCCACTTCGAGGCGGCCGGCGGCGACACGTACCGGATCGAGCAGCGCTTCGCCGCCTACGACGACGAGCGGGTGCACGGCCTCGGCCAGCACGGCCACGGCCGCTTCGACCAGAAGGGCACCGTCCAGGAACTCCAGCAGCGCAACGGCGAGGTGACCATCCCGTTCGCGGTCTCCAGCCGCGGCTACGGCTTCCTGTGGAACAACCCCGCCGTCGGGCGGGTGGAGTTCGCCGCCAACGGCACCCGCTGGGTCGCCGACCGGACCCGGCAGCTCGACTACTGGCTGACCGCGGGACGCACGCCCGCCGAGATCCTGGCCCACTACGCCGACGCCACCGGCCACGCCCCCGCCTTCCCGCGCTGGGCCTCCGGTCTCTGGCAGAGCAAGCTGCGCTACCGCGACCAGGCCGAACTCCTCGACGTGGCCCGGGAGTACGCCCGCCGCGGCCTGCCGCTCTCGGTGATCGTGGTGGACTACCTGCACTGGCGCAGCCTCGGTGACTGGGACTTCGACCGCCGGCACTGGCCGGACCCGCGCGCCATGGTGGAGGAACTGCGTACGCTCGGCGTCGAACTGGCCGTCTCGGTGTGGCCGTCGGTCAGCCCGCTGTCCGCGGCGTACGGCGAACTGCGGGACGCCGGGCAGTTGGTGGCCACGTACAACGGCGCCACCGTGCACGCCGACTGGCCGGACACCGACGAAGCCCCCGAAGGCATCGGCGTGGCCTTCTACGACGCCACCGACCCCGCCGCCCGCGCTGCCCTCTGGGACCGGCTCCAGGAGCACTACTACAAGCTCGGCATCCGCGCCTTCTGGCTGGACGCCTGCGAACCGGAGATGCGCCCGGGGCATCCGCACAATCTCAGCTATGCGGCCGGCCCCGGCTCCGAGGTCGCCAACCTCTACCCGCGCGAGCACGCCCGCGGCGTGTACGAACACCTCACCGAGCAGGGCGAGACCGAGGTGCTCTCCCTGGTCAGATCCGCCTGGGCCGGCTCCCAGCGGTACGGCGTCGCCCTGTGGTCGGGCGACATACCGGCGACCTTCGAGGCGCTGGCCGACTCCGTCCGGGCCGGGCTCAACGTGGCGATGAGCGGCATCCCGTGGTGGACCACCGACATCGGCGGCTTCCACGGCGGTGACCCGGACGACGAGGACTACCGCGAACTCATGGTCCGCTGGTTCCAGTTCGCCGTCTTCTGCCCGCTGCTGCGGCTGCACGGCCACCGCGAACCGCGGGTCTTCCAGGGACCGGTCGGCGTGGGCGGCGGCCCCAACGAGATCTGGTCGTACGGCGAGCGGGCGCAGGCGGCCATGACCGCGGGCCTGGCACTGCGCGAACGCCTCCGGCCGTACCTGCACGAGCAGTTGGAGGCGGGCCGGACCAGCGGGCTGCCGCTGATCCGGCCGCTGCTGCTGGAGTTCCCCGACGATGCCACCGGCTGGGACATCGACGACCAGTTCCTGTGCGGGCACGACCTGCTGGTGGCGCCCGTGATCCACCCCGGTGCGCGGGAGCGCCGGGTCTATCTGCCGGCCGGCGCCGACTGGACCCACCACGGCACCGGCGCCGTCCACCACGGCGGTCAATGGGTCACCGTCCCGGCCCCACTGGACGCCGTTCCCTTCTTCGTACGGGCGCAGGCCGATCCCTTCATCTCCTTCAGGGAGGAACGATGAACCCCCCACTCCGATCCCGTTTCCGGCCCGGCAGGCGCGGTAAGGCACGAGCCTCGCTGGCTGCCGCACTGGCCGTCGCGGCGGCAGCCGCGACGCTGGCGGCCACCGGGCTCAGCGCGTCGCCGGCCGCGGCCGCGAACACCACCGTCAGCGTCGACCTCGGCAACCAGGGCGCGGCTCCCACCGCCGTCGGCTCCGGTTTCCTCTACGGCCTCAGCCAGGACGGCTCGGCCCCTGCCGACAGTCTGCTGCAGCCGTTGAAGCCCGGCCTCTTCCGCGGCGGCGGCGCCCGGATCGACGGCGGGGGCTGGCTCGGCGACGGCTACCGCGCCGGCGACGGCTACCGGGTGCGGATCAACTCCGCGCTCTCGCAGGCCCGCCGGGTCACCGCGGCGCCCTACCACGCCACCTACCACCTGCTGGTCTCCGACGTCTGGGGCGCCGACACCACCCAGCCGGCCAACACCGTCTATCCCTGCGACAACGGCGACTGCTCCAACTGGAAGGCGTTCGTGGACCAGTTGGTCTCCGACGTGCAGGCGTCCGGTGTCCCCGTCTCGTACGACATCTGGAACGAGCCCGACGGCACCGGGTTCTGGCAGCGCGGCGTCAACAGCGAGCAGTACTACCAGATGTGGGACACCGCGGTCCGCGAGATCCGGCGCCTCGTGCCGTCCGCCCCGGTCGTCGGCCCGTCCTACAGCGGCTACAACCACGGGTGGCTCGACGGCTTCCTCGGCCGTACCAAGAGCGACAACACGCTGCCGAACGTCGTCAACTGGCACTTCGGCAACGACCCGGCAGCCGACGCCGCCGACGCCCGCGGTCTGCTCTCCGCGCACGGCGTCAGCGGATTGCCGCTCACCATCAACGAGTACCTGTTCTCGCAGCAGCAGAACTCCGCCTCCACCGCCTGGTTCCTCGACCGGCTCGCGGTGGCCGGCGTCAGCGGCGCCGCCCACGCGATCTGGTCCGACTGCTGCGGCGCCGGCACCCTCGACTCACTGCTGGTGAACGGCGCGCCCACCGGGCAGTGGTACGTCTACCAGGCGTACGCCCAGCTCAGCGGCCATCTGCTGGGCAGCACCACCAACGGCGGCACCGCGGTGGCCGCCGCGCTGGACAGCGGCGCCCACCAGGTCCGGGCGCTGATCGGCAACAACTCGGGCCAGGGCGGCACCGCGACGGTCGACTTCCAGAACCTGCCGGCCGCATCCTGGCTGCTCGGCAACGGCAAGGTGCACGCGAAGATCCAGCGGATCCCCGACGCCAATCCGCTCAGCGGCGGGCCGGTCACCGTCTTCGACAGCGATCTGACCCCCGACGGCAGCACCCTGCATGTGCCGGTCCAGGTCACCGGCGGCGCCGACGCCTACACCGTCACCCTCACCCCGGGCAACGGCTCCACCGGACCGGTCAACCAGACCGTGACCGTGGACGGCACCGCCACCGGCGCCGGCGATCCGGACCACTTCCAGTACGGCGCCGGCTGGGGAGTGACCAACGGCGTCTCCGACATGTACCAGCAGACCGCCAACTGGTCCTTCACCGCGGGCGCCCAGGCGAGCTTCCACTTCACCGGGACCAAGGTGGTGCTCTACGCGGTGCGCGACGTGGACCAGGGCATCATGACGCTCTCGCTGGACGGCGGCGCCCCGGTGGACGTCGACGGCTACGCGCCGGTCCGCAACGCCTCGGGCGCGGTGTGGACCAGCCCGCAGCTCGCGGCCGGCAGTCACACGCTGACCATCACCAACAGCGGCCGGAAGAACGGCGCCAGCAGCGGCAACAACATCGCCATCGACCGCGCGGACGTCACGACCTCCTGACGGCGCGGGCGGGACGCACGACGGCCGCGGTCCGGGAAAGGGGTCCGGACCGCGGCCGCCGGATGCGAACAGCCGGGTTCGATCAGGGGGTCACATCGCTGCTGAGGGGCCTCGGCGGAAGCGGCGGCTGCCGCCTCCGCCCGTACCCGGGCTCACGCCTGGGCGAACAGCCCCGCCCGTAGCTTGCTCAGCGTCCGGTTCAGCAGCCGGGACACATGCATCTGCGAGTAGCCCAGCTCCTCACCGATCTGCGCCTGGGTCATCTCCTCGCCGAACCGCATCTGCAGCAGCTTGCGGTCCCGCTCGGGCAGCTGCTCGATCAGCGGCGCCAGGCTGTGGAAGTTCTCCACCAGCTCCAGTGCCGGGTCGCACTCCCCGAAGGTGTCGGCGAGCGTACGGCCCTCACCGTCGGAGCCGCTGTCCGCGTCGCTGTACGGGGTGTCGAGCGAGCCGGCGGTGTAGCCGTTGGCGGCCACCAGTCCCTCGATCACTTCCTCCTCGGTGAGTTCGAGGTGGGCGGCGAGCTCGGCCACCGTCGGGTCGCGGTCCAGCAGCAGCGACAGCTGCTCCTTGGTCTTGCTCAGCTCCACCCGCAGTTCCTGCAGACGGCGCGGCACATGCACCGCCCACGAGGTGTCGCGGAAGAACCGCTTCATCTCACCGACGATGTAGGGGATGGCGAAGGTGGTGAACTCCGTCTCCCGGGAGAGGTCGAACCGGTCGATCGCCTTGATCAGGCCGATCGTGCCGACCTGGATGATCTCCTCGCGGTCGGTGGCCGGGCGGTTGCGGTACCGGCCCGCCGCGAAGTGCACCAGGGCGAGATTCATCTCGATCAGTGTGTTGCGCGCGTAACTGTAGGCGTGGGTGCCTTCTTCGAGCTCCTGGAGCCGGTCGAAGAAGAGCTTGGAGAGCACCCGGGCATCCTGGGGTGCCACTCCCGTCGCGTCGTCGATCCAGGGCAGCCCGCCGGTCGCGTCCTGTGACGCCGCCGACCACCGCTCGCCCGTCGCCGTGCCGTCCGTGCCTTCCGACTGCTGAACCATTGCGGTCACGTCATCGCCTCGCACTCAATCCGACTGTTCGCCGCCCGCCTGCCCCGGTCCGGGGAACGTATTCCAGTTTTTTTCCGGGATTCCCGGAGAGCCGTGGCGCGCGGCCGGGCCGCGCGCCACGGCACGGGGGACCGGACGAGCCGGCCGGTGGGTCGTACCGGTGCGCCGCTCGGCTGGATCAGCCGTTGCCGGGGTCGTTCCCGGCGCCGGGCCGGTCACGGCCGGGGTCGGTGGTGCAGCCGCCCTTGCGGCAGTTCACGTCGGGGCAGGACATCGTGATTCACCTCTTTTCCGCTGCCAGATCTTCCGGGACGCAGTCCAGGAGGAGCTTGTCCACGCGCTCCCCGTGCCACAGGGCCGCGTTGCGAAGCCGGCCGGCCGCACGGAAGCCGGCCTTGAGATAGGCGTTCACCGCCGGTATGTGCGGAGCCAGGACCGCCAGCCACACCGCGTCGAGCGACGCGATGGTGAACGCCCAGTCCAAGGTGAGTGCGGTGGCTTCGGCCGCGTAGCCCCGGCCGCGGTGCTCCGGGGCTATCACCAGGGTGAATTCCGCGTTGTTGACCGATTGATCCACGCTGAGGGACGTCGTTCCGACCGGAACCCCGTCCGTGACGGTGATCACTTCGAAGAGTTGGTAGTGGGACGAGGTGTGGATGCCCCGGAAGCGGGCCTGGAAGACGTCCCAGGAGACCGGCCAGCGGGCACCGAAGCCGACCACCGTCGCCGGATCGGTCTCCCACCGGTGGTACTCCTGCATCATGTCTTCCCTCGCCAGTGCCAGCGCCAACCGCTCTCCGGTGCGCAACGGCACGGATGCGGCGGCGTGGGGTGTGGTGGTCGTCACGTTGTTTCTCCCCTACGTGTGCCCGGGCCGGGGTCCTTGCAGCCGTCCATAAATCGTCAATCCGCAGGTCACTTCGGGGTACGGGATCGGCCGTATTCGCCACCCGGCGGCCGGTCATGTGCTTGGGCCACGTGACAGCCGCGCAGGTCGGGGGACGGGAGGGACGTCTGGCCGGATTCCGCGTCGACCGGGGTGGACTCGGCGGGAGCGGAGCCGCGCACAAGCAGTGAACCAGGTCATCCGATCTATGTCGCCAATGGGCGAGGGCTCAATGGTCCATTGGCCGGAGCAAATAGGTACATTCCAGACAAATATCCTAGTTGGTCTGGACCCTTGACGGCATGTTTGTTTCAGCAGTTGAATCCCTGCAGACCTCAAACCGCTTATGCAGAAGCGCTCAGCGTGGTGCGTGCCGAGAACCGGTACGTACCTCCCCCCACCGCAAGCCTGCGCAGATGAAGCGGAACACCTGGCATGCCGTTGTCGATCACGCACGGCCCGCCCCGGGGACGCTGAGTTCATCTGTTGAACATCGGAGTTTTCCATGGGTGTGTCACGTCGTATGTTCCTGGGCACGGCGGCCGGAGGTTCGGCCGCTGTGGGTCTGGCCGCGCTGGGTGTGGTCGGTCCGGTGTCGTCGGCCGGTGCGGCGCCGGCGGCGAGTGGTCCGGGTGATGTCGTCGGCAAGGTCTCGGTCGGGTATCAGGGGTGGTTCGCGTGCCCGGGTGACGGTGCGCCGATCAACTCCTGGTGGCATTACAGTGCGAACGGCGGGCAGCCGCCGGCGCCGTCGAACACCACGATCGTGGCGTGGCCGGATGTGCGGGAGTTCAGCCGGACGTATCGCTCGGGGTACGCGAATCTCGGCAACGGGCAGCCGGCGGACCTCTTCTCCTCCTACGACCAGCAGACCGTGGACACGCATTTCCTGTGGATGCAGCAGAACGGCATCGACACCGCGGCGCTGCAGCGGTTCAACCCGGTGGGCGGTGAGGGGCCGACGCGGGACGCGATGGCGGCCAAGGTGCGCAGTGCGGCGGAGTCGCACGGCCGGAAGTTCTACATCATGTACGACGTGACCGACTGGACGACCATGCAGTCGGAGATCAAGAACGACTGGACCGCCAAGATGAAGGCGCACACCGCGTCGTCGGCGTATGCCACGCAGAACGGCAAGCCGGTGGTGTGTATCTGGGGCTTCGGCTTCAGTGACGACAAGCGGCCGTTCGCGCCGGCGCCGTGTCTGGATGTCGTCAACTGGTTCAAGGACCAGGGGTGTTATGTGATCGGCGGGGTGCCGACCTGGTGGCGTACCGGTGACCGTGATTCCCGTCCCGGGTTCATCGATGTCTACCACGCCTTCCACGCGCTGTCGCCGTGGCTGGTGGGCCGGATCGGGAATGTCGGGGACGCGGACAACTTCTACAACGTGGCGACGGTTCCGGATCTGGCGGACTGTGCGGCGCACGGCATCGACTATCTGCCGTGTGTGCTGCCGGGTGCGGTGACGCTGCGGCAGCGGGCGCACGGGGATTTCATGTGGCGGCAGTTCTACAACATGAAGCGGGCGGGGGTGCAGGGGATCTACATCTCGATGTTCGACGAGTTCAACGAGGGCAATCAGATCGCCAAGACCGCGGAGTCCGCGGCGTGGCTGCCCACTGATTCGGGGATGCTGGCGCTGGACGAGGACGGTACGGCGTGCTCGTCGGACTACTATCTGCGGCTGACCGGGGACGGTGGCCGGATGCTCAAGGGACAGATCGCGCTGACCGCGACCCGCCCCACCCAGCCCGTCGTCACCGGCGGCGGGACCAGCCCGGGCACCGGCACCGTGATCAGCCTGCGGGCCCGCGCCAACAACCTGTTCGTGACCGCGGACGACGCCGGCGCCTCCCCGCTGATCGCCGACCGCCCGACCGCCCAGGCCTGGGAGCAGTTCGACCGGATCGACGCGGGCGGCGGAAACATCGCGCTGCGCGCCCACGCCAACGGTCTGATCGTCACCGCGGAGAACGCCGGCGCCGAGCCGCTGGTGGCCAACCGCGCCGCCGTCGGCCCCTGGGAGACCTTCCAGCTGATCCAGAACGCCAACGGGACGGTCAGCCTCAAGTCGCTGGCGAACAATCTGTACGTCACCGCGGAGAACGCCGGCGCCGACCCGCTGATCGCCAACCGGACCGCGATCGGCACCTGGGAGCAGTTCGACCTCAGCACCTCTTGAGACCGTGAGCACCTCGTGCGACCGTGGCCACCTGCTGATACGTGAACGGGCTGCCGTGACACCACGATCATCCGGACCGGATGATCCGGCCGCCTCCACGTGATATGCCTTGCCCCAACGGGGAAGGCAACGAGCAGACGCAAGCTGTCGAGAGCGGGAGGGCGCGGTGAAGGTCGGGCTGCTGACCCGGGAGTATCCGCCGGACGTGTACGGCGGGGCCGGGGTCCATGTGGAATTCCTCGCCCGCGAGCTGCGCGCGCTGGTGGACCTGGAGGTGCACAGCTGGGGAGAGGGCGCGGCGGACGGAGTCTTCCGGCACCGCGCCCCCGCCTCGCTGGACGGGGCGAACGACGCGCTGCGCACCTTCGGGGTGGATCTCCAGATCGCCGCCGCGCTGGAGGGCCGCGAGCTGCTGCACTCGCACACCTGGTACGCCAATCTGGCCGGCCACATCGGCAAGCTGCTCTACGGCATCCCGCATGTACTGACCGCGCACTCGCTGGAGCCGCTGCGCCCGTGGAAGGCCGAGCAGCTGGGCGGCGGCTACGCGCTGTCCAGCTGGGCCGAGCGGACCGCGATGGAGTCGGCGGACGCGGTGATCGCCGTTTCCGACGGCATGCGCCGCGACATCCTGGCCAGCTACCCGATGCTCGACCCGGACCGGGTCCAGGTGATCCGCAACGGCATCGACACCAGCACCTACCGGCCCGACCCGCGCACCGACGTCCTGGACCGGATCGGCATCGACCCGGACCGCCCGTACGTCCTGTTCGTCGGCCGGATCACCCGGCAGAAGGGCGTACCGCACCTGCTGCGCGCCGCCCGCCGGATCGACCCGGCCGCGCAGCTGGTGCTCTGCGCCGGCGCCCCCGACACCCCCGCTCTGGACCGCGAGTTCCGGGCGCTCTTCGACGAGCTGAGCGGGGTGCGCGACGGGGTGCACTGGATCCCGGCGATGCTGCCGCGCCCGGCCGTCGTCCAGCTCCTCACCCACGCCGCCCTCTTCGTCTGTCCCTCGGTCTACGAGCCGCTGGGCATCGTCAACCTGGAGGCGATGGGCTGCGGCACCGCCGTGGTCGCCTCCGCGGTCGGCGGCATACCCGAGGTGGTGGACGACGGGAGGACCGGGCTGCTGGTGCCCTACCGGGAGAGCCGCCCGGAGGAGTTCGAGGCCGGGCTCGCCGAGGCGATCGACCGGCTGATCGGCGACCCCGCGCTGGCCGCCCGGATGGGCGACGCCGGCCGGGACCGGGCGGTCATCGAATTCGGCTGGGACACCGTCGCCCGGCGCACCGCCGAGCTGTACGCGACGGTGCTCAAGGACGGCTGAGCCCGCGGGACTCGGCAGCAACCGGACGGCACCCGCCGGACACCGGAGAGCGGACATGATCTGAGGGGGCTTCGATGCGCGGTGGACCTTCGGTGCTGGGCATAGTGCTGGCCGGTGGCGCGGGGAAGCGGCTGATGCCGCTCACCGCCGACCGGGCCAAACCGGCGGTGACCTTCGGCGGCACCTACCGGCTGGTGGACTTCGTGCTGTCCAATCTGGTCAACGGCGACATCCTGCGGATCTGCGTACTGACCCAGTACAAGTCGCACTCGCTGGACCGCCATGTCAGCACCACCTGGCGGATGTCCAGCCTGCTGGGCAACTACGTCACGCCGGTGCCGGCCCAGCAGCGGCTCGGCCCGCGCTGGTACCTCGGCAGCGCCGACGCGATCCTGCAGTCGCTCAACCTCATCTACGACGAGCAGCCCGACTATGTGGCGGTCTTCGGCGCCGACCACGTGTACCGGATGGACCCCCGGCAGATGCTCGCCCAGCACATCGAGCACGGCGCGGGCGTCACCGTGGCCGGGATAAAAGTGCCCAGGGCGGACGCCTCGTCCTTCGGCGTGATCACCCCGGCCGGCGACGGCATCCAGGTGGACCGCTTCCTGGAGAAGCCCGAGGACCCGCCCGGGCTGCCGGACGACCCGGGCCATGTCTTCGCCTCCATGGGCAACTACCTCTTCACCACCAAGACGCTGCTGGACGCGCTGCACGAGGACGCGGAGGACCCGCACTCGGTCCATGACATGGGCGGCAGCATCCTGCCCCGGCTCACCGCCATGGGCGCCGCCCAGGTGTACGACTTCGACACCAACCACGTGCCCGGCGAGACCAGCCGCGACCACGGCTACTGGCGGGACGTGGGCACGCTCGACGCCTACTACGACGCGCACATGGACCTGATCTCCGACCAGCCGGCCTTCAGCCTCTACAACCGGCGCTGGCCGATCTACACCCACGAGGGCAGCCTGCCGCCGGCGAAGATCGCGGCCGGCGGCATCGTGGGGGAGTCGGTGATCAGCCCGGGCTGTGTGATCCGCGGCCAGGTCACCCGCTCGGTGCTCTCACCCGGCGTGGTGGTGGACGCCGGCGCTGTCGTCCAGGGCTCGGTGCTGCACGACAACGTACGGGTCGGCCGCGGTGCCATCGTGCGCGGCGCGGTGCTCGACAAGAACGTGGACGTCCCGCCGGGCGCCAGCATCGGGGTCAACGCTGAGCGGGACGCGGAGCTCTACACCGTGTCGAAGGCCGGTGTGATCGCGCTGGGCAAGGGACAGCGGGTGCTGTGACCGGCACGCGCCGCGGGCGGCCGCTCCCAGCGGGGAGACGACCGCCCGGTGGCGCTCGCGTCAGCTCCCGTAGACCTCCAGTTCGTAGATCCGGGCCGCGTCCGTGCCGTTGCCGGTGGTGTTCGCCGGCTGGGTGACCAGCAGCCGGGCGTAGCGGGCCTGCCGGGGCGAGACCGTGGTGTACGTGCGGCTGGCCCGTGAGCCGGTGACGGTCGCCGCGGTGGACCAGGCCGAGCCGTCGGTGCTGGTCTGCAGCTGGAAGGCGCCGGTGTTCCACGCGGTGTTCTCGCCGCCCAGGCCCGCGTGCTTGACCACGAACGACGACACGGTCCTGCTCGCCCCGAGGTCCACCTGGAGCGTCGCGTTGGCCGTCTTGGAGCACCACTTGCTGTTGTTCTTCAGCGAGTTGTCGACCGCCTTGTCACCGGACTCGGCGGTGGCGCAGGACGCCGACGCGGTCACCGGCCGCCCCTGGGCCAGATTCGCGCCGAGCGCGGGGGCCGCCGGCACCGGTGTGGCGCCGTCCTGGAAGGAGGGCGGTACGTCCGATGCGCCGGTTCCCCAGCTCGTGCTGGGCGTGGCGCCCATGGTGAAGTCCACCGTCCCGCCGGCCGCCAGATCCGGGTAGCGCAGGTAATTGTGGCTGGTGGCCGTTCCGTTGACCCTCAGTGCCTGCACATAGGTGCCGCTGCCCGAGGCGTTGACGGTGATGGCGCCGCCGGGCCGCTGGATGAGCACCGAGGGGAAGGCCGGCCCGTGGACGGCGAGGGTGTCCGCGCCGGGCGTCGCCGGGTACATGCCGAGCGCCGCCCACACGTACCAGGCCGAGGTGGCGCCGAGGTCGTCGTTGCCCGGCAGCCCGCCGGCGCCGGTGGTGTACGACTCGGTCATCACCTTGCGGACCGCGTCGGAGGCACCCGCCGGGTCACCGGCGAAGTTGTACGCCCACGGCACGCCGTGCTCGGGCTCGTTGCCGATGTAGTAGTACGGCTGCGTCTGCCCGGCGTTGACCTGGGTGAAGTGGTGGTCGAGCCGCTGCACCGCGGTCGGCCTGCCGCCCATGTCGTTGATCAGGTCGGCGAAGTCGTACGGCACCATCCAGGTGTACTGGGCGGCATTGCCCTCGGTGAAGTTGCTCTGGCTCGCCGGGTCCAGCGGCCATGACCAGCTGCCGTCGGAGTTGCGCGGCTGGATGTAGCCCGAGTCGGTGCCGAAGGTGTTCCGCCACCACTGGGCACGGGTCATGTGGGTGGTGTAACTCGCCGTGTTCCCGAGCGCCTTGGCGAACTGGGCGACCGCGAAGTCGGACGCCGAGTACTCCAGCGAGTCGGAGGGGGCGCCGCTGATGTAGTGCAGACTGGTGTACGCCGACTGATTGCCGCGGATGGGTGAGCCCTGCGCCGTACCGCCGTTGGACGCCTTCTCCATCAGGGACAGGGCACCGGCGGTGTCGAAGTCCCTGACCCCGAAGGCGTACATGCTGCTGATGACGATCGGACCCGGGTCCCCGGTCATCACGAAGTCCTCGTTGGTGGCCTGCGACCACTTCGGCAGCAGTCCGCCCTGCTGCCCGTCCAGCACCATGGACTTGGCGATGTCGGCCGCCTCGGTGGGTGCCACCAGGGCGATCAGCGCCGCCCAGGAGCGGTAGATGTCCCAGCCGGAGTAGTTCTGGTACACCGGCCGGGACGAGTTGTGCACCGCGTTGTCGAAGCCGCGGTAGTCACCGTTGACGTCGCTCTCGATGTTGGGGCTCTGGAAGACGTGGTAGAGCGCGGTGTAGAACTTCTTCAGATCGGCGGCCGAACCCCCGGTGACCTGGACCCGGTTGAGGACGCCGTTCCAGGCGGTGTCCGCCGCGGTGCGCACCGCCGCGAAGTCCCAGCCGTTGTTCTCCGCCGTCAGGTTCGCCTGCGCGCCCGCCACGCTGACATAGGAGATCCCCACCTTGAACTGGACGGTCCGCGCGCTGGTGGTGTCGAAGGTGACGTACGCCCCGGTGTTGGTGCCGCTTGTGCTCGCCGAGCCGCTGCTGACCGTGCCGCCCGACCAGGTGCCGAAGCCGGTCGGGGCCCGGTCGAAGCGGATGTCGAAGTAGATCTGGTAGGTCTTGGCCGAGCCGCAGAAGCCGCCCGCGGTCACGCTGCCGGTGACCTCGGAGCCGCTGATCCGCACCGAGCCGCTGCGGTTGCCGGTCGCGCTGCGGCTGGTGTTGATCAGCAGCCCCGCGGTGGTGGAGGACGGATAGGTCAGCCGTCCCATCCCGGTCCTGGTGGTGGCGGTGAGTTCCACATCGGTGGCGTACTTGTCCAGCCGGTTCTTGTAGTAGCCGGGCGCCGCCGTCTCGTTGGCCTTGGTGTACGACGACGCGTACGACGTCCAGTTGCTGCCGGGGGAGGTGCCCAGCGCCCCGGTGACAGGCAGCAGCGGCAGGTCCTCGTTGTTGGGGCAGCCGGCGCCGTCGAAGTGGGTGAGGCTGACGTCCTCGATGCTGGTGTCGGAGTACCGGTAGCCGGAGGGCGACCCGGTGGGGGTGTCGGGGCTGAACTGCACACCGCCGAAGGGCACCACCGCGCCCGGGTAGGTACTGCCGCCGGCGCCGCCGGGCACCGGGTTGGGCGCCGAACTGTCGTCGGTGCCGACGAACGGGTCGGCGTACTGCGTGAGGTTGGCGGCCGCCGCGGCGTGCGCCGGGGCCGGCACGAGGCCGCCGGCGGTGAGGGCGGCGAGTAACAGGGCGCTGAGGGCACCCGCGGTTCGCAGACGGAGCAGGGCAGGAAGCATGGGGGGATCACCTTCTCGCGGAAGGCCCGGCGTCGCGCTGGCGCGTGGGCCTTCAGGGGCACGGGCTGCCCGAAGCGTGTGAACGGTACCGGGACAGTGCGGAGTGTTGACGTGTACCTGATGTATGTCAAGGGTGTGTGCACGGACGCCGATCCGGCATCGGCGGGCCCGTACGGCCTGGTCGGCAGCGTATCCGCGCGACCGTCCGCGATGGCCGACCGGCATATTGACATGCCGTCAGTTCGCCCGTACCGTGCACCGATTTCTGGGAACGTTATCCGCTTCCCGGGATCCGGCCGGTCCGCCGTCACCGGAGCGACGGCGGACCGGCGGACCCGCGGCACACCGGAGGAGGCCCGTGAAGCGCCCGACGATGAAGGACGTGGCCCGCGCCGCGGGGGTCAGCCCGATGACCGTCTCCCGGGTCGTGTCCGGCGAGGCCGGTGTGTCACCGGCCACCGCGGCCAAGGTCGAACGCGCGGTCCGCCGGCTCGGCTACCAGCGCAACGACAACGCACGCCACCTGCGGCAGAAGAACCCCGCCACCGCAACCATCGGTCTGGTGGTCGACGACCTCGCCAACCCCTTCTACGCACTGATGGCCCGCTCGGTCGAGGACGAGGCCCACCGCCGCGGCTGTGTGGTGCTGGTCGCCAGCACCAATGACGAGCCGCGCCGCGAGCGCGAGGTGATCGCCGCCTTCACCGCCCGCCAGGTGGACGGTCTGATCATCGTGCCCACCATCGGGGACCACGGCTTCCTTCAGCGGCCGATGGCGAACGGCACCCGGGTGGTCTGCGTGGACCGTCCCGCCAGGGGCCTCGCGGTGGACACCGTCACCGTCGACAACCGGGCAGGCGCCCAGCGCGCGGTGACCCATCTGCTCGGCCACGGCCACACCCGGATCGCCTTCCTCGGCGACCGCTACGAGATCTGGACGCAGGCCGAACGCCACGCCGGCTACCTCGACGCCCTCACCGCCCACGGCATCCCCGCCGACCCCGCCCTGGTCCGGCACGGCCTGCGCACCCGCGCCGCGGCCACCGCCGCCCTCGCCGAGCTGCGCCGGCTGCCGCAGCCACCGACGGCCCTGTTCACCAGCAACGACCTGATCACCTTCGGGGTGCTCGACGGCCTCGACCACTCCGCCCCGCCGGCCGTCGTCGGCTTCGACGACCTTCCGCTGGCCGAGCGGCTCAGCCCGCCGCTCACCGTGGTCAGCCAGGACCCGGTGGCGCTCGGCAGCACCGCGGCGCACCTGCTCTTCTCCCGGATAGCGGGCGACCGGTCGGCGCCGCGCGACGTGGTGCTGCTGACCCGTCTGGTGGTCCGCGGCTCGGGGGAGTTCCGCGGCTGACCCGTACCGGAGCGCGGTGGCCGGCGGTGCCGTCAGAGGGGCGGCGCGGCGGAGGCCGACGCCGGAGCGAGCCGGCGCATCCGGTCCCGCACCGCGCTGTTCAGCGCCGGGAAGAACACCGCGGCCATCTTCCGGTACCCGGCGTCGTCGGGATGCACGCCGTCGGCCATGTCCGGGTGGCCGAGCCGCGGCGGGGCCACGTACCAGAACGCCCGGCCCCTGCGGCGCTCGGTCCCTTCCAGGGCGGCGGCCTTCCGGTTGAAGGCGGTGGTCTGCGCCCGCTGCCGCACCGTGTTGGGCAGCAGTCCCATGTACACCACCGAGACCCCGGGCCGGTCGGCGTAGATCCGGTCGACCAGCGCCGCCAGCCGCTCGGGGGCGTGCGCCGGGTCGTGGTGGTGCAGCAGGTCGTTGATGCCGAGGTGCAGCAGGACGACCTCGGGCCGGTACGCCGCCAGCCAGCCGTCCAGCCGGGACCGTACGCCGTCGATGGTCCAGCCCCGGTGGCCCTCGTTCGCCGGATCCGGCAGATCCCCGTTGCGCTGCGAGCCGACGAAGTCCACGGTGTACCGCGACTGCCGCCCGGTCACCAGGTCCCAGAGCGGCTTGCGGTAACCCGACCTGGTGGGGCTGCCCTGGCCCCAGGTGATGGAGTCGCCGAGCGGCATCACCCGCACGGTGTACGGGTGGGCCCCGACGGCCGGTGTGCCGGCGGTGAGCAGCGCCACCGTGATGGCCAGCGCGACGGTGACCGCCGCAGCTACGACGCTGTAGGCATGTCCGGCCCGGCCGCGTGCCATGACTGCCCCTCCCTGCGGTGCTGCGACGGCCCGGGAGCCCCGTGCGGCCCGGCCGCGGGACCCCCGTTCGGTTCCGGCCACTGTATCCCGGGGGTCCGGTGGGGGCTGGACGTGTCCGGTCAGGGCCGGACGCGCAGCTGGTCCAGGGTCAGGTCGAGCGCTGCCTCCAGGGAGGCGGAGCGGCCGGTGACGATCAGCACCAGGGCGCCGCCCTGCACCGCGGCCAGCAGCGCGTCCGCGGCCCGGTCCGCGCTCAGCCCACGGGTCATCAGTTCGTGCTCCTGCATATGGCGGACCCCGGCGGCCAGCTTGCCCTGCCAGCGGTCCATCAGGTCCACCTGCACCGCCCTGGCCGCCTCGTCGTCCGGGGCGAGCTGGCTCATCACCACCCGCAGCGGGCAGTGGGCGCCCTGCCGCCGGTAACGGGCCACCACCGTGTTGCGCCAGGCGTGCCAGGAGCGCCAGCTGGTCAGGTCGTCCAGGTGCGGCTGCTGGTCGGCGAGGATCGCGTCCGCCTCGTGCGAGGCCACCGCGAGCACCAGTTGCTCCCGTCCCTGCGGGAAGTAGTGGAAGAGCTGGCTCTTGCTGGTCCTGGTGGCGTCCCGGATCTCGTCCAGCGACACCCCGGCCCCGGACTGCCGCATCAGCGCGGCGGCCCCCTCGATGATCCGCAGCCGTGTGGCGGCGCCCTTGGTCGTCAGCCCCTGCGGCACGCTTTCCGCCTCCCGAACGATCTGGACTTCCCGGTCCAATAGTACGGGTCCGGTGGCCCGGGCCGGCGGGGGCGGTGGGGCGGTCGGGGTCCGGTGGCCCGGGGCCGGTGGGGGAGCGGCGGTCGGGGCCCGTAGGGAAAGGGGGCGGCGCGGCGCCCTCACCGGGGTGCGCGGCGCCGGCCGCCCGGCGTACCGCGCACCCGATGAGGGGCTCACGCCCCCTTGATCACCGCGACCCCGATCCGGCCGCCGTCCACGTCCAGCACCGTGCCGTGGACGAAGGAGGCTTCGTCGCTCGCCAGGTAGACCGCGGCCTGGGCGATGTCCCCGGGGTCGCCGGTGGTGCCGGCCGGCGTGCCGTGCATCATTCCCTCGGCCGGGTGCGGCTGGGACGGGTCCAGGTCGGGGGTGCGGATCACCCCGGGGGCGATCGCGTTCACCCGTACCCCGGACGGTCCGAACTCGGCGGCCCAGGCCCTGGTCAGCGTCTCCACCGCGCCCTTGGTCGAGGCGTAGAGCGCGCCGACCGGAACACTGAGCCGGGCCACCCACGAACCCAGGTTGATGATCGTGCCGCCGCCGGCCGCCACCATGGCAGGCGCCACCACCGCGGTGAGGAAGAACGGGGCCTTCACATTGACCCCGTACACCTGGTCGAACATGGTCTCGTCGACGGTCGGGGTGGTCGAGCCGGGGAAGATGCCCGCGTTGTTGACCAGGATGTCGATCCGGCCGCCGAGCACCTCGGTGGCCCGCTCGGCCAGCCCGTGGCTGGCCGCCGCGCTGCCGTCGAGGTCGGCGGCGACGAAGTCGGCCTTGCCGCCGGCCGCCCTGATCCCGGCCACCACCTCGGCGCCGCGGGCCTCATTGCGGCCGGAGACCACCACATGTGCGCCCTCGGCGCCGAAGGCCACCGCGACGGCCCGCCCGATGTTGCTCGTGGCCCCTGTGACCAGCGCTGTCTTGCCCTGCAGTCGTGCAGTCATGCCTGTTCCGACCTCTCCCACAATGGACTGTGCGGTTCAGAAAAACCGTAACACGACTCTGGACCGTGAGGTCCAGAGTGAGTCGTCCACTGCCACGGACGGTGTCGGAGGCGCCCCCGGATGGACCAGGCCGGGTCGCCTGCGGAGCCCTCCTGGCGGCAACACTGGAAAGGACGCGCCCGCCCGTGCCGCGGCAGGGCAGGCGTCCACCCATGGCAGCGGCCGTCCCGACGGTTCACCGGCACACGCGGTGGCGGCGAGCGGACCGGCGGCCAAAGCAGCAGCGACGGCAGGAGAGGCGGGCACGATGCCCAGAGGGTCGAGCGCCAAGCGAGAACGGCAGTACGAGCACATCAAGGACAGCGCGAAGGAGCGCGGCGAGTCCGACAGGCGGGCCAAGGAGATCGCCTCGCGCACCGTGAACAAGGAGCGCGCCCGCACCGGCGAGTCCAGGACCGCCGGCCGCACCTCCACCCGGGACATGCCGTCCTCGCGGCGCGGCGGACAGCGTTCGCACTCCGGAGCGCAGGGCCCCACCAGGGACCAGCTCTACAACGAGGCCCGGCAGCGCGACATCAAGGGCCGCTCGAACATGACCAAGTCCCAGCTGAGCAGGGCGCTCGGCCGCTGACGGCCGGGTCCGGCCGCGACCGGGACGCGCGCCGGCCCGGCAGCACCCGCTGCCGGGCCGGCGCGCGTCCCGATGTCCCTACTGGGGGACGTAGTTGAAGGTGTCCGGGTCCGGGCCGGTCCGCTCGCCGCGGTCCAGGGCGGCGATCACGGCCAGGTCCTCTTCGGAGAGTTCGAAGTCGAAGAGCCGGAAGTTCTCCTCCATCCGCGAGCGGGTCACGGACTTGGGGAAGATGATGTCGCCGCGCTGGAGGTGCCAGCGCAGCGTCACCTGCGCCGGCGTCCGCCCCACCCGCTCGGCCACCTCGGCGATCACCGGGTCGTTGAGCACCTTGCCCTTGGCGATCGGGGACCACGCCTCGGTGGCGATCTCGTGCTCGGCGTTGAAGGCCCGCACGTCCTCCTGGGTGAGGTACGGGTGGACCTCGATCTGGTTGACCGCGGGGACCACCTCGGTCTCCTGGAGGAGCCGGTTGAGGTGGTGCGGATTGAAGTTGGACACGCCGATCGCCCGGGACCGGCCGGAGCGGTAGATCTCCTCCATCGCCTTCCAGGTCTCGGTGAAGTCGCCCACCTTCGGCAGCGGCCAGTGGATCAGGAACAGGTCCAGCTTCTCCAGGCCCAGGTCGTCGAGCGAGCGGGCGAAGGCGGCGAGCGCGTCCCCGTAGGCGTGGTAGCCGTTGTTGAGCTTGCTGGTGACGAAGATGTCGTTCCGGTCAAGGCCGGACTCCCGGATGGCCTGTCCCACCTCCTTCTCGTTGCCGTACATCTCCGCGGTGTCGATGTGCCGGTAGCCGGTCTCCAGGGCGGCGAGCACCGCCTCCTTGGTGTCCCTCGGCTCGATCTGGAACACGCCGAAGCCGAGTTGGGGGATTTCGACGCCGTTGTTGAGAGTGATCAGAGGTACCTGGCTCATATCCGCGACTTCCTTGCTCGGTCGGCTCTGCTGCGGGCGGAGGTTCCATCCGCAGGCCCGCTGAAGGTCCGGTCGGTCACCCCGAGTGGCGATACCCGGCCGAACCGGGACGATACCCGCGGCGGGTCCGCCGCCGGGCCTTCCCCCGACGTGTCGGCGGAGCCCGCGGCGTCCGTGCGCCTGCCCGTCGTGGCGCCGTCCACACCCCTCGGCGGATCGCCCCGGTGGCCCCGGGAGCCGCCGGCGTCACGCCTGTAGTGGCCGGAAAGCGCTCTCCCAGGTCGCGGAACAAACAATCGTACGAGTCCCCCCGTGTTCGGCGCGCCCCGTGCCGCCCGGCGCGCGATGATCGGAGGATGAGGTCGACGGCCGACGATGTGAACGTGCCCGAGTTCGAACCGGAAGTGTTCGACCGCGCCATCGTGGCCGTCGTGCTCACCGCGGGTCCCGAGCACCGGCTGGTCTACTACAACGAGGCTTTCAGCCGGCTCTTCGGCCCCCGCAAGCTGGGCTCCCCCGCGGCCGAGGCCTTCGACGAACCCCGGGCGGTCCGCTTCCTGCGGATGCTGGACGGCGTCTTCCACGACCGCACCGCCCGCCAGGTCACCGCCCCGCGCACCACCGAGGGCACCCATCCCGGCGCGCCCGGCCGCCGCCACTTCATGTACAGCGCCTCCCCGGTCATCTCCCGGTACGGCCCCGGCGTGCTGGCCATCGCCGTCGACACCACCGCCCAGGTCGAGACGGCCCGGCGGGCGGAGGAGCAGTCGGAGGAGCGGCACCGCACCCTGCAGCGGTACGAGGCGCTGATGTCCGCCGTGCCGCAGATCGTCTGGCTGATGAAACCGGACTGGTCGATCACCGAGCTGGTCGGCGGCTTCGAGGAGTTCACCGGCATGCCGTGGCGGCCGGTGATCGACGCCGAATGGCTCGCCGCCGTGCACCCCCACGACCGCACCGACCTGGTGCGGACCTGGAAGGAGGCGGCCGAGGGCACCCCTTCGTTCTTCGTCTGCACCTTCCGGATGCGGACCGCCTCGGGCGAGTACCGCCATGTGCAGTCGCGCGCGGTGCCGGTCCAGCGCGGGGGAGTGACCGTCGAATGGGTCGGCTCGTCGGCGGACGTCGAGGACCAGTGGCGCAACCGCCTGCGGGAGCGGCTGCTGGCCCGGGTCGCCACCGTCGCCGCCGCGGGCGACGTACCGCAGGCGCTGGCCGCGGTGGCCGCGGCCGTGGTGCCGGAGCTCACCGACACCTGCGCGGTGTTCATGCTGCCGTCGCCCGAGCTGACCGGGGCGGGCGGTCCGCTGACCGCGACCCGGGTCGCCTCCTCGGCCCGTACCGGCCTGCCGCCGCTGCCGCCGATGAGCGGGAAGGCCCGGCCGGTCGGGCCGCTCGCACGGCAGGTGATCGAGAGCCGCCGGCCCCAGCTCCTGACCTTCCCGGCCGGCGAGCCCCCGGCCGGCGCCGTCCCCGACGTGTCGGTGGAGTGGCTGCGCGAGGCGCGGGCGACCAGCCTGACCATGGTGCCGCTGGTGATCGACTCGACGGTGGTGGCCTACGCCGTCGCGGCCGGCTGCGCCGACAGCCCGCCGCCGGGCTCCGCGGACCTCGCGCTGCTGCGCGAGGTGCTGCACGAGGTGCGCGACCCGCTCCGCCAGGCGATGGAGCTGCAGCGCACCCGGCGCACCGCGCTCACCCTCCAGCGGGCGCTGCTCACACCCACCCCGCTGGTGCCCGGCGCGGAACTGGCCGCGCACTACCAGCCGGCCAGCAAGACCGCGGAGATCGGCGGCGACTGGTACGACGCACTGGTGCTGCCCGACGGCTCGGTCACCCTCACCATCGGTGACATCGCCGGCCACGACCTGGAGGCCGCCACCTCGATGAGCCAGCTCCGCAGCATGCTGCGGGTCATCGCCTACGACCTCTCCCACCCGGTCACTCCCGCGGAGAGCCTGTCCCAGCTGGACCGCGTCGCCGACGGACTCGCCATCGCGCCACTGGTCACCGCTGTCCACGCCCGGCTGGTCCCCAAGGGCGGCGGCAGCTGGCACGCGGCGTGGTCCAACGCCGGCCACCCCCCGCCGCTGCTGCTGCCCGCCGACGGACCGCCGCGCTATCTGGAGGGCACCGGTCCCGACCTGCCGCTGTGCGTCTCGCCGTCCCACCCCCGTACCACCTGGCATCACGACCTTGAGATAGGCGACACACTGCTGCTCTACACCGACGGGCTCATCGAGGTCCCCGGCACCGACCTCGCCGAGGGCATGGCCCATCTCGCCGTGCACGCCCACGCCGCCCAGCGCGCCGGCGTCCCGCTCAGCACCCTGTGCGCGCAGCTCCTCGCGGCCATCGCCGAGCGCCGCGACGACGCCGCCATCATCGGCTTCCGCCCGGTCCACGAGGCGAACGCGGTGGTCTGACGGAGACCCTCCGCGCGGTACGCGCCGGGCCGGGGGCGGTCAGGGCGGTCAGGTGCGGGCGGCCATGAGGACGCCCAGGGTGAGCATCGTGGCGGCGATCAGCGCGTCCAGCGCCCGCCAGGAGCCGGGACGGGCGAAGGGGCCGCGCAGCAGCCGGGCGCCGGAGCCCAGCGCGGTGAACCACAGGACGCTGCCGGTGGCCGCGCCCAGACCGAACGGCCAGCGGCCGGCGCCGTAGCCGTTGGCGACGGAGCCGAGCAGCAGGACCGTGTCGAGGTAGACGTGCGGGTTGAGCCAGGTCATCGCGAGACAGGTGAGGACGGCGGCGCGCAGGGACCCGCCGGTGTCGTCGGCGGCGGTGAGGACGGCCGGACGCAGGGCCCGGCGGCCGGCCAGCAGGCCGTAGCAGACGAGGAAGGCGGCGCCCACCCAGGAGGTGACGGTGACCGCCGAAGGCCACCGCTTGACGACCGTGCCGATCCCGCTGATCCCCACCGCGATCAGCACCGCGTCGGACCCCGCGCAGATCGCCACCACCGGTGCGACGTGTTCGCGCCGGATCCCCTGCCGGAGCACGAAGGCGTTCTGGGCCCCGATGGCCACGATGAGCGACAGACCGGTGCCAAGACCGGCCAGGACCGCGACAAGGACTCCCTGCATGCCCCGAGGCTAGGAGCGGTCCGGTCATGAGGCCAGCTCATGATTCTCACGTAGCATCAGCGCAGCTTCATCTGCTGCCGACCGCGGAGAGGACCGCTCGGTGCCCGAACTGCCGCTGGACCAGGTACGTACGCTGCTCGCCGTGGTCGACGAGGGCACTTTCGAGGCGGCGGCCGAGGCGCTGCATGTGACCCCGTCCGCGGTGAGCCAGCGGATCAAGGCCCTGGAGCAGCGCACCGGCCGGGTCCTGCTGCTGCGCTCCAGACCGGTGCGGCTCACCGACTCCGGCGAGGTCGTCGTACGGTTCGGGCGGCAACTGGCCACGCTGGAACGGGACGCCGGGAGCGAACTCGGACTCGACGAGGCGGCGGGTCCCGCCACGCTGCCGATCGCGGTCAACGCCGACTCGCTCGCCACCTGGTTCCTGCCGGCCCTCGCCGAGGTCGCCGCCCGCCGCGACATCCGCTTCGACCTCCACCGCGACGACCAGGACCACACCACCCGGCTGCTCCGCCAGGGCCGGGTGATGGCCGCGGTGACCTCCTCGCCCGAGCCCGTCCAGGGCTGCTCGGTCCGCGCTCTCGGCACGATGCGCTACCGGGCCATGGCCACCCCGGACTTCGCCGCCCGCCATCTCGCCGGCGCGCCGCTGCGGCACCTGCTGGCCGGCGCGCCGGTCGTGGTCTTCGACCGCAAGGACGACCTCCAGGACCGCTTCCTGCGCGGTCTCGCGCCGCACCGCACACCGGCCGGCCGGTCCCGGAGCTACGTCCCCTCCTCGGAGGCATTCGTCGAAGCCGTCGCGGCCGGCCTCGGCTGGGGCATGATCCCCGACGCCCAGTCGGCCCCCCACCTGTCTGCCGGCACCCTCACCGACCTCGCTGAGGGCCGCTTCGTGGACGTCCCCCTGTACTGGCAGCAGTGGAAGCTGGACTCACCCCCGCTCGCCGCCGTCGCGACCGCCGTCGCCGCTGCGGCGGCCCGCTCCCTGGCCCCGGCCCCGGACCGCCGCCGAGGCCCCCGGGCCGCACCGGGCGCTCCCGGGTGACGCGGTCGGACCGGGGCCGGACCCGCGGTCAGACCACCTTGCGGCGGACCAGGGCGCCCAGCGTGAGGGCGGCCGGGAGCAGCGGCAGCCAGACGGTGACGATGCGGTAGGCGAGGACCGCAGAGGTGGCCGCCGCGGTGGGGGCGCCGGCCGCCACCAGCGCGATGGCCAGGGCCGCGTCCACGGAACCGACCCCGCCCGGAGCGGGTATCCCGGCCGCCAGGCAGGTCGCGGCGAGATAGGCGATGGCGACATGGGCGGCCGGCACCGGAAGCCCGAGCGCGTTGGTGACCGCGACCAGGGAGACCGCCTGGAGGGCGGGGAAGGCCAGCGAGCCGCCCCACAGTGCCAGCGCGCGCGAGGGCCGCATGTGCAGCGAGCGGACATCGGTCAGCGCGGTGAGCAGGAAATCCCGGATGAAAGCCCGTACCCGGCGCAGCGACACCAGGACCAGCGCCGCCGGCAGCAGCCCCGCCGCCAGCACGGCGCCGAGGAAGAGCAGGGTGTCCCCGCCGGGCAGCAGCCCGTTCAGGCGCAGCGCGTGCGGGAAGACGGTGAGGAGCACCAGCAGCAGCGTCACCCGGCCGACCGACTCGGCGAGCGCGTAGAGCGCCAGCGCCGCCGAGGTCCGGGCCAGCGGCAGTCCGCAGCCGCGCAGGAAACGCAGGTTCACCGCGCCGGCGCCGATGCCCGCGGGCGTCAGCTGGTTGGCGGCGGTCGCGGCGAACTGGGTGGCCAGCAGCCGCCCGGTGGGCAGGGGTTCGAGCACCGTGCCCTGCCGGGCGCAGGCTATCGCCACCCAGCCGAGGCCGGTCGCGGCCAGCGCGCCGAGCAGCCAGAAGCGGTCGGCGGACAGCAGATCGTGGCCGCCCGAGACGAGCAGCGTGCGGTGGCCTGCCGCCCACACCCCGACGGCGAGCGCCGGCACCAGGCAGGCGATCGTCCGCCAGGGCAGCCGGCGCCACCGTGGCACGGCCACGGCCCCCTGGGGGACTGACGGATTGCCCATTGCTCTCGCTGGTCCCCGCTCGTCCGCGCGCCGGCAACCGCCGACGATCCGGTCCTGTCGCGGGCAGCTTCCCCGTCCCGGAATACGTCCGGGCATCGTACGGCCGAGGGGCAGTGGTCGGTGCGGTGACCGCGAGAAGTCGGGGCCGCGGCCGGAACAGCCGTATCCCCGCGGCACGTTGGGCTCACATGAGGTCCCGACGCGACTCCCCTGCGTACTACGCGGCGGCCGTGCTGCTGTCGCCGCTCCTGCTGGTGGCCGGCGACCCGCTGCAGCGTGCGGTACGCCGTGCCCTGCTCGGTCCGCGCCGTGCGGGCGCCTTTCACGTGACCGGCCGGCGCGCCCGCGTGCTGCCGTTCTTCTCCAACCAGCTGGTGATCGCCCTGTCGGCCCCCAGCCGCTGGGCCGGCGACCGGCTCCGGCGCCCTTAGCGGTCCTGCGGGTCTCCGTCCTCGTCCGGTTCCCCCATCGCGCCCGGGCTGCTGAAGTCCGGGCTGGAGAAGCCGGGGCTGGAAAAGCCGGTCCTGTCGTCCTCGCCTGCGTCCTGTCCGGCGTCCTCTGCCTCGTAGTCCGGGCCCTCGAAGGGCGGCACGACGAAATCGGGCGGGGTGTAGTCCGGGATGTGCGAGTCCGGGCCGCTGAAGTCAGGACTGGAGAAATCGGGGCTGGAGAACCCCGGGCTGGAGAAGTCAGGCCCCTCGGACTCTGGCCCCTCGGACCCGGTCCCGTGCCCCTCCGACCCGGGCCCCTCGTCCTCGGCGGCGCTCCCGGCCGGCTGCTCCGTCGCCCCCGGGGGCCTGGTTTCTTCCTGGCTCATCCCGGTCCCCTCTCGCCCGCCGGCCCTGGAATGAACGGGGGGCCGTCGCGGTTGACACGCGTGAACAGAACAGTACGAGCAGGAAGGTGCCCCGAATGAAGGTCCGTAACTCGCTTCGGTCGCTGAAGAACCGCCCCGGGGCCCAGATCGTCCGCCGTCGCGGCAAGGTCTACGTGATCAACCGCAAGGACCCCCGCAGCAAGGCGCGCCAGGGCTGACCCCGTCCCGCGCGGCACCCGCACTCCGCGGGACAGACGCGCGGCGGTGTGCGCAGCACCGAAACCGCATACGAAACGCACATACGAACGCCGCCGGCCGGGCCTCAGCCCGGCCGGCGGTGGTGCGTACGCGGCCCTCAGGGCGCCGCGGTGCGCAGGACCGGCCAGCAGATCTCGGTCCGCCAGCTGTCCTGGTCGGTGACCTCCGGGCCGCCCACCAGATAGCGCTCCCGGACCGGCCCGTCCACCGCGATCAGCCGCTCGGCGACGAAGGCCCCCAGCTCGCCGTAGGTGCGTCCGGCGTTGTCGTGCGACCCCTCGTGGAGGGCGACCGCCAGCTCAGCGGCCGGCAGCTCGGTCATCGCCACCCGGCCGGACGCGGGCAGCTCGGCGCCGGCCGGTACGTAGACCGTGGCCGCGCCCTCCTCGTCCGCGAACAGCTCGGTGGCGTAGAGCCCACCGGGCGGCCCGGCCGGTTCGGCCCCGGCGGCGCGGATGGCCGCGTACAGCTCCTCCAGCGCGGTGCCCCACCACTCACCGACCTCGCCGCGCCGCACCACCGCACTGATCGCGGGAACCCGCAGCGCCGGCACCGAGCGGAACTCCACCGCGATGGCCGGGCGGGGCGCGGCGCCGGGGTCCAGGAGTTCGCGCAGCGCGCCGACCGACTGCCGGGTCTGGTCCAGCTGGCTCTCCATCCGCCGCAGATGTGCGGCGATCACCTCGTTGCGGGCGCCCACGTCCGGTGCGGCCAGCACCGCCTTGACCTCGGCGATCGGCATGTCGAGCGCGCGGAACCGGCGGATGATCTCGGCGGTGCGCACCTGCGAGGTGTCGTAGTGGCGGTAGCCCGTCACCGGGTCGATCGAGGCCGGGGCGAGCAGCCCCGCCTCGTGGTAGTGCCGCAGCGTCTTCCTGCTCAGCCCGGTCATCACCGAGAACGCGCCGATCGGCACCTGCGCGGCCATGGTGCTCCGCCTCCTTTTCTCCCCCCGTCGCTCCTTGCCCGACCATCATCACCGGGCCGCGGTCGTCACACGATCCGCAGCGCGGCGATCCGGTCGTCACGCAGGGTGAAACCGAACCGCAGATCGGCCACGCCGCCGGGGAAGTCGCCTTCCACCCGCACGTTCAGCCGGTACTCGCCGTCCTCGCCCGGCTCCTCGACGCCGGTCACCGTGCTGGTGTACGTGAACTGCCCGGCCAGCGCGGTACGCCAGCCGGCGATCTCGTCCCGGCCCCGGTAGGTCTTCCCCTCGTCCAGCACGGTGCCGTCCGGTGTGAAGCAGTCCGCGACGGCCTGCGCGTCCCGGCTGTCGGCGGCCTTCAGATAGCGGTCGACGGCCGGGGGAGTGGTGGTGCTCATGGGAATCTCCTCGTTCCGTTCCGTTGCGGCGACGGCAACGGGAGCGGCCGCCGCGACGATGATTTCTCCTCCCTTGAGCCTCAACCGTCCCCCAGGGGGAAGGTCAAGCGACACGTCCCGGGCAGTTGTGCGAAAGTGTCCTGGCCCGCCCGGCCTGCGGCGCGGGCAGAACCGCCGGGGGGCGCGGGGGCGTCCCCTTCCGGTGGGATGACGGTGCGGCAGGGGCCGCACCGCACGGCGCTCGGGGAGGCGTGCGATGAGTGCGGAGATCTACTTCAGCAACAACTACCGCGATCTGTGCCAGGAGCACGGCACAGGAGCGGGTTTCCAGTTCGAGTTCTCCTGCAACCGGTGCTACGACACCTGGCGTTCGCCGTTCGAGGCGTACACCAGCGGACGGGCGGCCAGTTGGGTCGGCAAAGGGGTCAACGCCGCCTGGGGGATGCTCGGCAGGACCGGTTACGGCATGTCCAGCGCGGCCGACGGCCTGGCCGGCATGGGCTACGGCAGCGCGCGTGACTCGGCGTTCCAGCGGGCGATCACCCATGCGCAAGGGCACTTCAACCGCTGCCCGCGGTGCACAAGTTATGTCTGCAACCGGTGCTGGAACGCGGGCCAGGGCATCTGTCTGAACTGCGCGCCGGACACCGCGGCCGAGGCGCTCGCCGCCCAGCAGCGCGGTCTCAACGACGCCGTCTCGGAGCGCGCGTACGACGCGGGCCAGCAGTCGGCCCAGCAGTTCGACGTGGGCACACCGCGGCAGCTGGTCTGCCCGCAGTGCCGCACCGAGACGCACGGCACCCCGTTCTGCCCGGGCTGCGGTCACCGGATGGCGCAGGAGCAGACGTGCGGGTCGTGTTCCGCCACGGTGCCCGAGGGCGCCGCCTTCTGCCCGGGCTGCGGCACCCGGCGCTGAGACCCCGGCCGGAAAGGCCCGCGGCGCCGTACTCAGGACACCATGAGCGGTGTCCCGAGTACGGCGCCGCGGCGGCTCACCGGGCCCGGGCGGTCAGCGGCCGGTGCCCGCGGTGACCCGGGTCAACTGCTCACGGCTGACCGAGGGCAGGCTGCTCGGCAGCCGCGCGGAGCGCAGCCCGGCCAGGTGGATGTCGAGGTGCCGCTGCCACGCGTCCGGTACGACGCCGCTGCCGGTCTCCACCACGCCGCGCAGCCCCCATACCAGCGTCATGATGTCGCCGAGGGTGACGTCCGGACCGATCTTGCCGAACTCCTGTGCCTGGGAGAGGAGTTCGACGATCAGGTCCCGCAACTGCTCGACGCAGCCGGCCTTGGTGTGGCCGACCAGCTTGTCGGCGTAACCGTGGTGGACGGTCATCGAGCGGCCCACCGCCCACAAGAAGACCTCAAGACCGGTGCCGTCCCCGCGCTCCAGCGCCTGCTGCGCCTCGTCGGCGAGCTCGGACAGGATCTGCGTGGCGATCTCGTCCACCAGCGCCTCCTTGTTGGGGAAGCGCCGGTAGACGGTGCCGACGCCGACCCCGGCCCGGGAGGCGATCAGCTCCATACTGGCGTCGGTGCCGAACTCGGCCAGCACCGCACGGGCCGCCTCCATCACCAGCTGATGGTTGCGTACCGCGTCCCGCCGCATCGGCCGGGGCTGCGTGTCGTGCGGTGCCATCGTCAACTCCCGGTCGATGCGGCAGAGCGCGACCCGGGGGTTCGCGCCCGGGGTCACTCCGACTTGTCCCCCACGACCGTACCGCCCGGGACCAGCGCCGGCTCGGCGTGTGCGGGCCCGGCAGCTTCGGCGGCCTCGGCGGGCTCGGAGAGCGTGATCCGGGTGCTGCGGCGGGAGGCCGGGATCAGCGCGGCGGCGAACGCGGCGATCAGCAGCGCACCGCCGAGCATCGCGAAGCCGTTGGTGTAGCCGGACTCCTTGGGCAGGCCGTCGGCGGCCGGGCTCGCGGTGACGACACTCGCCATCAGGGCGGCGCCGATGGAGCCGCCGATGGTGCGGATGTTGGCGTTCATCCCGCTGGCCACACCGGTCTGCTCCGGCGGCACCGCGTTGACGATCAGGCTGGACATCGCCGAGAAGGCGAGCCCGAAGCCGATGCCCATGACGGCGGTCGCCACGTACAGCTCCCAGGTCTGGGTGTGGGCGAAGGCCAGCAGTGCCATCGAACCGGTGCCGATCAGGGTGCCGAGCAGCACCACCGTCTTGCCGCCGATCCGTGCCGCGAAGCTGCTCGCGCCGAGGCCCACCAGGAACATCGTCACGGTCATCGGCAGCAGGATCAGGCCGGACTCGGTGATGCTCGCGCCGAAGCCGTAGCCGGTGGACTTCGGGGACTGCACGAACTCCGGCAGGAAGGCGAAGACCGCGTACATGCCGATACCGAAGAGCAGCGCGACCAGGTTGTTGGTCCACACCGCCGGGCGGCGCATCATGTTCATGTCGATCAGCGGCTGCGCGGCACGGCGCTCCACCTCGACCCAGCCGGCCGCGAGCACCACGGCGGCGACGAACAGGCCGATCACCTTGCCCGAACCCCAGCCCCAGACCGGAGCCTGGCTCAGGCCCACCAGCAGGGCGACCAGCCATGCCGAGAGCAGCACGGCGGGCAGCCAGCTGATCCGGCCGGCCGTCCGCACCGGCGACTTCGGGATGAAGAACGCGGCGGCCACGGCGGCGGCGATGGTGAGGATCATCGGCAGCCAGAAGAGCCAGTGGTAGTCGAGCGCGTTGACGATCGGGCCGGCCAGCACGATGCCCAGGCCCGCGCCGACCGCGATCAGCGAGGCGATGGCGCCGACCGCGCCGTTCAGCTTCTCCTTCGGGAACTCGTCCCGGACGATGCCGAAGGCCAGCGGCAGCACACCGCCGCCGATGCCCTGGATCACCCGGGCGATGATCATCACATCCACGTTGGTGGCGAGCGCCGCCAGCAGCGAGCCCAGGGCGAGCGCGGCGAGCGTCGCGACGAAGACTCTCTCCTTGCCGAGGATGTCGCCTATCCGGCCCATGATCGGCGTGAAGATGGAGGCCGACAGCAGATAGGCGGTCAGCACCCAGGTGACGGTGTTCTGGTTGGTGTGCAGGTTTTCCTGGATCGTCGGCAGGACCGGGGTGACCAGGGACTGGAGCAGCGCATAAGCGGTCACGCCGGCCGCGAGCACCGCGAACGTGACCTGATAGGGCGTGCGCCGCGTCTCGGACGCCATGGATCTCCTTCAGCAAAAAGAGGGGAACCGCTCGGGAGAGCGGGGAAAAGCCGTGCGGGGAAGTGCGGAAAGCCGGTGCCCGCAAGAAAGCGGAATCACAGTTCCGTTACGAGGGCAACAATATCCCATCGGGAATGACGATTCCGTTTCCTTGCGATGAGGTCTTGCGCACACCCGAAGCACGTTCGCCGTACCCCCGCGCGGGAGTGCGCGACCTACGCCACCGGTCAACCGCCGGGGGCCTCTCGGTCTTCCCGGCCCTGCGGTGGCGCAGGCCGGAAGCGACGCAGATCACATGTTTACCGGTCCGGCCCCGCCGCCCGTCCCCGCTTCCGGGACCGCCTTCCGGCGCGGGGGCACGCCCTAGGCTCACCCCCACGCGGACAGACCGTGCCGGGGACGGGCCGGCGCGGCACGGAAGGACGGCACGCATGCGGATCTCCGCTCCCCTGTACGGCCTCTACACGCGCCGGTTGCGGCAGAAGGTACGCGGCTCGGGGGCGCTGCCCCGGCACGTCGGCCTGATCATCGACGGCAACCGCCGCTGGGCCCGGGAGACGGGTCTTGCCAACCCGAGCCTCGGCCACAAGTACGGCGCCGAACACATCCACCACGTGCTGGCCTGGTGCGGCGCCCTCGGCATCAAGCACGTCACGGTCTTCATCTGCTCCACCGAGAACCTGCGGCGCCGCGGTGACGGCGAAGTCGCCTTCCTGATGGGGCTGATCGAGCAGGTCGTCACCAACAGGCTGGCCCGCCCCGGCGGCGCCTGGCAGGTGCACATCGCCGGGAGACTCGACGGCCTGCCGGACAGCACCGCGCACGCGCTCAAGGAAGCGGTCGAGGCGACCCGGGACCGGACGACCGGCGCAAGCGTGACGCTGGCCATCGGGTACGGCGGCCGGCAGGAGGTGACCGACGCGCTGCGCGGGCATCTGACCGAGCGGGCCGCGGCGGGGGAGACGCTGGCCGACCTGGCCGAGAGCATCGGGCCCGAGGACATCGCCCGGCACCTGTACACCGCGGGCCGCCCCGACCCGGACCTGGTGATCCGGACCAGCGGCGAGCAGCGGATGTCCAACTTCCTGCTGTGGCAGAGCGTCCACTCCGAGCTCTACTTCTGCGACGCCTACTGGCCGGCCTTCCGCGAGATCGACTTCCCGCGGGCGCTGCGCAGTTACGCCGACCGCGAGCGCCGCTGCGCAGCCTGACCGCGGGCACCGCCTAGGGTGGGCGGATGTTCTCCTCCGAGGGGCCGGGTCTGCGGGAACTGGCGGTGCAGGCGCTGAGTTCGGTCGAGCGCGGCTACGACCTGCTGGCGCCGCGTTTCGACCACACGCCGTTCCGGACGCCGGACCGCTTCCTCGACGCGGTGGCCGGCGCGCTGGCGCCGCTGGGTCCGTTCCAGGACGGGCTCGACGTGTGCTGCGGGACCGGCGCCGGGGTGCGGGTACTGGCGCCGCTGTGCCGGGGCGGCGTCACCGGGGTGGACTTCAGCGCCGGCATGCTGGCGCAGGCCCGCGCGGCGCACCGCGCGGGCGGCCCCGCGCCGCGCTGGGTGCG
This sequence comes from Streptomyces sp. NBC_01476, assembly GCF_036227265.1. Classification (NCBI taxonomy): domain Bacteria; kingdom Bacillati; phylum Actinomycetota; class Actinomycetes; order Kitasatosporales; family Streptomycetaceae; genus Streptomyces; species Streptomyces sp. NBC_01476. Next base: position 1,043,033 of record NZ_CP109446.1, on the reverse strand, counting down.
GGCGGACGTGCGGTCGATGCCCTTCGCCGCGGGTTTCGACCTGGCGGTCAGCTTCGGGGCCTTCGGCCACTTCCTTCCCGCCGAGCGGCCGGGGCTGTTCGCCGGGGTGCGGCGGGCACTGCGGCCGGGCGGCCTCTTCGCCTTCCCGATCGGCGCGCCGCCGCCGGTCACCTCGGCCTGGTACTGGGCCTTCGCAGGTTTCGACACGGCGATGCGGGTGCGCAACGCGGTGCGCCGGCCACCCTTCGTGATGTACTACCGCACCTTTCCGCTGGGGGCGGTCCGCGACGATCTGGAACGTGCCGGGTTCGATGTCGCGCTGCGGCCGCTGGCCGAGTTCGGCCGGCGCCCCGACGGCAGCCCGCGGGCGCGACTGGTGCTGGCGCGCAGAACCTGAGGCGTCCCGGGCCCCGTACCCCCGCCTCTTTCGCCTGTGGCGGCACCCTCACCCGCACCAAGGAGGAGCCGCAGCTGCTTTCCGGCCACCGCTGAGGGCCGTTTTTCCCCGGGCGGACGGACGCCGAAATACCCGCACATAAAGTGGCGCCGCTGTCACCGAAAGCGACAAAGCGCCGCGGCCGTGTGATCCCCTCTATAGGACGCGCGTCACATACTAAGCCGCTTAGTGCGCGGTGGCGCCGACCTTTCCGGTGACCGGCAAGGAATCCCAGCCGCTCTTCCGGCACGTCTACGTATTCGTCCGTAGGTGGGCTCGTTGACCTTTGAATTCGGAACATTTAACACTTCTGGGGTCCGCAAACTGGAAGAGGTAATCCTGTATGCAGCTCCCCACGATCCCGACCAAGTTCCCGAAGTTCTCCACGTTCAACCGGCTGTCGAAGAAGCGCAAGATCACGGTGGCCGGCGCAGCCGCCGCAGCCGCTGTCGTGCTGACGGTCACGGGCCTGGAAGCAACCGCGGGTGCCGGATCGGCGACCGCGGCGGGCAGTCCCACTGCCTCCACTGCGTCCCTTGCGTCCGGCGCGTCCACCGGTTCCACCGGCTTCGTCGTCTCCACCGGCGACCACGCCAAGCGCATCGACCCGCAGGCCGGTATGGCTTCGCAGCGCGCCATCCACGACGCCGCCCAGAAGAAGCAGGACGCCGCTGACGCGGCGAAGAAGAAGGCGGCCCAGGCGGCCACCGACAAGAAGACCGCCGCGAAGAAGGCGGCCGAGAAGAAGTCCGCCGCGGCTGCCAAGAAGGCCGCAGCCAAGCGCGCCGCGGTCAAGCAGGCCGCGAACCGCTCGCACGTACGTACCGTCGTGGCGAAGTCCGCCAAGACCCACAAGGTGGCGGCCAAGCCGGCCGCGAAGACCTACGCCAACAACCTCGACGGCTGGATCCGGCAGTCGCTGGACATCATGCACGCCAAGGGAATTCCCGGCAGCTACGAGGGTATTCACCGCAACATCATGCGTGAGTCGAGCGGTAACCCGAGGGCGATCAACCTGTGGGACATCAACGCCCGCAACGGCATTCCCTCGAAGGGTCTGCTGCAGGTGATCAACCCGACCTTCAGCCGCTACCACGTGGCGGGTACGTCCTGGGACATCTACAACCCGGTCGCCAATATCACCGCCGCCTGCAACTACGCGGCCGACCGGTACGGCTCGATGGACAACGTGAACTCCGCGTACTGATCGGCCGTATCTCCCGGTGAGTTTTTCCGCACCGGTCCGCTGAAAGAAAGGGCGGCGCGACCCGCACGGGTCGCGCCGCCCTTCGGCATGCCCCACGGGGCCCGGGTCAGCCTGCCGCGGCTGCCGGACCCGCCCCCGGCAGCCGGCCGGAGCCGCCCCCCAGCGGGTGGTCAGCGGGCGGTGGAGACCGCGAGGAGGAACCAGCCGGTGTGGGGGATCCACTGTTCGGCCCAGCGCCAGCTGTCGCCCTCGGGGGCGTCGGGGGGCAGGAAGGCGATGTCGTCCTCGTCGGCCCAGCCGGAGGTGATGCCGTTGACGATCCCGCCGGGCAGGTTGGGGAAGTCGGAGGCGTAGTCGACGTTGTTGCGGCCGCGGCCCTGGAGCATCGAGGCGTCGAAGGGGTTGCGGCCGGTGATCCAGGCGAGCTGGTCGTCGCCGAACCGCAGCAGCCGTTCCCGGTCCGCTCCCGGCACGCCGGGCAGCTCCGCGCAGGCCGCCGCCGCCGCGGCCAGCGAGGCGATCCCGGCGTTCTCGCCCTGCCACCAGTAGCCGGTCTCGTTCGCGTGCGGGAAGAAGAACGCGTCCCGGTCGGTGCCCCCGGCCGGCCGCACCCGCTGCCGCGGATAGCCGAACGGATTGGGCACCGCGGCCGACCGGTCCAGCGTGTCGAGCATCGCCTCGACGGCGAGTTCCCCGGCCACCCGGGCCTCGGGTACCTCCGGCAGCACCTCGGTGAAGCGCGCCAGCGCCAGCGCCGGCAGCCCGCCCTCCGCGGCGTGGAAGAACGGCCGCCCCTCCTCGTCCCCGCGGAACCACCCGGGCCCCGCACCGCGCCGGTACCGCCCCGCCAGCGACCGCACCCGTTCCCGCGCGGCCACCCGGACCACCTCCAGCGTCCCGGCGCCGAGCTCGCCCGCCGCGACCAGCTCGCAGGCGGCGAGCAGCGCCGTGTAGTCGTCCTGCACCGTCTCGGTGCCGTCGTCCAGGTACTCCTTGTTGTGCGCCTCCAGGTGCAGGAAGCCGTCCACGGCCGCGGACAGGTACTGCTCCGAGGTGAAGTCGCCGTGGTCGCCGACCGCAGAGGCCCGGGCCAGAGCCGCGATGGCGAGACCGCCGCCCTGGCGGTACGCCGCCTGGTAGCGGTCGGTGCGCACGCAGTCCGGCAGCGGCGCGGTGACCACCCGCTCCTCCAGCCGCTTGGTCAGCGCGTCGAAGATCCCGGTGTAGAAGTAGCCCTCGGGGGCGCGGAACCGGACCAGGAAGTCGGCGCCCCACAGGGCCTCGTCGCGCAGCCGGGCGCCGACCGAGCGCAGCAGGGCCGGGTGCTTGCGGGCGAGCGCGTCGCGCGCCGCCAGCATCGCCCAGGCACACAGCGGCGTCTGCTGGGGGCTCATCATGCGGGTGTAGGTGAGGTGGCTGAGGAACTTGCTGGTGTCGCCGCTCGCGTCGAGCCAGCCCCCGCGCGCGTCCACCTCACGGCCGCTGTCGTCGCCCCAGAACCGGGCGTGCCGGTCCTTGCGGTCGATCTCGCCGCTGGAGCGCATCGCCTTGAAGTACGCCAGCACGTCCGACATCGTCTGCCGCTGGAGCCGGTCCGCGGCGATCTCGAACGGCTCGCTCGCGGCGGCCCGGCCCGCGCCGTCCAGCAGCCGTACGGCGTACCGGCCGGCGGGCAACTCCCGGGGCAGCTCGATCCGGGCGTACGGGCCGGTGTGCCAGCCGGGCACCGCCTCGACGGGTCCCGCGGTCAGCTGCCGGACCGGAAGGCCGGAGCCGGCCGCGGGGTCCGTACCCGCCAGACCGCCGGAGCCGGCCGTGCTCGCAGAAGCCGCCGTGCTCGCCGCACCGGCCGCGCCGTCCAGGCGGACCAGCTCCACCCGCCGCGGCGGCAGCCCGTCGGGCAGCTCCGCCAGGACGGCGCCGGCCGCCGCCAGCCCGTGTCCGAGGTGCCCGGTGAGGATCCGCGGTCCCGCTCCGTGTGCCGCCACTGCCGGTCCACCGCCCTTTCGTCCCGAACGAACAGGGGGACAGCGTACAAGGTGGCGGCGCTGTTGGTCTGCAGTGGTATGCAGTGGTCTTGATGTCGGCCGGTGTCCGGGGCCGCGGGCGGCAGCGGCGACTTTCGCCGGTACCGCCCGCGACCTCGCGCTCTGAGCGCCCCGCGGGAGATCAGCGGTGGCCGTCGGACCGCTTGCGGTGCAGCGTGAACTTCTCGAAGACCGACAGCTCGCCGTTCGGCTTGTTCACGTTGTAGTACGTGACGTGCAGCCGGGTGGTGTCACCGGCGAACCGGCCCGGGTCGACGGTGAAGGCCGCGAAGCCGTAGGGGTGCTCGATGTCGCGCACGCCGACCCACACCGCCTCCTCCTTGACATACGTCGCCGCGCGCTTGCCGCCCTCCGGACGGGTGTCGGAGACCGCGGTGAGCACCTTGGCGGTGCCGTCCTTGAAGAAGGACTGGTTGGTGGTGCCGGAGACACCACCGCCGCCGAGCACCATGTGCACCGTGCCCAGGCCCGTGTCGATGTCGTCGGTGCGGGTGGAGGTCGGGTTCGGGGTCAGCGTCTCGCTGCCGCTGACCACCCCGCGGACCGAGAGCGACCGCTCGTAGTTGTGCTCGTGACCGCAGACCACCAGGTCGACGCTGTAACGGTCGAAGAGCGGGCCGTACTTGGCCCGCAGGCCCAGGTCCGCGCCGTTGGCGTCGGAGGAGCTGATCATCACCTGGTGCATGGCGACGACGACCCAGTCGATGTCGCGGTCCTTGCGGGCCGCCTTCAGCTCCCGCTCCAGGAAGGCCAGTTGACGGCCGCCGGAGTAGCCGCTGACGTAGAGGTCGCCGCCGTCCTGCAGGGCGTTGTCGTCGTTCTGCAGCACGATCACCCGGACCGAACCGGCGGTGAACGCGTACCAGAGTCCGGCCAGTTCGTCGTCGGTCTCGGTCGACGGCAGCTCGAAGTACGTCTGGTAGGCGCCCAGGCCGATCGGGCCGTTGCCGCTCTCGATCTCGTGGTTGCCGGCGGCCGGCATCCACGGCCGGAAGCGGGCCGAACGGGTGTTGTTGGTAAAGAAGTTGTTCCAGGTGCGGACCCGGTCGATGTCCAGGTTGGCGTAGCAGAGGTCGCCGTTGAGCAGGTGGAAGAGCGGCGCGACCTGCTCGACGCCGGTCACGATGTCCTTCGTGGCCGGGGTGGAGTTGGCGTCCAGCGTCACCGTGCCGTCGGTCGCCCAGGTCACCTGCGGGGCCGACTGGTCGCCGAAGCTGGTGAAGGTCAGCGGCTGCCGGCCGCGCGGCGCGGTCTTGAAGGTGCCGCTGTCCGGGGTGGCGCCGTCGTGCGAGACCAGGTACAGGTAGTCGGTGCCCGGCCGCAGCTTGCTGATCAGCGCGTGGTGGACGTAGACCTTCCGGCCCGACGTGCCGTCGGTGTACGTGCGGGTCTTCGCGTTGGCGCCGGAGCCGAGGCCGTGCTCGATGGTGCCGTAGAGCACCCGGGGCCGCTTGACCGGGCCGTCGGTCAGCCAGGAGACCACCATCTGGGTGCTGGGGTCCTTGCCGAAAGTGAGGTGCAGGCCCTGCACCGGCGAGGCGCCACCGGAGTCCGGAGTGGGGTGGAAGGCGGGCGCGCCGGCCGGCGCGGCGGCGGCCGGGCCCGCGGTCAGCAGCGGTGCGGCCACCGCGCCCACTCCCGCGGTGCCCAGCAGGCCGACGGCGGTACGGCGGCTGAGGCGGTCCCCGGAGGGCTCCGGCGTGTCCAACTGTGCGGCCATCGTTGCTCCTTGGCGCATGGGCGGCTGAAATCCCGTGAAGAGTCCCGCTCCCCGGCGACAGCCAGTTGAACGCGGCCTTGCCGGATGCCGTCGGAACGCGATGTGACGGACCGATCGCAAAAGCGGGCAAGTCCCTTTACGTCCCGACCCTCGCTACCCTCTGGTCCCATGGGAACCACCGGACGCGACACGCCGTGTCCGGCCGCCCTGTTCCCGACGCGTACCGCCCGCTGTCACATCCGCGACACCGGCCCGTCGCCTGTTGTCGCTCCTCTGGGGGCACCCCTCTCACTCCACCCGCTCACCCCACTCGCGAAGAGGCCAGGTCAGTCATGTCCGAACTCAACCGGCGGCGCTTCCTGCAGATCGCCGGCGCCACCGCCGGCCTCACCGCTCTGTCCGGCAGCATCACCCGGGCCGCGGCCATCCCGGCCGCCCGGCGCACCGGCACGCTCAAGGACGTCGAGCACATCGTCGTCCTGATGCAGGAGAACCGCTCCTTCGACCACTACTTCGGTTCGATGCGCGGCGTGCGCGGCTTCGGCGACCCGCGCCCGGTGCGGCTGCCCAGCGGCAAGCCGGTGTGGCACCAGAGCGACGGGACCGGTGAGGTGCTGCCGTACCGGCCGGACGTGGACGACCTGGGCCTGAAGTTCATCGAGGGCCTCAACCACGAGTGGACCGGCAGCCACGCCGCGGTCAACGGCGGTGCGTACGACCGGTGGATCCCGGCCAAATCGGCCGGCACCATGGCGTACCTGACCCGGGACGACATCCCGTTCCACTACGCGCTCGCCGACGCGTTCACCGTCTGCGACGCCTACCACTGCTCCTTCATCGGCGGCACCGACCCCAACCGCTACTACATGTGGACCGGGTACACCGGCAACGACGGCAAGGGCCGCGGCCCGGTGCTGGACAACTCCGAGGCCGGCTACGCCTGGAGCACCTACCCGGAGCGGCTGGAGGACGCCAAGGTGTCCTGGAAGATCTACCAGGACATCGGCGACGGCCTGGACGCCGAGCATTCCTGGGGCTGGATCGAGGACGCCTACCGCGGCAACTACGGCGACAACTCGCTGCTCTACTTCGACCAGTACCGCAACGCCAAGCCCGGTGACGCCCTTTACGACAAGGCCCGCACCGGCACCGACGCGGCGGCCGGCGAGGGCTTCTTCGACCGGCTGCGCGCCGACGTCCAGGCCGGCACGCTGCCGCAGATCTCCTGGATCGCCGCCCCGGAGGCGTTCTCCGAACACCCCAACTGGCCCGCCAACTACGGCGCCTGGTACATCTCGCAGGTCCTGGACGCGCTCACCTCCAACCCCGAGGTGTGGAGCAGGACCGCGCTGTTCATCACCTACGACGAGAACGACGGCTACTTCGACCACCTGGTGCCGCCGATGGTCCTCGACGGCCGCGGCGCCTCCACCGCCGACACCTCCCTGGAGGTCTTCGCCGGCGACGCCACCTATGCGGCGGGCGCGTACGGCCTTGGCCAGCGGGTGCCGATGCTGGTGGTCTCGCCGTGGAGCACCGGCGGCTACGTCTGCTCCGAGACCTTCGACCACACCTCGATCCTGCGCTTCATGGAGCGGCGCTTCGGGGTGCGCGAGCCCAACATCTCGCCGTGGCGCCGCGCGATCTGCGGCGACCTCACCTCGGCCTTCGACTTCGGGCTCAAGCAGGACCGCCCGGCCCGGCTGCCGGACACCGACGCGTACCAGCCCGCCGACAAGGACCGGCACGACAGCTTCGTACCGGTGCCGCCCGCCCGCCAGAGCGTGCCCGGGCAGGAGCGCGGCTCCCGCCCGGCCCGCCCGCTGGCCTACGCGCCGCTCGTCGACGCCGCGGTGAGCGCGGGCCACGGGCACGGCGCCACGCAGCAGATCACCCTCACCTTCAGCGGCGGGCCCGCGGCCGGCGCCGCCTTCCACGTCACCTCCGCCGGCGCGGCAGGCGGCCCCTGGTCGTACACCGCGGCGGCCGGCCGGAAGATCGCCGGCAGCTGGGACGTCACCGCCGCCCACGGCGCGTACGACCTGACCGTGCACGGCCCCAACGGCTTCCTGCGGGCCTTCCAGGGCTCGGCGTCGCACACCGGCGCCGAGGTGACCGCCCGGCACGACGCCCGCACCGGCCGGGTCGAGCTGACCTTCACCAACTCCGGGCGGGGCACGCTCCGGTTCACCGTCGGCAACGCCTACGGCGGCCACCGCGAGACGTACACGGTGGGGGCCGGCCGGCGCGTGACGCGGTCGGTCGACCTGGGTCACAGCGGGCACTGGTACGACCTGACCGTGCGCAGCGATCACGACGCGGCGTTCAGCCGCCGCTTCGCCGGCCACGTGGAGACCGGCCGGGCGGGTGTCAGCGACCCCGCCATCGCCACCCGCTGACCGCCCCGCGGCCGGCGGCCGGGCGGCGCCGGATTCAGCGGTGCCGCCCGCCCCTGGCGTACCGGGCCGGCGAGATGCCCAGATGCCGGGTGAAGTGCCGGCTCAGATGGGCCTGGTCGTAGAAGCCGACCGCCGCGGCCACGTCGACCGGCCGCTCGCCGGCGAGCAGCAGCCGGCGGGCCCGGTCGATGCGCCGGCCGGTCAGATAGGTGTGCGGGGGCAGCCCGTAGGCCCGGGAGAAGCTGCGGATCAGGTGGGTGGGGTGCGCGTGCAGGAGCGCGGTGGCCTCGTCGAGGGTCAGCCCGTCGCCGATCCGCGCGTCCAGCAGTTCGCGCAGCCGCGCCGCCAGCCGGTCGCCCTCCCGGCCCGGTTCGCGCACCCGGTGCGCGTCCAGGTGCACCAGCAGCCGCTCGCGGACGAACGCCAGCCGTGACTCCGCCTCCAGGGCGTCGTCCTCGTGCCGCAGCGCCGCGTGCAGCCGGTGCACCCGGTGGTGCAACTGCTCGTCGCCGAGGATCGGACCGGCGACCGCGGTCCCGGCGAGCCGCTCCGGCAGCACCGCCGTACTGAGATAGATGACGCGCTTGCGGAAGCCCAGCGGGTTCACCGTACGGCCGTCGTGCGGGACCCCCGGCGGCAGCAGCACCACCCGGCCCGCGTCGGTCGCGTCGTGCCGCTTGCGGTCCAGCGCGAAGTCCACCATGCCGTCGTCGAGCAGCATCAGGTCCCAGGTGTCATGGGTGTGCACCGGGTAGGCGTGCCGGGTGAAATGGGCGTTGAGCACCTCGGTGACGCCCGGGACGGCCGGGCGCCAGGCGTGCACCTCGGCGGCCTCCGGGCGGGGTGCTGCGCTCATCCCGGGATCCCTTCGGGTCAGTTCTGTACAAGCCCCGCACCCGCCCGATGCGGCAGGCTGGGGGCATGACCGACACCACCAAGCCTGCCACCGCGGTGAACATCGACGCGAAACTGGCCCAGTTCGCCGAGCACTGGGCGCCCCGCCGGATCGCCGGGATCAACGACTACGACGTGAAGATCGCCAAGGTCCAGGGCGACTTCGTCTGGCACACCCACGACGAGACCGACGAGCTGTTCCTGGTGATCAGCGGCCGGCTGGTCCTCCAGCTCCGGGACGGCGACGTGATCCTCGGCCCCGGCGAGATATACGTCGTCCCCAAGGGCGTCGAGCACTGCCCGCGCGCCGACGAGGAGACCGCGATCCTGCTGCTGGAGCCGGCCGGCACGGTCAACACCGGCAGCGCCGGCGGCCCGCGCACCCGCGAGCCGGTCCCGCTGGACTGACCCTGGCGCCACCGGACCGGCCGCGGCAGGCCGGTCTCCGTGGGCCGTCGGGCAGCGGCCGGAACGCGAAGCTCCGGCCCCGCTCATCCCTCCGCCCCGGCCGGGCGCAGCCCGCTGCGGGTCACCGCCCGGCGGGCGGAGGCGAGCAGGACGTCCTGCAGGACGCGGGCGGCGCGGGGCGGCGCCACGTCCGAGCGGTGGGCCAGTGCGACGGTACGGCGCAGGCCCGGGCGGGCCAGCGGGGTGACCCGCAGGTCCTGGCCGGTGCGGGCGGCGACCGTGGTGGGGACCAGCCCGACGCCCAGGCCCGCCCTGACGAAGCCCAGCACCGCGTCCATCTCCCCGCCCTCGACACTCAGGTACGGCTCGAAACCGGCCGCGCGGCAGGCGCCAAGTGTCAGGTCCCGCAGGTCGTAGCCGTGCCGGAACATCACCATCGGCTGCCCTTCGAGGTCGGCGATCCGCACCGGTGAGCGCGGCGCCGGCGAGTCGGTGGAGGAGACCATCACCAGGTCCTCCTGGAAGAGCTCCACCGTGGTCAGCGCGGGGGAGGGGCTGGGCAGCGGCAGCACCACCAGCGCCAGGTCGAGCGCGCCGCGGGCCAGCTCCCGTACCAGGTCGTGCGAGCCGCCCTCCTCAATCAGCAGCTGGATGCCCGGATGCCGGTCGTGGAAGGCGCGCAGCACGTCCGGCAGCAGACCTGTGCAGAGGCTGGGCGTGGCCCCGAGCCGTACCCGGCCGCGGCGCAGCTGTGCCAGCTCCAGCACCTCGTGCCGGGCGGTGTCGGCGTCGGCGAGGATCCGCCGGGCCAGCGGCAGCAGTGCCTCTCCCGCGTCGGTGAGGGTGATGTTGCCGCGCGCCCGGCTGAAGAGCGAGGCGCCCAGCTCCCGCTCCAGGGCGAGGATCTGCTGGGAGAGCGACGGCTGCGAGACGTGCACCGCCTCGGCGGCCCGGGTGAAGTGGCGGGTGTCGGCGACGGCCACGAAGTACGCCAGTTGCTGGAACTGCATACCGCCAGCCTAGCCACTGCCATAGGCGCTCCCTATGGAGACGAGCCTGATCATGTCTTGGACCACTGTTCAGTGCCGGCCTTAGCTTCGTGTCCATGGCATTGGCAACCAGGACGGACCGTCGGCCGTCGATGGCGAAGACGGTCTGGGACTCGACCGTCGGCAAGAAGACGATCATGGCGGTGAGCGGCCTTGTCATGCTGCTCTACCTGGTCGTCCACATGTACGGGAATCTGAAGATCTTCTTCGGGCCCGGCACCTTCAACGGCTACGCGCACTGGCTGCGCACCCTCGGTGAGCCCTTCCTGCACTACGAGTGGGGGCTGTGGATCGTCCGCGCGGCGCTGGTCGTCGCGGTCGTCGCGCACATCGTCTGCGCGTACCAGCTCAGCCGCCGCGACCTCAGGGCGCGCCCGGTCGGCTACGTCCACCGCAAGGCCCGCACCAGCTACGCCACCCGCACCATGCGCTGGGGCGGGGTGATCCTCGCCCTCTTCATCGTCTGGCACATCCTGGACTTCACCACCCTCACGGTGAACCGCAACGCCGAGCCCGGCCACCCGTACCAGAACGTCGAGGCCACCTTCCACACCTGGTACGGCGACGTGATCTACATCGTCGCCATGCTCGCCCTCGGGCTGCACGTCCGGCACGGCTTCTGGAGCGCCGCACAGACCATCGGCGCCGGCAGCGCCACCCGCGACCGGGCACTGAAGATCACCGCCAATGTCCTCGCCGTGGTGCTGACGGCCGGCTTCATCGCCGTGCCCGTCGGGGTCATGACCGGCATCGTCAACTGAGCAGGCCGAGGGAAACACGACCATGAACGACTTCACGCAGTACGCGACCGGTGCCCCGCTCGTCGACACCACCGCCCCGACGGGCCCGGTCGCGGACCGCTGGACCACCCGCCGTTTCACCGCCAAGCTGGTCAACCCCGCCAACCGCCGCAAGCACACCGTGATCGTCGTCGGCACCGGCCTGGCCGGCGGCTCGGCCGGCGCCACACTCGCCGAACAGGGCTACCACGTCGTCCAGTTCTGCTATCAGGACTCCCCGCGCCGGGCACACTCCATCGCCGCCCAGGGCGGCATCAACGCCGCCAAGAACTACCGCAACGACGGCGACTCGGTGCACCGGCTCTTCTACGACACCGTCAAGGGCGGCGACTTCCGCGCCCGCGAGTCCAACGTCCACCGGCTCGCCGAGATCTCGGTGGAGATCATCGACCAGTGCGTCGCCCAGGGCGTGCCCTTCGCCCGCGAGTACGGCGGCCTGCTCGACACCCGCTCCTTCGGCGGCGTCCAGGTCTCCCGCACCTTCTACGCCCGCGGCCAGACCGGCCAGCAACTGCTGCTCGGCGCCTACCAGGCGCTCTCCCGGCAGATCGCGGCCGGCAACGTCGAGATGCACCCGCGCACCGAGATGCTCGACCTGATCGTCATCGACGGCCGCGCCCGGGGCATCGTCGTCCGCGACCTGGTCAGCGGCGAGATCAGCACCTTCTTCGCGGACGCCGTGGTGCTCGCCAGCGGCGGCTACGGCAATGTCTTCTACCTGTCGACCAACGCCATGAACTCCAACGCCACCGCGATCTGGCGCGCCCACCGCCGCGGCGCCTGCTTCGCCAACCCGTGCTTCACCCAGATCCACCCCACCTGCATCCCGCGCACCGGCGAGCACCAGTCCAAGCTCACCTTGATGAGCGAGTCGCTGCGCAACGACGGCCGGATCTGGGTGCCGAGCGCGAAGGGCGACACGCGCAACCCCGCCGACATCCCCGAGGACGAGCGCGACTACTACCTGGAGCGGATCTACCCCTCCTTCGGCAATCTGGTGCCCCGCGACATCGCCTCGCGCGCCGCGAAGAACGTCTGCGACGAGGGCCGCGGCGTCGGCCCCGGCGGCCAGGGCGTCTACCTCGACTTCGCCGACGCCATCGGCCGGATGGGCCGCAAGGCCGTCGCGGAGAAGTACGGCAACCTCTTCGAGATGTACGAGCGGATCACCGCGGAGAACCCCTACGAGGTCCCGATGCGGATCTACCCGGCCGTGCACTACACGATGGGCGGCCTGTGGGTGGACTACGACCTGCAGACCACCGTCCCCGGGCTCTTCGCGATCGGCGAGGCCAACTTCTCCGACCACGGCGCCAACCGGCTCGGCGCGTCCGCGCTGATGCAGGGCCTGGCGGACGGCTACTTCGTGCTGCCCGCCACCATCAACGACTACCTCGCGCGGCACCCGCGGGCCGACACGCCCGACGACTCGCACCCGGCGGTCGTCGCCGCTCTCGCCGAGACCCGCGACCGCCTGCACCGGCTGGTGAGCGTCGACGGCGACCGCACCGCCGACTCCTTCCACCGCGAGCTGGGCGAACTGATGTGGGAGCACTGCGGCATGGCCCGCTCCGAACAGGGCCTGCGCAAGGCGCTCGACCGCATTCCGCAGATCCGCGAGGAGTTCTGGCGGCGGATCAAGGTCCCCGGCACCGAGGCCGAGTTCAACCAGTCGCTGGAACGCGCCAACCGCGTCATCGACTACCTCGAACTCGCCGAGCTGATGTGCCTGGACGCGCTGCACCGCGCCGAGTCCTGCGGCGGCCACTTCCGCGAGGAGTCGCAGACGCCCGACGGCGAGGCGGCCCGCCGCGACGAGGAGTTCTCGTACGCCGCCGCCTGGGAGTTCACCGGCACCGGCCGGCCGCCCGTCCTGCACAAGGAAGACCTCGTCTTCGAGTACGTCCACCCCACCCAGCGGAGCTACGCATGAGGCTCACCCTGCGCGTCTGGCGGCAGCACGACGCCGACGCCCCCGGCACGATGGCGGACTACCAGGTCGAGGACGTGTCACCCGACATGTCCTTCCTGGAGGTCCTCGACTCGCTCAACGAGCGCCTCACCCTTCAGGGGGAGCAGCCGGTCGCCTTCGACCACGACTGCCGTGAGGGCATCTGCGGCGCGTGCAGCCTCGTCATCAACGGCGAAGCGCACGGCCCGGAGCGCACCACCAGCTGCCAGCTGCACATGCGGTCCTTCAAGGACGGCGACACCATCGACGTCGAGCCCTGGCGGGCCGCCGCCTTCCCGGTGGTCCGGGACCTGGTGGTCGACCGGGCCGCCTTCGACCGGATCATCCAGGCCGGCGGCTATGTCAGCGTCCCCACCGGCGCCGCGCCGGAGGCCCACGCCACGGCGGTGCCGAAGGCCGACGCCGACCGGGCCTTCGAGCACGCCGAGTGCATCGGCTGCGGCGCCTGCGTGGCCGCCTGCCCCAACGGCTCGGCGATGCTCTTCACCTCGGCGAAGATCAACCACCTCGGCGCCCTGCCGCAGGGCGCGCCGGAGCGTGAGACCCGGGTGCTGGACATGGTGGCGCAGATGGACGCCGAGGGCTTCGGCGGCTGCACCCTCACCGGGGAGTGCGCCACCGCCTGCCCGAAGGGCATCCCGCTCACCTCGATCACCGCGATGAACAAGGAGTGGCTGCGCGCCAACCGGAAGGTCAGCCGGGACTAGACGCAGAGGGAGAGGGGAGCCGCGCGGGCCACCGGCGCTACTCGTCGGCCAGGGCGGGCGTCGCCGGCAGGACGGCGGGGACCAGCGAGAGGTCGTCGGCCGGCTGGTCGAGCCGCTTCTCCGCCCAGATCGTCTTGCCGCTCCCGGTGTAGCGGGTGCCCCACCGGTCCACCAGCTGACCGACCAGATAGAGCCCCCGGCCGCCCTCGTCCAGCGGCTGGGCCCGCCTGGCGTGCGGCGAGGTGCTGCTGCCGTCGGAGACCTCGCAGATCAGCGCGTCGTCCTGGATCAGCCGTACGGTGACCGGTCCGCGTGCGTGCCGCACCGCGTTGGTGACCAGCTCGGTGACCACCAGCTCCATCGCGAAAGCCTGCTCGGCCAGGCCCCACGACTCCAGCTGCCCGGTGAGCGCGGCCCGCGCGGCCGGCACCTGCTCGGGCACCGCCGGGTACTGCCAGGTCGCCACGTGCCGCTCGTCGAGGGTCCTGGTCCTGGCCAGCAGGAGCGCCATGTCGTCGTCGTGCACGGCGGGCAGCCCGTCGAGCACCCGGTTGCAGATCTTCTGCAGCGACCCGGTCGCGGGCAGCAGGGCGGCGGCGAGCGCGGTGATCGCCTCGTCCGCCTCGCGGTGCCGCAGGTCGAGCAGCCCGTCGGTGTAGAGCGCGATCACGGTGCCCTCGGGCAGCGTCACACAGGCGGTCTCGAACGGCGCGGCGCCGAAGCCCAGCGGCGGGTTGGCGGTGTTGGGGCGCACCTCGATCGCGCCGTCGGGCGCGATGAACGCGGGCGGCGTGTGGCCGGCGCTGGCGATGCAGCACTCCCGCGATATCGGGTCGTAGACCATGTACAGGCAGCTGGCCCCCAGTTCGCCGGCGCCCTGGTCGCCGTTCATCCGGTGCACCAGGTCGTCCATCCGGGCCAGCAGCTCGTCGGGCGCCAGGTCCAGGTCGGCCAGGGTGTGCACGGCGGTCCGCATCCGGCCCATCGTCGCCGCCGCGTGCAGCCCGTGCCCGACCACGTCCCCCATCACCAGGGCGACCCGCGCCCCGGACAGCGGGATCACGTCGAACCAGTCGCCGCCGACGCCCGCCGCCGAATCGGCCGGGACATAGCGGGACCCCGTCTCCACCGCGCTGTTGCCGGGAAATTCCCGTGGCAGCAGGCCCCGCTGCAGGGTGAGGGCGGTGTCCCGGCTGCGGTGCAGTTCGCGTTCCCTGGCTCTGGCCTGGCTGAGCAGCACCCCGACCACCGCCGCGGCGGCCACCAGACCGAGCTTGATCGACCACACCCCGGCACCCTCGGAGCTGACCTCGTACCGCAGCAGGGCGTACGTCCCGACGGTCAGTGCGCCGATGACCGCGGTCGCCGACACCCCGTGGGTGGCGGCGGCCAGAAACGGCACCACCGCGAGGAACAGGCCGTAGTGGCCGCCGGGGCTGGTGAACAAGATGGCCAGCGCGGTGGCGGCCAGCACCAGCAGCGGCAGGGAGAGCCTGAGCACCTGGCCAGGGGTGAGCCCGGGGGAACCAGGAACGCGTTCCCCCGACCCCAAAACCGCCGTCAGATGCATGACCCTTCCACTCCCGGCACCCCGCCCTCGCGGCATACCTGTCCGATTGAGGTGCTTGTGTCCGTAGTGTCAGCGTACGTCACGTCGCTGGGGGCACCGGCGGGGCACCTTCCGGGCCCTCACCAGCGGTGGAAATCCCGTTGCCGCCCGCCGGCCGGCTCTGCTGTAGTCACAGCCGAACCCGTCCCCGGCCGAGGAGCAATGATCATGCGCGGTTCCGTCATGCCCGCCCCGACAGGTATCGCTCCCTACCCCGAGGACATGACCCTTCCGTGCAATCGCTCAATCTCGGCATCCTGGCGCACATCGACGCGGGCAAGACCAGCCTGACCGAGCGGCTGCTGTACGCCGCCGGAGTCATCGGCACGATCGGCAGCGTCGACGCCGGCAGTACGCAGACCGACTCCCTCGCGCTGGAGAAGCAGCGCGGCATCACGATCAAGTCCGCCGTGGTCTCCTTCGTGCTCGACGGCGTCACCGTCAACCTGATCGACACCCCCGGTCACCCGGATTTCATCGCCGAGGTCGAGCGGGTGCTCGGCGTGCTCGACGGCGCGGTCCTGGTGGTCTCCGCGGTGGAAGGCGTCCAGCCGCAGACCCGGGTCCTGATGCGGACCCTGCGCCGGCTGCGGATCCCCACCCTGATCTTCGTCAACAAGATCGACCGCGGCGGCGCCGACCCGGACCGTACGTTCCAGGACATCGCGGCCCGGCTCACCCCGGACGTGGTCGCGGTGACCGCGGTCACCGCGCCCGGCACCCGCGAGGCCCGCGCCGCGGCCCGCACCGGGGGCCCCGGCTTCGCCGCGCGGCTGGCGGACCTGCTCGCCGGTCACGACGACCGGCTGCTCGCCGACTGCCTGGCCGACGAGACGGCGGTGCCCTACCGCAGGCTCCGGACCGAACTGGTGAAGCAGACCCGGCAGGCGCTGGTCCACCCGGTCTTCGCCGGCTCGGCGGTCACCGGCGCCGGCGTCGACGCCCTGATCGCCGGCATCACCGAACTGCTGCCCGCGCGCACCGGCGCACCCCGGAAGCCGCTCAGCGGCGAGGTGTTCAAGATCGAGCGCGGCCCGGCCGGTGAGAAGATCGCCTATGTGCGGATCGCCTCGGGCACGGTCAGGACCCGGGACCGGGTGCCCGTCCACCGGGCCGGCGGCGCACCGGGCGACGGCGGTGAGCGCGCCCAGAAGGTCACCGCGATCAGCGTCTTCGACCACGGCACCGACGAACGCCGCAGTACCGCGGAAGCCGGCCGGATCGCCAAGCTGTGGGGGCTGACCCGGGCCCGGATCGGCGACACCATCGGTGAACCGCCCGGCGAGCGGGCCGCCGAGCCCCACTTCGCCCCGCCCACCCTGGAGACCGTCGTCACCGCCCGTCGCCCGGGCGAGCGCGGCGCACTGCACGCGGCGCTCTCCCAGCTCGCCGAATCGGACCCGCTGATCGCACTGCGCCGGGACGGAACCCGCCAGGAGATCGCGGTGTCGCTCTACGGCGAGGTGCAGAAAGAGGTCATCCAGGCCACGCTGGCGGACGAGTTCGGCGTCGCGGTGGACTTCCAGGAGACCACCACCGTGCACATCGAGCGGCCGGCCGGCACCGGCGCCGCCTTCGAGATCAAGGAGAAGGACGGCAACCCCTTCCTCGCCACCGTGGGCCTGCGGATCGAACCGGCCCCGGCCGGCAGCGGCGTGGAGTTCCGCCGGGAGGTCGAACTCGGCTCGCTGCCCTACGCGTTCTTCACGGCGGTCGAGGAGACGGCCGGTGAGACGCTGCTCCAGGGCCTGCACGGCTGGCAGGTCACCGACTGCCTGGTCACCATGACCCACGCCGGCTACAACGCCCGGCAGAGCCACGCCCACGCGGTCTTCGACAAGAGCATGTCCAGCACCTCGGGAGACTTCCGCAACCTCACCCCACTGGTGCTCGCCGAGGCACTGCGCCGGGCCGGCACGGTGGTGCACGAGCCGATGCACCGTTTCCGGCTGGAGATCCCGGTGGACGCGCTCGGCACGCTGCTGCCCGTACTGACCCGGCTGCGGGCGGTGCCCCGCACCCCCGGGACGCTCGGCGGCGGGTATCTGCTGGAAGGCGACATCCCGGCGGCCCGGGTGCACGACCTGGAGCAGCTTCTGCCCACCCTGACCCGCGGCGAGGGCGTACTGGAGAGCGCCTTCAGCCACTACCGGCCGGTCACCGGGCCGGTGCCGGAACGGGCCCGTACCGACCACAATCCGCTCAACCGCAGGGAGTACCTGCAGGCGGTGCGGCGCCGGCTGACCGGAGGGGGGAACAGGGCCGACGGCGGGAGTGTTTGACCGGTCACGTCCCGGCTGCCTACGGTCGGGGCAGGGCAGGAACAGACCGGTCTACCCATCGGAGAGCGCCATGGAACGCACCGTCAAGACACCCGGCCCCGACCACCCGATCACCGTCCGGCCCACCGCACAGCGCGTGGTGGTCAGGGCCGGCGGCCGGGTGATCGCCGACAGCACCCGGGCGCTCACCTTGCAGGAGGCGGACTACCCGCCCGTGCAGTACATCCCGCTGGAGGACATCGCGGCCGGGGTGCTGAGCCCCACCGACAGCCAGACGTACTGCCCGTACAAGGGCGACGCCTCGTACTACGCGCTGACCGCCGACGCCGGCCGGATCACCGACGCGGTGTGGACGTACGAGAAGCCCTATCCGGCGGTCGGTGAGATCGCCGGGCATGTCGCCTTCTACCCGCAGCACGTCGACATCGCCCTCGGGGACGACGCCTGACGGTCGCCCGCGGGGCACACCGGCCGCACCGGCCGCCCGGGTGAGAGCAGGACGCCGGATGCCGCCGGGCGTCCCCGGCCGCACCGCGCCGTGACGGTGCGGCCGGCCGCCCGGGAGGTCAGGTCTCCGGCGAGGTCAGGTCTCCGGCACGGTGGCCGGCCGCGGCGCCGGCCCCGTCGACTCCCGCAGCACCAGCTGGGTGGCCAGCTCCACATGGAGGGTGTCCACGGTGTGCCGGTCCAGCAGCCGCATCAGCAGCGAGACCGCCATCCGCCCCAGCTCCTCCAGCGGCTGCCGCACTGTCGTCAGCCGCGGCACGGTGCTCCGGCTGAGGTAGGTGTCGTCGAAACCGGTGACCGACAGGTCCTCCGGGATCCGCAGCCCCCGCTCGTAGGCCGCGCGCAGCACCCCGACCGCCGCCTTGTCGTTGAAGGCGACCAGGGCGGTGGGACGGTCCGGCAGGTCGAGGAGTTCACAGGCGGCGGCGTAACCCCACTCGGAGGTCGGCTCGATGCTGCGCAGCAGCTCGGGCGCGGGCAGCACTCCGGCGTCGGCGAGCGCCGAGGTGTGGCCGGCCAGCCGGGAGCGGCCCGCCAGCCAGTCCCCCGGCCCGCCGATCACGCCGATCCTGCGGTGCCCCTGGGCGACGAGATGCGCGCTGACACTGCGGGCCGCGGTCAGGTGCGCCGCGGAGACCGACGCGATGTCCGGCGGCAGCGGAGTGCGCGGGTCGACCACCACGAACGGGAAGTCCTGCGCGCGCAGCGCCTCCAGCTCCTTCTCCGGCTCCGGCGGCACGATCAGCACCGCGCCCGCGATCCCCGGGTCGGTGGGCAGGCTCGCCAGCACCTGGATGTCGCGGGCCGCGTCCCCCGCGCTCAGCACCAGCCGCCGGCCGTGCAGGTCGAGCGTCTCCGCGATCGACGAGACGATCACGCCGAAGTAGTCGGTGAGCACATACGGGCAGCGGACGTAGATCGCCCCGTTCGCGGTGCCGCGCCGGGCCGGCGCCGGCGCGCCGAGCCGGGCCACCGCCTTGCGCACCAGTTCCTGGGTCTCCGGGGCGACATGGGCATGGCCGTTCATCACCCGCGACACCGTGGCGATCGAGACGCCGGCCTCCGCGGCGATGGCGCGAACCGTGGCGCGCGTGCCCTGCTGCCTAACCACGTGTTACACGGTTTCGTTTCATGTGCGCAGCTTAGCGGCAGCGCAGGGCTGCCACACCAGGACCGGAGCGAGAACTGTCCGGGATATTGACACACCGGGGCGGTCCCGGATTACGTGGTCGCGCAGACATTTTGCTGAAAATGTTTCAGATTGTTTCACTGTTCCAGACCTTCACCAGCCCGAGGAGATCGAGCGATGACGAGGAGACGACGCGCCTACGGCGTCACCGCGGTGGCCGCCGCCGCGCTCTGTCTGACCTGTGTGCCCGCCGCCCCGACCGCCGCGGTGGCAGCGTCGCACCCCGCGGGCCACGCCGGCCCCGCTGCCCCGAGCGCCTCGGTCTGGGTGACCACCCCGGACGGCGCCGAGGAACTGCGGCCGTCGACCCCGGTGGCCTTCCACCCCGGGGCGTCCGATCTGACCACCATCACCGTCGACCCGACCCGCTCGTACCAGAGCGTCGACGGTTTCGGCGGCGCGCTCACCGACTCCTCGGCCGCCGTCCTCAGCACGCTCCCGCCGACCGCCCGCGACACCGCGATGCGGCAGCTCTTCGACCCCCGGCAGGGCATCGGCGTCAGCTTCCTGCGCCAGCCGATCGGCTCCTCCGACTTCACCGCGGCCCCGGCGCACTACACCTACGACGACATGCCGGCCGGCCGGACCGACTTCTCCCTGCGGCACTTCAGCATCGCCCACGACCAGCGGCAGATCCTCCCGCTGCTGCGGCAGGCGAGAAAGCTCAACCCGCAGCTCACCGTCATGGCCACCCCGTGGAGCCCGCCGGCCTGGATGAAGGACAGCGACTCCCTGACCGGCGGCCACCTCAAGGACGACCCGGCGGTCTACCAGGCATACGCCCGCTACCTGGTGAAGTTCGTCCAGTCCTACGCGGCGGCCGGCGTGCCCGTCGACTACCTCACCGTCCAGAACGAGCCGCAGAACCGCCGGCCCAACGCGTACCCCGGCACCGACCTGCCCGTGCAGCAGGAGGCCAAGGTCATCGAGGCGCTCGGCCCGCTGCTGCACCGGGCCAGCCCCCGCACGAAGATCCTCGCCTACGACCACAACTGGACCACGCACCCCGACGACATCACCACCGCGGAAGAACTCGGCGAGGACCCGCAGACCGACTACCCCTACCAGGTGCTCGACGGCCCGGCCGCCACGTGGGTGGCGGGCACCGCCTACCACTGCTACTCCGGGGACCCGAGCGCCCAGTCCGCCCTGCACGACGCCCACCCGGACAAGGGCATCTGGTTCACCGAGTGCTCCGGGTCGCACGGCGCCACCGACACCCCCGGCCAGATCTTCCGCGGCACCCTCACCTGGCACGCCCGCACCATCACCGTCGGCACCACCCGCAACTGGGCGAAGTCCGTCGCCGACTGGAACCTCGCCCTCGACGCCGCCGGCGGCCCGCACAACGGCGGCTGCGACACCTGCACCGCGCTGCTCACCGTCGCGGCCGACGGCACCGTCACCACCAACGCGGAGTTCTACACCATCGGCCACCTGTCGAAGTTCGTGCGGCCCGGCGCGGTACGGATCGCCAGCACCAACTACGGCACCACCGGCTGGAACGGCCAGCTCACCGACGTCGCCTTCCGCAACCCGGACGGTTCCACCGCGCTCGTCGTCCACAACGAGAACGACGCACCGCGCTCCTTCGCGGTCGCCGTCGGCGACCAGTCCTTCGACTACAGCCTGCCCGGCGGCGCGCTGGCCACCTTCACCTGGCCGAAGTCGGCCCGCCTGACCACCGCCCTGCGCGCGGTCCCGCTCACCGGCGCCACCGCCACCACCTCTCCGGCCGGCCAGGGCGACCCGGCCCTCACCGTGGACGACGACGGCACCACCCGCTGGACCAGCGGCGCCGCCCAGAGCCCCGGCCAGTACCTCCAGGTGGACCTCGGCAGGCGCACCGGCTTCCGGTCGGTCGCCATCGACAGTGGTGACAACCCCGGCGACTACGCCCGCGGCTGGCAGCTCCAGGTGAGCGACGACGCCACCCACTGGCGTACCGCCGCCGCCGGTACGGGCACCGGCCAGCTCACCACCGTCACCCTCCGCCCCACCCGGGCCCGCTACCTCCGCGTCACCCAGACCGGCACCGCCGGCAACTGGTGGAGCCTGGCCGACCTGCGCCTGTACCGCTGACCCCCGAACTGCCGTGGGTCCGGCCCTCCCCGCTACGGGCCCACGGCAACCACCCCTCGTCGCCAGGGGTGCGGGCGAGCGGACCGGCAGGTGCCGCCGCGGTCCGCCCGGCCGGTGAGCGCCGCGTCCTCCACGGCCGGGGAGCACCGCGTCCCTCACGGCGTACGGCCTCGCCCGTCGGCGGTCACCGGCGCCGGCCGGACCCGGGGAGGAAACGCGCTCTCCACCCAAAAGCCTTCCGCTGACCACCTGTTGGCGGCACAATCGCCGTTCGTGACGATCGCTGAGCCCTCCACGCCCGCCGCGGCCGGGCGGGCGGGACCGGCCGCCGCACTCCGCGGATTCCTCGCCGCCCTGGCGACCGGCGCCGCGCTGGCCGCTGTCGTGGTCGGCATCGTCATCGGGAACGCGGCCCTGGGCTGTGCCGGCGCCGGGCTCCTGGTGGCCACCGTCGTCGTGGCTGCCGTCACCGGGCACCGTCGCCGGCAGGGGAGACCGGTTCCGGTCAGGGTGACGGCCCTGGCGATGATCGAGAGCCGGCGCGCCATGGACGGTGAGAGCGCGGACGTCCCGATCAGATTCGTGCTGACGGTGGCGCCGGACGACCGTGCCCCCTACCGGGTGGAGTTCACCCAGGCGATCAACCTGGTCGACATCCCCGACTACCGGCCGCGCGGCATCGTGGTCGTGGAGCATCCCGACGACGCGCCGTGGGACGTCAGGATCGTCACCCGCCCCGATCCGGAATGGGAGCGGCGGGCCGCCGGGGCCGCACTGGACTCGGCGCCCGCATCGGCCCTGCTGACAAAGCCGGCCACCGAGGGATCGTGCTGCCTGGTCGGCGTCCCGGGGCTGCTGATCGGCGCCGCGGTCGTGGTCCTCCTCTTCCGGGCGGACCTCTTCCAGCACCAGGACGCGGCCGGACCGCAGAAGAGCCCGGCCGCGTCGGCCCCGTCTTCACCGTCGGCACCTTCGTCTTCGTGGTCCTGGACGTCCTCGACCGGCACCGTCTCCTCCCGCACGACGGTCGCCGAGACCTCGGACTCCCTGCTCGCCGACGGGGAGTTGCGCCGTACCGCGGAGTCGGTGATCAAGGCGGCCGGCACCCCGACCGCGGTCGGCTTCAGGGCCGAGGAGCACCGCATGTCCGTACGCTGGGCCGCCACCGCGGGGTCGAGCGACACGCAGCCGCCGTTCGACCTGCGCTCCCTGCCGTACGAGCGGCTCCCCGGGCTGGTCCGCCAGGCGCGCGGCGGCCTCGGCATCGACGCACCCACCGGCTGGCGGATCGACGTCGACCACGACGCCCGTACCAAGGCGCTGGTCCTCCGGGTGACCGTCTCCGACGCGCAGGGGTCCGCCTCCCTGCGGGCGGACGCCCAGGGCCGCGTGATCGGACGCGACCCCCGCTGAACGGCCGCCCCCGGGGCTGACCGGACCGACCGGGGCCGTTCCGGACACGGGTCAGGCCCGCTTCCGGCCGGGATGTCCGCGGCCTCAGGAAGTGACGAGGTCGAACTCCTCCCACGGCCCGATCGCGTCGCGGTTGGCGATGAGCGCGGCGGCGCCCGCGTTCTCCGCCGTCACGTACTTCCCGTTGACCTGCGCCTTGAGGCTGTAGCTCTGGTCGGGGTTCCGGAGGAGCTGGAAGGTCTCCCAGGACCCGACCGACGCCCGGTTGGCGATCAGCGGTGCGGCCCCGGCGTTCTCGGCGGTGACGATCTGGTTGTCGGCGTGCGAGCGCAGCGCGATCAGGCCGTTGCCCTGGTCGAGTTCGTCGAACTCCTGGGCGGTGCCCACCGAGTCGCTGTCCGCGATCAGCGCCGAGGCGCCGCCTTCCGGAGCGGAGACGAACTTGCCGTTGGCGTGCGAGCGCAGCGCGATCCAGTTGCCGGCCGGCTGGGTGGGACCGCCGAAGACGCTGAGGTCGACCGCGTCCGCGATGGCCTGCAACCCGGCCTCGTTCGGGTGCAGATGGTCACCGGCGTCGTAGGCGGGCAGATAGCGCGTCGGACTGGCCGGATCGTGGGTCGCGGTGTCCTGGTCCACGACCGCGTCGCAGCCGCTGCCCGCGCCGCGGACGAAGGCGTTGACCGCGGCCCGGGAGTTCTCCGCGGCCTGTGACCAGCCGCCCGAGCCCTGGAAGGGGGTGAGCGTCGAGCAGAGGAAGGAGATCCCGGCCTGGTGCGCCTGGGAGATCAACTGCTGCAGCGCGGCGATGAGCTGGCTGCCGCTGGGCGGGTTGGCCACGCCGACGTCGTTGATCGGGTCGTCGGAGAAGATCACCCAGCGCACTCCCGGCTGGCCGACCACGTCCCGGGCGAAGCGGTTGAGCGCGCTCTGCCCCGCGCCGTCGGTGAGCAGCTTGTTGCCGCTGATGCCCTGGTTGAGCACGCCGACCGTACGGCCGCTGTCCGACAGCCGCCGGGCGAGGTCGTTGGGCCAGCGCTTGTTGGAGTCCTGGGAGGAGGCCACGCCGTCGGTGATGGACGCGCCGAGGGTGACCACCGCGCCCTGGGCCGCCGGATTCTGCACGTCGAGGTTGGTGAGGAAGGCGTAACTCCCAGTGGTGGCTGCGCCGTTGAGGGTCGCGTTCGCGCTGACGTCGCCGCCGGCCACGTAGTTGGTCTGGGTGCCCTGCTGGTGGTAGGTCGCCGAGCCGGTGCCGTTCGGCAGGTAGAAGCTCACCGCGACATCGGACTGGGCGGCGACGGTGAACGAGGCCGCGTCGCTGACCGCGACGGCGCCGGCCGCGATCGTCACCGAGGTCTGCCCGCCGAAGGTCACCGCGCGGTCGGTGCCGGCCGACACGGACGACCCGGAGGTGCGCTGCGCCACGTGCACATCCCGTACGGTCAGCGGCGCCGAGCCGAAGGCGTTGGAGATCCGCAGCCGCGCCGAGCTGCCGCCGATGCTGGTGTGCACGATCTGCCGCAGCGTCTGGTTGCTGTACGAGGGGCCGCCGCTCTGCGGGGACACCGACCAGGTGCCGGTCCAGCCGTCGGCGGCAGCGGCAGGCGCGGGCGCGGCATGGGCGGTACGGACCGCGGGCGCGACCGGCGCGACCGGCGCGGTGGGCGTGCCGGGGGTGGCGGCGGAGACGGTCCAGGCGGTCAGCGGGACGAAGAGCCCTACGGCGAGGGCGGCGGTGAGCAGGACCCTCGCCCGCCGGGCCGAGGGGGAGGAGGCATGTCGTGGCACAGGGAACTCCTGGTGTGGGGGAGAGGAGTGTGTGGCGTGTCCGGTGGAGCGACGGCAGGGATGACAGGAGTCGGCAGGAGACGGCAGGAGACGGCAGGAGTCGGCAGGAGACGGCAGGGACAAGCAGCGGACGGCAGGGACTGTAGTGCCCCCGATCCGCCCCGCCAATCCCCGGGCGGCAGCGCAGAGTTCGGATGACTTGTCCCATCGGGCCGTCCTCCGCCGCGAGTTGCCGCGTCCCGGGCCTGTGACATCGGATGACTCGGCGGGCGGGGAGCGCGAGCCGGGCCGCGCGGCGCTCCCCGGGCCGGAGCGCGGCGTCTGCCTGCGAATTTTAGTTTATTAGTAATAATCGTTGACACCCCTCGGTGCCGCCCGCACAGTTCTCGTCGATGACCCCAACCCTTCGGGAGAACCACGTGATTTCGCATCGTTCAGGGATGGTGCGCGCCCGGCGGGCGGCGGCCGCGGTGGGCGCCGCGGCACTGCTCGCGCTGGCGGTGCCCGGCGCGGCACAGGCGGCGGACCGCCATCCGGCCGGGCACGGCGACGCCGGGGTGCCGGCGTACTACGACAGCGGCCTCGCGCCGACGCCCGCCATGGGCTGGAACACGTACTACGGTCTCGGCGCCCCCACCGAGACCCAGGTGAAGAGCGTCGCCGACTTCCTGGTCAGCAGCGGGCTGCGCGGCAGTGGTTACGACATCGTCTGGCTCGACGGCGGCTGGCAGGCGGACAACCCGCGTGACGCCCAGGGCCGGCTGACCGCGAACCCCGAACGGTTCCCCTCCGGCATCCCCGCACTGGTCGACTACCTGCACCACCGCGGCCTCAAGGCCGGCATCTACACCGACGCGGGTGACTACGACCCGGCCAGCTGCGGGCTGGGCAGCCGGGGCCATTACCAGCAGGACGCCGACGAGTTCGCGAGCTGGAAGATCGACGCGATCAAGGTCGACTTCCTCTGCGGCATCGGCGAGAAACTCGACCCCGGGCCCGCCTTCAAGCAGTTCAGCGACGCGGTCGCCGCCTCCGGCCGCCCGATGCTGCTCAACCTCTGCAACCCGCTCACCGACGACTGGGGCCTGCCGCACACCCCCGAGCAGGACGCGCACAACACCTACGTCTACGGGCCGACCACCGCCGACTCCTGGCGCACCGGCACCGACATCGCGTACGGCTCGCCCACCCCGGGCGAGTTCCCCAATGTGCTGCGGAACATGGACGCCAACGCCTGGCACCCCGAGGCCCAGGGCCCCGGCCACTTCAACGACCCCGACTACCTCATCCCGATGCGCACACTCCCCGACGGCTCCTACGAGTTGAACCAGGAGGAGTCCACCACCCAGCTGGTGATGTGGGCCGAGATGGCCTCGCCGCTGGTCATCGGCTCCGACCCGCGCACGCTGCCGAAGGCGATGCTCGACACCCTGCGCAACCCGGAGATCCTCGCCGTCGACCAGGACCCGCTCGGCATCCAGGGCGTACGGGTGGCCACCGACGCGACCGGTGACACGTACAGCAAGGTCCTCCAGGGCGCCGGCCGGCGCGCGGTGGTGCTGCTCAACCGCTCCGACCAGCCGGCCCAGCGGACGCTGACCTTCGCGCAGGCCGGGCTCACCGGCAAGGTGGCGGTACGCGACCTGCGCGAGCGCGCCGGCAAGGGCACGCACACCGGCGGCTACACGGTGACCGTCCCCGCACACGGCACCGTCATGCTCGGCCTGACCGGCACCGACGACGCCCCCGGCGTCAAGCTCGGCGGCCCCGCCGCGAGCGCCGACCCGGCGCTGGTCCGCGACGGCGACCGGCTCACCGCCTTCACCCGGGACGCGGCCGGCCACCTGCGTGAACAGACCGGCCGGAGCGGGCAGTGGACCGGGCGCGCCACCGACCTCGGCGGCCCGACCGGCGGCCGTTTCCTCGGCCAGCCCGCCGCCTACGCCTCGGCCGGCGGCCGGATCGACGTCTTCGTGCGCGGCACGGACGGCCACGCCTACCTGCGCAGTCTCACCGGCGGTCACTGGGGCCGCTGGCAGGATCTCGGCGGAAAGCTCGCCGACGCGCCCACCGCCGCGTACCAGGGCCCCGGCGCCTGGACGCTCTTCGCCACCGGCGCCGACGGCACGGTGACCAGCCGGGGTGCGAGCGGCGGCTGGACCTCGATCGGCGCTCCCGCCGGGCCCGCGCTCTACGGCCGCCCGTCGGCGGTCACCGACGCGGCCGGCCGGGTCCATGTCGCGGTGCGCGCCGCGGACGACGCGGTGTGGAGCCGGGTACGGGACGCCTCCGGCACCTGGTCGCAGTGGACCTCGCTCGGCGGCACCATCGGGGGCAGTCCGACGCTGGTCACCACCGGCGGCACCGTGCAACTGCTCGCCCGCGCCTCGGACTACACGCTCTGGCAGCGGACCTACGACAGCGCGGCCGACAGCTGGGGCGGCTGGTTCCCGCGCAGCGCCTTCGTCAGTGGCGCCTTCGACGGCGCGCTGGGCGCCACCGCCGGTCCCGGCGGCCAGGTGCTCGCGGTCGCCCGCGGCGTCGCCGGCGTGGTCCGGCAGAGCTCCCTGTGACCGGTCCGTTCCCGGTCTGAACGCTCCCCGGGGTGTCCGCGACGGGCACCCCGGGGCCCACCGCGCGATCCGTTACTCAATAAATTACGAATTAATCTTGACGCCGCGCCCGCGGCCCGCCAGTCTGTAGCAGCCGACAAGGGAGTCACATGAACACCGCGAACATCTCACCGACGAACCGCCGTCAGTTCCTGGCCGGCGCCGGCGCCCTCGGAGCCGCCGCCCTGATGAGCGGCTGCGTCACGTCCAGCTCGTCCGGCGGCAGCAGCAGCCAGTCCAGCGGCACGGTCAGCGTGCAGTCCAACCTCTCCTCGCCGCAGGCGAAGTCCGCGATGGAGAACCTGGTGGCCGCCTTCAACAAGCGCGGCGGCCCCAAGGCGAAGCTCAACACCGTCGCCTCGGAGACCTTCCGGACCCAGCTGCCGACGTACCTCACCTCCGCCAACCCGCCGGACCTGCTCACCTGGTACCCCGGCTCGGTCGCGGACACGTACGCCAAGAAGAACCTGCTGCTGGACGTCAGCGACATCTGGACCACCGGTGAACTGGCCGGCTACTCCGACGCGCAGAAGAAGCTCTGCACCGACTCGGCCGGCGCCAAGGTGTTCGTGCCCGCCAGCTACAACTGGTGGGGCGTGTTCTACAAGAAGTCCAACTTCGCGCGCTGGGGCGTCCAGGAGCCCACGACCTGGGACGAGTTCATGGCGCTGTGCGACACCCTGAAGTCCAAGGGCGTCACCCCGATCGGCCTCGGCGCCGGCAGCGGCACCGCCTGGGTCGCCTCCGCGTGGTTCGACTACCTCAACATCCGGATCAACGGCGCCCAGTACCACCGCGACCTGCTGGCCGGAAAGCACCGCTTCGACGACCCCGAGGTGCACAAGGTCTTCGACAAGTGGACCGAGGCGCTGCCGTACTTCGACCCCAACGGCACCGCGCTCGCCTTCCAGGACGCCACCACCGCACTGCTCAACAACCGCACCGGCATGATGCTGATCGGCACCTTCTTCGCCGACGCCGCCCCCAAGGACCAGGTCGGCGACCTCGACTTCTTCCGCTTCCCGGTGATCGACCCCAAGGTCCCGCTCGCCGAAGAGGGCCCCACCGACGGCTACTTCGCCAGCGCGCACACCAAGCACAAGGACGAGGTGAAGCAGCTGATGAGCTGGCTGGCCACCGTCGAGGCACAGGAGACCTACCTCAAGGGGTCGTCCGGCATCTCCATCCCGGTCAACCCCAAGGCCAAGGACTCCGGCACCCCGCTGGTGAAGAAGGGCCGCGCGCTGATAGAGAACGCGCCCGACATCACCCAGTTCTTCAACCGCGACTCCAGCGACGCCCTGCAGCCCACCGCGGACACCGCGCTGACGAAGTTCCTCGCCAAGCCCAAGGAGATCAACTCGATCCTCACCACCTGGCAGCGCGACGCACAGAAGATCTGGAGCCAGTGAGATGGCGGTACTGACCGCCGCGGGCCGGCGCACCTCCCGCGGCGGGCGCAAGCGGGCCACCCGCGTCCCCCCGGTGGTGCTCGCCTTCGTCCTGGTGCCGCTGCTCGCCGAGGGCTTCTGGGTGTTCTGGCCGGCCCTGCAGGGCTTCTACCTGTCGCTGACCAAGTGGGACGGCATCTCCCCGCCGCAGTTCATCGGCCTGGGCAACTACCGGGAGATGATCCACGACACCGTCTTCCACACCGCGATCCTCGACACGGTGCTGTGGCTCGCGCTCTTCGGCGGCCTGTCGGCGGTCCTCGGCCTCGGCGCGGCACTGCTGCTCCAGCAGGAGCGCCGCGGGGTCGGCTTCTACCGGGCCGCCCTGTTCCTGCCGGTGGTCTTCTCGCTCACCGCCACCGCGCTGGTGTGGCAGGCGATGTACCAGCCGGACGGCCTGATCAACAAGACCCTCTCCGGAGTGGGCCTCGGCAGCCTCACCCACCCCTGGCTCGCCGACCAGGACACCGCCCTGTACGCGGTGATCGTGCCCGCGCTGTGGCGCCAGATCGGCTACGTCATGGTGCTCTACCTGGCCGGCCTCAAGGGCATCGACCCGGCGCTCTACGAGGCCGCCAAGGTGGACGGCGCGAGCAAGTGGCAGCAGCTGCGGCACATCACCCTCCCGCAGCTGCGCAGTGTCAACGCCGTGGTCCTGTCGGTGATCATCATCGACAGTCTGCGCTCCTTCGACGTCGTCTGGGCCCTCACCCGCGGCGGCCCGTACCACTCCTCGGAACTGCTCAGCACCTACATGTACTCCACCGCCTTCCAGTCCCTGCGGCTCGGCTACGGCTCCGCGCTCGCCGTGGTCATCTTCGTGCTGGCCTTCGGCGTCATCGCCTCCTACCTGGTCCGCGCGTTCAAGGAGGCCGACTGATGAGCGTCACCCACGCCGCCGCCCCCGCCGCCGAGCAGGGCGCGGACACCCGGCCGGCCCCGCCGCGCACCACCAGGGGACGGCGCCGCGTCTGGGGCACCGTCGCCTTCCACACCAGCGCCGGACTGATCTCCGCCCTGTGGCTGGTGCCCATCGCGGTCGTGCTGATCACCGCCACCCGCTCGTTCGACGACATCGCCGGACACGGCCTCGGCAGCGCCCCGCACTCCTTCACCCTCGGCGGCTTCCGCCAGGCATGGGTGGACGGCGGCCAGCAACAGGCCCTGATCAACAGCCTGCTCGTCTCCGTCCCCACCGTGCTGGTGTCCCTGCTGCTCGCCTCGATGGCCGCCTTCGCGCTGAGCCGCTACGACGTGCCGCTGCGCCGGGTACTGCTGCTGCTGATGCTCAGCGGCAATCTGCTGCCCCCGCAGATCCTGCTGATCCCGGTCTCCAAACTCAGCGAGCACCTGGGCATCTACGACTCGCTGTACGCGCTGATCGGCGTCCAGGTCGGCTTCGGCGTCGGCTTCTACGTCTTCGTCCTGCACGGCTTCATGCGGGCCATCCCGCCGGAGATCCAGCAGGCCGCGGTGATCGACGGCGCCGGACCCTGGCAGATCTACACCCGGATCATCCTGCCGCTGGCCCGTCCTGCGCTGGCCGCGCTCACCGCCCTGGCGTTCACCTGGATCTTCAACGACCTGCTCTGGGCGATCACCGTGCTGCGCAGCGACACCAAGATGCCCATCACCGCCTCGCTGCTCGGCCTGCAGGGCCAGTACGTCTCGCAGTGGAACGTGATCGCGGCCGGTTCGGTGATCGCCGCCGCCCCGACCGTCCTGGTCTTCCTCCGCTTCCAGCGGCACTTCGTGGCCGGACTCAACCTCGGAGCCGTCAAGTGACCATCGCCCCACAGGAGTTCCCGGCCGGCCCGTGGCTGCTGCGCACCGAGCACACCGTGTACGCGGTACGGCTCGCGGACGGCGGCCGGTGGGCGGAACTCGCCGCCTGGGGACCGCACGGCGCCGAGACCGGGCCGCCGGTGCTGCCCGCCACCCGGCGCACCCACTTCATCACCCCCGCCGACGCGGCACCCGCCGAGTACCTCCCCTACGGGCTGCGGCCGTTCACCGGCGCCGACCTCACCGTCCGCCGGCCCGGCGGCGAGCGCGGCCTGTGGTGGACCTTCACCGGCGCCGGCGGTGACGAAGACCGCACGCTGCGGCTGGAGTTCACCGACGAGCCGACCGGACTGCGGGTGGCGCTCCACTACGCGGCTGTGCCCGGCACCGATGTGATCCTGCGCTGGGCCGAGTTCACCAACCTCGGCGCCGAAGAACTCCACCTGGAGAACCTCGACTCCGCCGCCGTCAACGTCCCCGTGCGGGCCGGTGCGCGGCTGACCTACCTCGCCGGGCAGTGGGCGCAGGAGTTCCAGCGCCACCAACTGGACCTGGTCCGCGGCCGGTTCGAGATGGCCTCCACCCAGGGCACCCCGGGGCACGCCTACGCCCCCTGGCTCGCCGTCCAGGACGCCGCCGAGACCGACGGCCCCGCCTACGGCCTCGCCCTGGAGTGGTCGGGGAACTGGCACATCACCACCGACGCCGAACCCGGCGGCGCGGTCCGGATCAGAGCGGGCCGGGTCCCCCACGAGGGGGCCGTCCTGCTGCGCCCCGGCGGAGCGCTCACCACCCCGCGGCTCGCCTGCGCCTTCAGCCCCGGAGGACTCGACGGCCTGTCCCGCGTCTGGCACCGCTACGAGCGGCAGCTGGCCGGCGACAGGCTGCACCGGACCCGCAAGGTGCTCTACAACTCCTGGGAGGCCACCGGCTTCGACGTCCAGGCCGGCGCGCAGCTCGAACTCGCCCGGATCGCCGCCGGGATGGGCGTCGAACTCTTCGTGGTGGACGACGGCTGGTTCACCGGCCGGCTCGACGAGAAGGGCGGCCTCGGCGACTGGCAGCCCGATCCGGCCGCCTTCCCGGCCGGCTTCGACGACTTCATCGCCCAGGTCCGCGCCACCGGGATGGACTTCGGCCTGTGGGTGGAACCCGAGGCGGTCAGCCCCGCCTCCCGCCTGTACGCCGAGCACCCTGACTGGGTCTACCGGACCGAGGGGCGCACCGCCACCCTGGTCCGCGAGCAGCTGCTGCTCGACCTCGGCCGCCCGGACGTCCAGGACTTCGTCATCGGCACCCTCGACACACTGCTCGGCGGCCACGACATCAGCTACCTGAAGTGGGACATGAACCGGCCGCCCACCGAACGCGGCCGGCCCGGCGCAGGACCCGCGGGGGAGCAGGACCTGGACGCCGCCCATGTGGCCGGCTACCTCCGGGTGCTCGACCACCTGCGGGCACGCCACCCGCAGGTCACCGTCGAGGGCTGCGCCGGCGGCGGCGCCCGGATCGAACACGCCACCTTGGCCCGTACCGACGTGGTCTGGCCCAGCGACAACACCGCCCCGCTGGACCGGCTCGCCATCCAGTACGGCTATCTGCACGCCCACGCCCCGCACACCATGAGCAGCTGGGTCACCGACGCCCCCGGCGTCTTCGACCCGCGGCCCCGCTCGCTCGCCTTCCGCTTCGTGCTCGCCGCTGCCGGCGTGCTCGGCATCGGCGCGGACCTGCGGCACTGGAGCGCCGGGCAGCGCGCCGAGGCCGCCGCCTGGGTCGCCCGGTACAAGCACCTGCGCGAGGTGATCCACCACGGACAGGCCCGGCTGCTCGGCGCCCCCACCGACGCCACCTGCGGCGTGCAGTACGACGCACCCGGCGGCGGCCGTACCGTCGTCGCCGCCTGGAGCACCGGCCGGCTCGACGGGGCGCCCCTGGTCCCCGGCCGCCCGGCCCGGCTGCGGCTGCGCGGCCTCGACCCGGCCGCCCGCTACCGGGACACCGCCACCGGCACCGAGTACAGCGGCGCCCATCTGCTCCACTACGGCCTGCCGCTGGCGTGGACCGCGACGTACGACGCCGACCTGATCGAGCTGCTGGACCCGACCGGGCGATGAGACCTCCCGGCCCAGCACCGAGCACCTCACTAAAGTCGCCGAGAAGCGCCCACCCCGAGGAGACGAACCGCCACATGAACGTCACCGCAGCCCGATTCACCGGACGGGTGGCAGTCGTCACCGGCGCCGCCTCCGGGATCGGCGCCGCCACCGCGCAGCGTCTGGCGGCCGAGGGCGCGGCCGTGGTCCTGGCCGACGTCGCCGAGCAGAGCGGGGAAGCGGTCGCGGCCGGCATCCGGGCCGGCGGCGGCCGGGCCGCCTTCGTCACCGCTGACGTCTCCTCACCGCAGGCGTGGGACCGGGTCGCCGCGGCGGCGCACACCTTCGGCCCGGTCGGCGTGCTGGTCAGCAACGCGTACACGGTGGACGTCACACCGGCCGGTGAGATGACCCTCGCCTCCTGGGAGCGGCAGCTGGCGGTCAACCTCACCGGCGGCTTCCTCGGCTTCAAGACGCTCCTGCCCGACCTGCGCGCCAACGAAGGCGCGGTCGTGCTGACCTCCTCGGTCCACGCCCACAAGGGCATCCCCGGCCACCCCGCCTACGCCGCCTCCAAGGGCGCCCTGCTCTCGCTCTCCGGGCAGCTCGCGGTCGAGTACGGGCCCGAGGTCCGGGTCAACGCCGTCCTGCCGGGGCCGATCCTCACCGCGGCCTGGGACCGGGTGCCGCAGGAGGACCGGGACAAGTCCGTGGCCGAGACCGCGGCCGGCCGCTTCGGCAGACCCGACGAGGCAGCCGCCGCCATCGCCTTCCTGGCATCCCCCGAAGCGTCGTACATCACCGGATCGAGCCTGCTGGTGGACGGCGGCTGGAGCGTCGTCAAGGCATCCGCCTGACCGGCGCCCCACCCGCCCGGCACGCCATCTGACATGGCACCCGACATGGAGAAAGGCAGAACGACATGACGCCATACGCGCGCCGCGGAGTGCACGGCCAGACCGTGGAGACCCTCGCGCGCCGGGTGCTCAGCGGTGAGATCGCCGAGGGCGCGACCCTCGACCTCGTAGCGCTGCAGAGCGAGTTGGACGTCAGTCTGACCGCGCTGCGCGAATCGCTGAAGGTGCTGGCGGCCAAGGGCATGGTGGACGCGCGGCAGAAACGCGGCACCTTCGTACGGCCCCGTGCCGACTGGAACCTGCTCGACGCCGACGTACTGCGCTGGCAGTTCGCCGGCGGCACCGGAGCGGGCGCCGACCTCGCGCTGCTGCGCAACCTCGGGGAGGTCCGCGGCATCATCGAGCCGGCCGCGATCCGGCTGGCCGCGCTGCGCCGCACCGACACCGACCTGACCGCCCTCGACGCGGCGCTCACCGCGATGGGCGAGCAGGACGGCGGGCCCGCGCACGCCGTCGAGGCGGACCTCGCCTTCCACCGCGCCCTGCTCGCCGCCACCCACAACGAACTGCTGGAACGGATGGAGATGGTGATCGAGTCCGGCCTCGCCCACCGCGACGAGATCGTGCACAGCTCACCGCACGGGGAGGACCCGGTACCGAGCCACCGCGCCGTGCTCGACGCGGTCCGCGACCAGGACCCGGACGCCGCGGAGGCCGCCATGCGGGCCCTGCTGGAGCAGGCCGTGCGCGACCTCGACCTGGTCCACGGCACCGACGCCACGGTGGAGGGCGCCCGGTGAAGATCGTCCGCATCGAGACCTTCCTCGTACCGCCCCGCTGGCTCTTCTGCCGGATCGAGACCGACGACGGGGTCGTCGGCTGGGGCGAACCGGTGGTGGAGGGCCGGGCCGAAGTGGTCCGCGCCGCCGTCGAGGTCCTTTCCGAACACCTCATCGGCCAGGACCCGTTGCGGATCCAGGACCACTGGCAGGTGCTCACCAAGGCCGGCTTCTACCGCGGCGGCCCGGTGCTCTCCAGTGCGGTGGCCGGCCTCGACCACGCCCTGTGGGACATCGCGGGCAAGGCGTACGGCGCCCCCGTGCACGCCCTGCTCGGCGGCCCGGTCCGCGACGCGGTACGGGTCTACGCCTGGGTCGGCGGCGACGAACCGGCCCGGCTCACCGAGGAGATAGCCGCCCAGATCGAGGCCGGCTTCACCGCGGTCAAGATGAACGCGGCCGGCCGCACCGACCCGCTCACCTCACCGGCCGGCACCGCCGCCGTGGTGGACCGGGTGGCCGCGGCCCGCGAGGTGCTGGGCCAGGACCGCGATGTCGCGGTCGACTTCCACGGCCGGTTCAGCCCGGCCGGCGCCCGGCGGGTGCTGCACGCGATAGCCCCGCTGCACCCGCTGTTCGTGGAGGAGCCGCTGCTGCCCGAGTACGGCCATCTGACCGCGTCGCTCGCCGCGTCCACCCCGGTGCCGCTGGCCACCGGCGAACGGCTCTACGGGCGGGCCGAGTTCCTGCCGGTGCTCAGCGCCGGCATCGCCGTCGCCCAGCCGGACCTGTCGCACGCCGGCGGCATCACCGAGGTGACCCGGATCGCCGCACTCGCCGAGACCTTCGGCGCGCAACTGGCCCCGCACTGCCCGCTGGGACCGATATCGCTCGCCGCGAGCCTCCAAGTCGCCTTCTGCACACCGAACTTCCTCATCCAGGAGCAGAGCCTCGGCATCCACTACAACAAGGAGGCCGACCTGCTGTCCTACCTGGTCGACACCGAACCCTTCCGGTTCGTCGACGGCCACGCCCGCCGCACCGCGCTGCCCGGCCTCGGCATCACGGTCGACGAGGCCGCGGTCCGTGCCGCCGACCGCGCCGGGCACGCCTGGCGCAACCCGGTGTGGCGGCACCCCGACGGGTCGTTCGCCGAATGGTGAGTCCGGTGCGGGTGATCACAGAACCGGGGCTCGGCGGGCGCTGGACGTCGCTGCGGGTCGGCGCCCGGGAGTGGCTGTGGCACCGCGACGAGCCCCGCCGGGCGGGAGTCTCGCCGGGGGACGCGTTCGCCGACGCCGGCGGGCTGGAGGAGTGCGTTCCCACCGTCCGGGGCACCCCGGACCACGGCGACGCCTGGAGCAGGCCCTGGTCGGTGGCGGACGGCGCCGCATCGGTGCGGTGCCCCGACTTCCGGCTCACCCGCAGGCTGCGGGAGCTGCCCGGTGCCGTGGTCGCCGACTACCGGCTGACCGCCGCCCCCGGTTACCGCTTCCTGTGGGCGGCGCACGCGCTGCTCGACGTCTCCCCCGACGGCCGGATCACCGTCCCGGACGGCACC
Organism: Streptomyces sp. NBC_01476; assembly: GCF_036227265.1. Taxonomy (NCBI): domain Bacteria; kingdom Bacillati; phylum Actinomycetota; class Actinomycetes; order Kitasatosporales; family Streptomycetaceae; genus Streptomyces; species Streptomyces sp. NBC_01476. The sequence goes on along the minus strand of NZ_CP109446.1, from coordinate 1,007,382 downwards.
CCCGGCCGCTGCTATCCGGACGGCGGCGCCCACTGGGACGGTTTCACCTGGCCGGTGGCGGCCGGCGGTGCCCGCTTCGACCGGCTCGGACCGGACGACGGTACGGCGCTGGGCGCGATCGTGGCCACGGCGGAGGCGACCGTCCGGGACGGCGCCGACGCTCTCCGCTTCACCCTGGACGCCCCGGACCAGCCGGCCTCCGTCGCGCTGTGGCGCAACCTCGGCGGCTTCCCCGAGACCGCCCCGTACCGCTCGATCGGCGTCGAGCCGATGCTCGGCCGGGTCTTCGACCTGGCGGCGGCGGGGGAGCAGGACGCGGCCCGGGTCCCGGACACGGGCGAGGTCCGGTGGCGGCTGACGGTCACCGCCTCGCCGCCGTCCCGGCCCTGACTCTGCCTTGTCCCCCCGCCCTCGCCCTGACGCCGTCTCGTTCCCTCGTCCTCACTCTGACTCCGCCTTGCCCTCGTCCCTGCCCCAGCCCTCGCCCCTGCCCTGACCCCGCCTCGCCCTCGTCCCGTCCTCGACCCCGGCTCTGCCGCTGTCCCCGCGTCCCGCGGCCGGCCACTCCTGCCCGCCGCGTCGCCCTGACCCCGGTCCCGCGTCACCGCCCCCGCGGCCGACCGCCGTTCCCCGCCCCGTAGAAAGGCCCCCCGCAGATGGACCTGCTCGCCGCACTGCGTACGCACCGGCTCGTCGCGATCGTGCGCGGCACCGACCCCGAGGCCTCCTTCCGGTCGGTGGTCGCGCTGGCCGAGGAAGGCGTCGCGCTCATCGAGGTGTCGCTCAGCGGCGCCGGCGCCCTGGAGGTGATAGCCAGGGCCCGGGCCGAACTCGGTCCCGCCGCGCCGCTGGGCGCCGGCACCGTGCTCAGCACCGAGGACGCGCGGGCCGCGCACACGGCCGGGGCCGACTTCGTGGTCACCCCCGGCCTCGGCTCCGGGGTCACCTCCGCCCGCCGGTTGGGGCTGCCGGCGCTCGCGGGCGTGATGACCCCGACCGATGTGGTGGCCGCGCTCGCGATGGGCGCGGAGGCGCTGAAGATCTTCCCCGCCGAGCAGGCCGGCGGCCCCGGCTATCTGCGGGCGCTGCGCGGCCCGTTCCCCGCTCTGCCCTTCGTGCCGGTCGGCGGGGTCGACGCGGCTGCCGCCCGGGCCTACTTCGCCGCCGGGGCGGTCGCCGTCGGTGTCGGCTCGCCGCTGCTGGGGGACGCCGCGGACGGCGGCGACCTGGCCGGACTGCGGGCGCGGGCGGCCACCTTCCTTGCGGTGGCGGCGGAGGCCGGCCAGTGACCTCGACGGTGGCAGGGCCGGTGGTCTGCGTCGGCGAGACGATGGCCGCCCTGGTCCCAGAACCGGTGGGGCCGCTGGCCGGCGCGGCGGCCCTGCGGATCGCGGTGGCCGGCGCCGAGTCCAATGTGGCGATGTACCTCGCCGACCACGGGGTGCCCGCCCGCTGGGTCTCCGCGCTCGGCGACGACCCGTTCGGGCAGCGGGTGCGCGCCGAGGTGGCCGCCCGGGGCGTGGACGTCAGCGCGGTGCGCACCGACCCGCACCGCCCGACCGGACTGCTGGTGAAGGACCCCGCGGCGGTGGCGACCCGGGTCCACTACTACCGGCAGGGCTCCGCCGCCTCCGCCCTCGGACCCGACCTGCTCGACGACACCGCCGTCCAGGACGCCGGCACGCTGCACCTGACCGGGATCACCGCCGCGCTGTCGGCCTCCTGCCTGCTGCTGGTCGAGGAGGCGCTGCGCGGTCCGCACCCGGTGAGCTTCGACGTCAACCACCGCCCCGCGCTGTGGACCGACGGCGCCGCCCCCGGCGTGCTGCGCGGCCTCGCCGACCGGGCCGACCTGGTCTTCGTCGGGCTGGACGAGGCCCAGGCCCTGTGGGGCGCGGGCATCACCGGCCCCGGCGACGTACGCGCCCTGCTGCCCGGCCCGCGGCTGCTCGTCGTCAAGGACGGTGGCCGCGCGGCCACCGCCTACGACGGGCCTGACCCGTACACCGTGCCCGCGCTGCGGACCGACGTCGTGGAACCGGTGGGTGCGGGCGACGCGTTCGCGGCCGGCTTCCTCGCCGGACTGCACCGGGGCGAGAGCGTGCCGCGGGCGCTGCGGCTGGCCCACCTCACGGCAGGCGCCGCCCTGCGGGTCACCGGCGACCACGGCCCCCTGCCGCCGGCCGCCCGGATCAGCGCCCTGCTGGCCGCACCGGACGAGGAGTGGGCCCGCACCGGCGCTGCGGACACCCGGTCCCAGGGCTGAGCCGGGACAGGCCGCAGGCCTGCGGGAAGAGGGCGAACAGCCGGGTCCGCGACGCTCGCTGACCGGTCCCCGCCGTGTACCGCACCTTCACGTGTCCTTCCCTGTTCGTACGCCTGCCCCTGCTTAATTGGTGAGATGGACCACATCACCTTCCTTGTGGCAATGGTCATCGTCACGGCTCTGGCCTTCGACTTCACCAACGGATTCCATGACACCGCCAACGCGATGGCCACCTCCATCGCGACCGGCGCGCTGCGGCCCAAAGTGGCCGTGCTGATCAGCGGCGCGCTGAATCTGGTCGGTGCGTTCCTGTCGACCGAGGTCGCCAAGACGATCTCCGGCGGCATCGTCAACGACGCCCTCGTCACGCCCGGCATGATCTTCGCCGGGCTGGTGGGGGCGATTTTGTGGAATCTCATGACCTGGCTCCTGGGTCTGCCGTCCAGTTCCTCGCACGCGCTCTTCGGCGGCCTGATCGGCGCGGTGTGGGTGGGCGCCGGCCGCAGCGGCGTGCACTTCGACATGGTCGTGGAGAAGATCCTGATTCCCGCCGTCGCCTCCCCGGTCGTGGCCGGCCTGGCCGCGCTGGGCGCCACCTACCTCGCCTACCGGCTCACCCAGCGGACCAAGAAGGACACCGTCTCCAAGGGCTTCCGGGCGGGCCAGGTCGCCTCGGCCTCCCTGGTCTCCCTCGCGCACGGCACCAACGACGCGCAGAAGACCATGGGCGTCATCACGCTCGCGCTGATCTCCTGCGGCGCCCTGGGCAAGAACGCCGGCCCGCCGGTCTGGGTGATCCTCACCGCGGGGCTCGCCATCGCGATGGGCACCTACATCGGCGGCTGGCGGATCATCCGCACCATGGGCAAGGGCATCGTCGACATCGAGTCCCCGCAGGGCTTCGCCGCCGAGTCCGCCTCCACCGCGGTGATCCTCACCTCCGCCAACCTCGGGTTCGCGCTGTCCACCACCCAGGTCTGCTCCGGCGGCATCCTCGGTGCCGGCATCGGCCGCAAGCTCGCCGAGGTGCGCTGGGGGACGGCCGGTCAGATGGCGCTGGCCTGGCTGGTGACGCTGCCGGCCGCCGGCGTGGTGGGCGCGCTGGCCGCCAGTGCGGTGGTGCACGGCGGCACCCTCGGCACCGTGCTGATCGCCGTCGCGGCGCTGGCCGTCGCCGCGGTCATCGTGGTGCTGTCCCGCCGCAACCCGGTCCACGCGGCGAACGTCAACAACGCCCCCACCACCGCGGTCCGCCCGCCGGCCCAGGCCGGCGTGAGCGCCTGAGCCGAACAGTCAGCCGAGAGGAAGGGAGAAAGGGAACATGAGCATCGACTGGGGATCCCTCGGAGAGGTTGCCGTGGTGAGTATCGGTGCCACCATCGGTGTGGTGGCGGTCTTCGCCCTCGGAGTACGCGCGCTCGCCGAACGCGACACGGTGCGCTCCGAAGGCGGCAATGGTACGTTTGCGCAGGTCAGTGCCGGTGCGTGCTTTGCTGTCTGTGCGGCGGCGGTGCTGTACGGGCTGTATCTGATCATCCCCCAGTTCCATCAGCGGTGACACGGGAGGGGACGGGCGGGCGAGTGACGAGAAGGCGGGCGGGCGATGAGTACCAGCTTCTCCACCAACGGGACTCCGCTGCCGGCGGGGATGCAGGTGGACTACACCGACCAGGACGACCCGGTGCTGATCCGCCCCGACGGCAGCGTCGTCGACACCTGGCGGGAGAACTACCCCTACGACGCCCGTATGGAGCGGCCCGAGTACGAGCACCACAAGCGCCTGCAGCAGATAGAACTGCTGAAGCTGCAGAGCTGGGTGAAGGAGACCGGCCAGCGGATCGTGATCCTCTTCGAGGGCCGGGACGCGGCGGGCAAGGGCGGCACCATCAAGCGGTTCATCGAGCACCTCAACCCGCGCGGTGCCCGGGTCGTCGCGCTGGAGAAGCCCACCGAACGCGAGAGCGGGCAGTGGTACTTCCAGCGGTACGTGGCGCACCTGCCGACCGCCGGTGAGATCGTGCTCTTCGACCGGTCCTGGTACAACCGGGCCGGGGTGGAGCGGGTGATGGGCTTCTGCACCGACGACGAGTACCACCGCTTCATGCGGCAGGCGCCCGCCTTCGAGCGGATGCTGGTGGACGACGGCATCCACCTGGTGAAGTTCTGGTTCTCGGTCTCCCGCGACGAGCAGCGCACCCGGTTCACCATCCGCCAGGTGGACCCGGTGCGGCAGTGGAAGCTCAGCCCGATGGACCTGGCCTCGCTCGACCTGTGGGACCGCTACACCGCGGCCAAGGTCGCCATGTTCCAGGAGACCGACACCGACTACGCCCCCTGGACGGTGGTCAAGAGCAACGACAAGAAGCGCGCCAGGGTCGAGGCCATGCGCAGCGTGCTGGCCCGCTTCGACTACAGCGACAAGGACGAGGAGGTCGTCGGCGAACCGGACCCGCGGATCGTCGGCGCCGCCGCCAACCTGCTGGAGGCGGGCGAGGACGCGGCGGCCCGCTCCGAACTGCAGTCGTGACCGGCGCCGTCACCGCCGTACTGCGCGGGCACGCCGTGCCGGTCACCGGCGAGGATGTGAAGCTGTAGCCGCGACCACGGGCGGCGCCCGACAGCACCGGCAGCGAAGGCGGGACGAGCACGTGAGCGGAGCGGGACGACCGGGCGCGGCGAACGCGCTCACCGACGTCGGCGGCCTGCGGGTCGGCCACGCCGAGCGGCGCGAGGACGGCTGGCTGACCGGTGTCACCGTGGTGCTGGCCCCGGAGGGCGGCGCCGTCACCGCGGTGGATGTACGCGGCGGCGGGCCCGGCACCCGGGAGACCGACGCGCTGGACCCGCGCAACCTCGTCCAGCGGATCGAGGCGGTCGTGCTCACCGGCGGCAGCGCCTTCGGGCTCGACGCCGCCTCCGGGGTGGTGGGCTGGCTGGAGGAGCAGGGCCGCGGTTTCCCGGTCGGCGCCGGCCGGGTGGTGCCGGTGGTGCCCGCCGCCGCGCTCTTCGACCTCGGCCGGGGCGGGCGCTGGACCGCCCGCCCGGGATCCGCTCTCGGCCGGGCCGCGGTGGAGGCCGCCGCGGCCACCGAGGAGGGCGCCGCGGTGCCGCAGGGCGTGGTCGGCGCCGGCACGGGAGCGGTCGCCGGCGGCCTCAAAGGCGGTGTGGGTACGGCGAGTTGGCTGCTGCCGTCGGGGACGACGGTGGCCGCGCTCGCGGTCGTCAACGCGGCCGGTTCCGTGGTGGACCCCGACACCGGGGCCCTGTGGGGGGCCAGGGCCGGGTGGGCGGACGAGTTCGGGCTCGACGGCTCCGCGCTGCCGCAGGCCACGGTCGCCCGGGCGCGCGCCCGGCTGACCGCCGTGCGCCCGCCGGCCTTCAACACCACGCTCGCCGTCGTCGCCACCGACGCCGCGCTGACCCGGGCCCAGGCACAGAAGCTGGCCGGCACCGCGCACGACGGGCTGGCCCGGGCGGTCCGACCGGTGCACCTCCTCTCCGACGGCGACACCCTCTTCGCGCTGGCGACCGGGCGCCGGCCCCTGGTCCCGCCGGACCCGCTGCCGCCCGGCGACGCGGCGTTCGGTGTCCACAGCGAAGCCGGCGCGGTCAACGAGATCCTGGCCGCGGGCGCGGACACCCTGACCCGCGCGGTGCTGCACGCGGTCCTCGCGGCCCGGAGCGTCACCGGACCCGGCGGTGACTTCCCCGCCTACCGGGACCTGTACGAACTCACCGACCGGCCCGCCTGAAAGCTCTGGGCGGCCCGGCCGGCCCGCGGACGTCGGACGGCGGGCTGCCGCCGGGCTGCCCGATGACGGGCCTGAGAGCTCTCGGCGGGCCGGCCGGACAGCCGGCGGGCGCCGCGGGCCGACCCGACGACGGGCCTGAGACCTCTTGGCCGGCCGGACAGCCGGCGAGCTGCCGCCGGCCGGCGCCCGGCGGCAACCCGGAGCGCCGCACCCGCCGGCCCGGCCGACCGGCACCCGCCGGCCGGCCCGAGCGACGGCTAGAAGGGGTCGGGGAGTGCGGCCGGGGCAGGCGCCAGGCCGTGGTGCACCTGCTCGATCAGCGTGCCGTAGGCGGCGATCATGCGCTCCCGGCTGAACCGCTCCCGGCTGCGCTCCAGGGCCGGTGCGAACGCGGCGGCACCGGCCGCCGCCTCGCTCCAGGCCGCCGCGATCACCGCCGGGTCCGGCGGCGTGAGCATCCCGTGCCCGGCCACCAGCTCCGCGCAGTCGCCGACATCGGTGGCCACCGGCACCGCGCCGCACATCATGCCCTCGATCAGGCACAGCGGCGCCGCCTCGCCCGACGACGAGGTGAGCGACACCACGTCGGCCGCCGCGTACACCGTCTCCATGTCCTGGCGCACCCCGAGCAGCGACATCCGCTCGGCCAGCCACGGCTCGTCGCCGAGCGCCGCGTCGATGTCCGCCCGCAGCCCCGGATTGGCCGCGGTCATCCCGGCACCGCACATCAGCACGTGTCCGCGCGGCTCCTGGCGCAGGAAGCGCCGGGCCGCCCGCAGGAAGAGGGGCACGTTCTTCATGCCCGCGTACCGGGCGGCGAAGACCACGAGCGGTGCCTGGTCGTCGATGCCGAGCGACGCCCGCCACCGGGCCCGCTGGACCGGATCGGGACGGAACCGCAGCAGGTCAACCCCGTTGGGGATCACATGCAGCAGCTCCGCGGGCACCCCGGCCGCCGCGTACGCGGCCCGGGTCGACTCCGCGCAGCACACGCCGGCCCGCAGCCGGCCCGCCTCGACCGCGGCGAGCAGTGCGTCCAGCGCCGGACCCTGGTTCTCCGGGTCGGACCGGTGCAGACAGACCACAACCGGCCGCAGCGGCAGACCGGCCTGATTGAGCAGGGCCAGCGGCTGCTCCTTCAGTGACAGCACCACATCCGCGGCGGCCGTCGCCCGCGCGGTGGCCGCCAGTTCTGTGGCGCTGAACGGCTCCCCCTCGGCCGCGTCCGTACCGCGGCGCAGTGCCGTGACGGGGACGCCCGCGCCGGTCAGGGAGCGGTAACAGGCGTCGTCCTCCATTCGCTGCCGAGTCGCTTCCCGGTGCATTTCGCCCTGCACGGTCAGCACCGCGTGCTCTTGCGCACCGCCGTGCAGACCGAGGATCACATCGCTGTGCAGAATGCGGGCTCCGCCTGAAAAGAAGCCTTCGTAAACCGACAGCACACGCAGTTCGCTCATAACGCGCACCCATCGCCGTCCCGCGGTGGCGGGAAATATACGGAACCCCCTTGACCAGCGGGTTAGCCGCGATCGGAGCACTCGAAACTAGATGCCGTGTGAATTCCGCATTGCCGATGATGACGCGGCAGGTTACATGGATGAATCACCCGTGGTGAGAGCGGCGCGGTCCGTCAACGCCACGACGGATGGCCTTCGGGAACATTGCCTGTGGTGAGCTTCCTGGCGCCCGTTCCGTCCGCTCTGACCGCCCATACGGCCGGCGTCTCGACCGGCCCGCGCACATACGCCACCCACTTCCCGTCGGGGGACCAGGACGGATCCATCTCCTGGTCGCCGCTGGCGGCCAGCGGGCGGTCGCCCGAGCCGTCCGCGCCGACCACATGGATGTCGCCCTGGCTGCCGGAGAGCGGCTTGCCGTAGGTGTAGACGAGGAATCTGCCGTCCGGCGACCACATCGGGTCCCGGGCGCGTTCGCTGCCATGGGTGATCTGTACGGGCGCGGCGTCCGGGTGGGCCAGGTCGATCAGGAAGATCTGGGAGAGACCGGAGACGTCCTTCCACACCGCGATCCTGGTGCCGTCCGGCGACCAGGAGGGATCGTCGAGCCCTGCGGTCCCGTGCGTGATCTGCAGGGCGGAGCCGTCGGCGGCGTTGACCGTCCAGAACTGCTGCACGCCCTTGGTCCGGCGCACGACCCCCAGCCGTTCGCCGTCCGGGGACCAGGTGGCCCGGCCACCC